>NZ_SOFU01000026.1:0-68603 GCF_004402245.1 Cryobacterium sp. TMT2-18-2
AACACACACAATGGCCACCCTCACGGGTGGCCATTGTGCGTTAACCACCACCCCGCCCCACCCACCCGGCGGGGCACACCATCCGGTAGCGGTCGTGGCCAACTCAGGAGATCCAACCAGGCCGCACCGGGCATCCGCACCCGTGCCGCACCGATCCGCGGCAGCCGGTCACGGCGGGCAACGGATATCCTGAGTTAGCCACACACACACGGCCCGGCCAAGCCGCCCCGCCGGCGCATCCTTTGAAAGTCGACGCACGCTCTACCTGCGCCCACCTCCACACCGGGCGCTCACCTCCACACCGGGCGGCACGAACCTCGCCACCCCGTGGGGAGGGCACACCTCCACCGATGACAGCTGGCCACCCTCGAGGTGATTTCCCTGCGGTAAGCCGGAGTGAGTGTCTCCGTCCGGTCGAAAGTGCCCGTAGAGCCACCACTCTCGACCGGAAAGGGGACACTCGCCGCGGCCCGGTATGACACCGCCGGAGGTGAACGGAATCGACCAAAATGACCTCCCAGACGGGTGGTCATTTGGCGTTGAGTTAGTCTTGAAAGGTCTGTCGAAATGACAGGTCAAATTACACAGGAGACACAGTGAGCCCTTCAGGAACGCACGACAACGAATCACGCGACGGCGGACGAGACGATCGTCGTTCCAACGGGGGTTACCAGGGCCGTTCCGACCGTCCGCAGCGTGACGGTGAGCGTCCCCCTTACCGCGGTAATTCCGAGCGTCCAAAGCAGGGTGGCGAGCGTCCTCCCTACCGCGGGAACTCCGATCGTCCCTCCACGGGCGGTTACCGTGGAAATTCCGAGCGTCCGTCCAACGGTGGTGAGCGTCCTCCGTACCGTGGCAACACTGACCGTCCCCAGCGTGATGGTGAGCGTCCTCCCTATCGCGGCAACTCCGACCGCCCGGCCACGGGAGGTTACCGTGGCAACTCGGACCGTCCCCAGCGTGATGGTGAGCGTCCCCCTTACCGTGGCAACACTGACCGTCCCCAGCAGGGTGAGCGTCCCCCTTACCGTGGCAACTCGGACCGTCCCGCTACCGGTGGCTACCGGGGCAACTCTGAACGCCCGCAGGGTGGCGAGCGTCCTCCTTACCGGGGCAACTCTGAACGCCCGCAGGGTGGCGAGCGTCCTCCTCACCGGGGCAACTCCGAGCGTCCGCAGCAGGGTGAGCGTCCCCCCTACCGTGGTAACTCGGACCGTCCCTCTGCCGGTGGCTACCGGGGCAACTCTGATCGTCCGCAGCAGGGTGAGCGTCCTCCGTACCGGGGCAACTCCGATCGTCCCTCCGGCGGCGGGGAGCGCAAGCCCTGGGCCAAGGACGGCGCCCGTCCCGAGCGCAGCGATCGCCCGCAGCAGGGCGGCGAGAAGCCCTGGACCCAGCGCGGCGGTTCGCCGAACCGTGCCGGAGCTCCGCGCGGAGACGCTGGTAAGAAGCTGTGGACCCGTGACGGTGCCCCGGCCCGCGGTGACCGCGATGCCCGTGTCGTCGAAGAGGAGATGACTGAAGAGCAGCGCATGCAGCGCGAGCTTCGTTCGGTGCGCCCGCGCCACGACGACCCCGAGCTGCCCGACGACATCACGTCGCAGGACCTCGACCGGATCGCCCGCAACGAGCTCAAGACCCTCAGCAAGGACAACGCCGAGGCCGTCGGCCGCCACCTGGCCATGGCGGCCCGCGTCATCGACGAAGACCCCGAGCTGGCTCACCGCCACGTCCTGTCGGCTGCCCGTCGTGCCGGCCGGATCGCCGTAGTGCGCGAGAGCCTCGCGATCACCGCCTACGCCACGGGCGACTTTGCCCTGGCGCTGCGAGAACTGCGCACCTATCGCCGCATCTCCGGTTCCAACGATCAGCTTGCGCTGATGGTGGACAGTGAGCGCGGCGTGGGCCGCCCGGACCGGGCGCTAGAGCTGGGACGCTCCGTTGAGCGCGCCTCGCTGCCGGCATCCGTTCAGGTTGCCCTGGCGATCGCCATGTCCGGGGCGCGTCTGGACCTCGGCGAGACGGAGGCCGCGCTCAGCGAGCTCGAGATCCCGCAGCTGGACCCGAAGACCGCGTTCTCTTACAGCGCCGAGCTGTTCGCCGCCTACGCCGAGGTTCTCGGCGAGCTGGGCCGCGACGACGCAGCCGAACTGTGGAACGAGCGGGCCGAACGGGCCGACGCTGCCGTGTCCGGCGTGACCGATTTCGACGAGACCATGGAGATCCTCGAGATCGACGAGGAAGAGCCCGACGACACCGACGACGACGACGCGACCGACGTTTCGGACGAAGAGTTCGCGGATGACGCCGACGACTCCACCGACGAGGCGGAGCACGATGCTCAGGCGTCGCCGCGTGCCTGAGCCGGTCACCCCGCTCACCGGCGTCGACGTGGTTCTGGCCGACCTGGACGGCGTGGTCTACGCCGGTCCGGCGGCCATCCCGTTCGCGGTCGAGAGCTTGAACCGTGCGGCGGAAACCATGCGGGTCGGCTACCTCACCAACAACGCGTCCCGCACCGACCAGTCCGTGGCGGACCACCTATCCGAACTGGGCCTGCACACGGTGGCGACGGATGTCGTGACCTCACCGCAGGCCGCCGTGCGTCTGCTCGCGGATGAGGTGCCGGCCGGATCGCGCATTCTCGTGATCGGCGGCGAAGGCCTGCTGACCGAGGTCGAGAAGGGTGGCTTCGTCGTCACCCGCTCGGCGGATGACGCTCCGGCCGCCGTGATCCAGGGCTTCTCGCCCGACCTCGGCTGGAAGGACCTGGCCGAGGCCGCGTTCGCCCTGCACCCGAACGAGGATGGAGTGGAGATCCCGTGGATCGCCACGAACACCGACTGGACCATCCCGGTGGCCCGGGGGATCGCGCCCGGCAACGGCACCCTCGTCTCCGCCGTGCACATCGCCGTCGGTCGCCTGCCGATCGTGGCCGGCAAGCCCGAGGTGGCCATCTTCACCGAGGCCGTCACCCGCTTCGATGCGCAGGCGCCCCTGTTCATCGGCGACCGCCTCGACACCGACATCCTCGGCGCGAACCGGGCCGGCATTCCGGCCGCACTGGTGCTCACCGGCATCGACAAGGCCAAGCAGACCCTGGCCGCCGACGCCCAGTCGCGGCCGACGTATATCCTCGACGACCTGCGCCAGCTGCACGAGCCCTACCCGCAGACGGTGTTCTCCAAGGACGGCTCCTCCGCCACGGTGAACGGGGCGACGGTGCGCATTGTCGGCGCCGACGTCACGATCGTGGCCGAGGGTGACGGGGCGATCAACCTGCTCCGCGCCGCCTGCGCCGCGATCTGGGCATCCGGTCGGCCCATCTACGGGCTCACTGTTCCGGAGCGACTGTATCTCGGACGGTAACGTGGAGAGGGTGAATCAGCCCCACGTGACGACGGACGACGTAACCCAGGATCTTCCCGCGAGGCTCGCCGCGATCGAAGACCGGCCCCTCGAGGAGCGCGCCGCCGCGTACGTTCAGGAGCACGACGGGCTGCGGGGCCACCTCGAAGGGGGAGACGTTCCCCGGGCGAGCCACTCATGACCGACGTCGACGGAACCCCGATGGACGCCCCCGATGATGACGCCCCCGACACCAGTGCCAGTGACCCCGGCGTTGCCGACGAGCGGATGCCCGACCAGCGCCTCGACTCGGCCGTCGCCGAGCGCGGTCTGGCCCGGTCCCGCACCGTCGCCGCGCAGCTGATCGTGGGCGGACTGGTCACGGTCGACGGCACGCCCGTCGTCAAGGCATCCGCCAAGGTGCGGGACACCCAGCTGATCGAGGTGGCGGCCACCGACCACTACGTCAGCCGCGGCGCCCACAAACTCATCGCCGCCCTCGACGCCTTCGCCATTCCGGTGGAGGGCCGCACGGTGCTCGACGCCGGTGCGTCCACGGGCGGCTTCAGCCAGGTGCTGCTCGAACGCGGCGCCGGCCAGGTCATCGGGGTGGATGTGGGGCACGGGCAACTGGCCCCGCAGCTGGCGACCGAGCCGCGACTCGTGCTCGTCGAGGGGTTCAACCTGCGCTACGCCACGGCCGAGAAGATCGCGGCCGCCTCCGGCGTGCCGCAGCGCGCCGACCTGGTCGTGGCGGACCTCTCCTTCATCTCCCTGACCACCGTCCTGCCGGCCCTGGTGGCGACCGCCGCCGACGGTGCCGACTTCGTGCTGCTGATCAAGCCGCAATTCGAGGTCGGCAAGGGCAGTATCCGCGAGGGCATCGTGCACGATCCGGGCCTCCGCGCCGACGCGATTGCCGGTGTGCTCTGGGCGGCGTGGGACCTCGGCCTCAAGACGAACGGTTTGATCGCCTCGCCTATCGCCGGAGGCGCCGGAAACCGCGAGTACCTGTGCTGGCTGTCGAGCGCGGTCGGCAGCAATCCGACAGAATGGATCGAACGCACAACGGCGCTGGTGGGAGTGACTAAATGAGTGCAGCACCACGCAACATCCTCGTCGTCGCGCACACCGGCCGCACGGATTCCCTCGAGGCCGCCGTCACCGTCTGCCAGCAGCTGCTGGCCGCCGGAGCCGTGCCGGTTCTGGCCCGCAACGAGCGCGCCGACCTGCTCGCGCACTGCCCGGACCTCGACGACCAGATCGCGATCCTGCACGAGGGCGTCGCGACCACCGAACTCGAACTCGTGATCGTGCTCGGCGGCGACGGCACCATCCTGCGTGCCGCCGAAATCGTGCGCGGCTGCTCGGCCCCACTGCTCGGCATCAACCTCGGCCACGTAGGCTTCCTCGCCGAGAGCGAGCGCGACGACCTCGGTGAGGCCGTGCGCCGGGCCCTGCTGCGCGACTACCTGGTCGAGGAACGCATGGCCCTCGCCGTTCGGGTCAAGCTCGGCGATCAGGTGATCTACGAGACCTGGGCGTTGAACGAGGCCACAGTCGAGAAATCCAGCCGTGAACGGATGCTCGAGGTCGTCATCGAGGTCGACGGCCGCCCGCTCTCCTCCTTCGGCTGCGACGGCGTGGTCATGTCCACCCCCACGGGCTCCACCGCCTACGCCTTCTCGGGTGGCGGCCCGATCGTCTGGCCGACGCTCGACGCGCTGCTGCTGGTGCCGCTCAGCGCCCACGCCCTCTTCGCCCGCCCGCTCGTCGTGGGCCCGGACTCGTCGCTCGCCGTGGAGGTGCTCGCCCGCACCGGCGGGGCCGCGGTGCTCTGCGCCGACGGCCGCCGCGTGCACGACCTGCCGCCGGGCTCCCGCGTGATCGTGCGCCGTTCACCGATTCCCGTTCGCCTGGCCCGCCTGCACAGCGGCCCGTTCACCGACCGACTGGTCAACAAATTCAACCTGCCCGTCACGGGCTGGAGAGGCCCGGTCGGCCGTGAATAGGAGTTCCGCATGATCGAGGAACTCGTCATCCGTGACCTCGGTGTCATTGCCGAGGCCACCCTGCCGCTCGGCCCCGGATTCACCGCCGTGACCGGCGAGACCGGCGCCGGCAAAACCATGGTCGTCACCGCCCTCGGCCTGCTGCTCGGCCAGCGTGCCGACCCCGGACTGGTGCGGCAGGGCCAGCCGCAGAGCTGGGTCGAGGGCCGCTGGCTGATCCCCGCCGACGGCACCGTCGCCACCCGCGTGCGGGACGCCGGCGGAGACCTCGACGGACCCGAACTCATCCTCAGCCGCTCGGTGTCCGCAGAGGGACGCAGCCGGGCCGTGGTCGGCGGGCGCAGCGCCCCCGCCGGCGTGCTCAGTGACCTCGGTGGCGAGCTCGTGGTCGTGCACGGCCAGTCCGACCAGGTGCGTCTGCGTTCGGCCGTCGCCCAGGCTGCAGCCCTGGACCGCTTCGCCGGGCCGACGCTCGCCGACACCCTCGACCTGTTCCAGCGGGCCTACCACCGCTGGCAGGGCCACCAGGGCGAGCTCGACCGACTCGTCGACGAGCAGGACCAGCGCGCCCGCGAGGCCGACACGCTGCGTGCCGCCATCGACGAGATCGAACTCGTCGCCCCGCAGCGCGGCGAAGACGAGTCGCTCAGCGAACGCGCCGAACGCCTCGGCAACCTCGAGGAGCTGCGCATCGCGGCCGCCCAGGCCCGGGAGCTGCTCTCCGCCGAGGAGAACCCCGACGAGATGCCCGACGCCGTCGCCCTGCTCGAGTCCGCCCGGCGCCAGCTCGAACGGGCCGGCGAGCACGACCCGGCCCTGCCGCCCCTGGCCGAGGCACTCGCGAACGCCGGCTTCCTGGTTGCCGACATCGCCGCGCAGCTCTCCAGCTACCTGGCCGGCCTCGACGCCGATGGTGCCCGCGAACTCGAGGTCGTCCAGGAGCGCCGCTCGGAGCTCACCGGCCTGGCCCGCAAGTACGCGGGCGGCCTTGACGAAGCCATCGACTCCCTCGACACCGGCAGTGCCCGCCTGCTCGAACTCGACAGCGACTCCGACCGCATCGACACGCTCCGCACCGAAACGGATGCCGCACGCCAGTCGACCGACGGCCTCGCCGACCAGCTCACCGGCATCCGTCGCGCTGCCGCAGAGGCCCTGGGTGCGGCCGTCACCGCCGAACTGGCCGCCCTGGCCATGCCGAACGCGTCGCTGCTGGTCGAGGTCGACGGCCGGGCCGAGATCACCGCCACCGGACGCGACCTCGTGAAGATTCTGCTGCGCCCGCACGCGGGGGCGGAGCCACGGTCGCTGGCCCGCGGGGCCTCCGGTGGCGAACTGTCCCGGGTGATGCTTGCGATCGAGGTCGTCATCAACCAGGCCGACCCGGTGCCGACCTTCGTCTTCGACGAGGTCGACGCCGGGGTGGGCGGCGCCGCGGCGATCGAGATCGGCCGCCGGCTGGCCCGGCTCGCCGAAACCGCCCAGGTGATCGTGGTCACCCATCTTGCCCAGGTGGCCGCGTTCGCCGGCAACCACCTCAGCGTCGTCAAGGACAGCGACGGCTCCGTCACTGCCAGCAGCGTGCGCCAGCTGCACGGCGACGAGCGTGCCGCCGAAATGGCCCGCCTGCTCTCCGGCCTGCCCGATTCCGCGAGCGGACTCGAACATGCCCGGGAGCTCATGAACCTCGCCCGCGCCAACCAATAGGTCAGCCCTCAATGCTAGAGTCGAAGCCCGTGGTGGAAAATAAAAGCACGGACGAATCAGTACGCAACGACACGACACGACACATCTTTGTGACCGGTGGTGTCGTTTCTTCTTTGGGCAAGGGCCTGACGGCGGCGAGCCTCGGCAATCTCCTCACGGCCAGCGGACTCCGCGTGGTCATGCAGAAGCTGGACCCCTATCTCAACGTGGACCCCGGCACGATGAACCCGTTTCAGCACGGCGAGGTCTTCGTGACCGACGACGGTGCTGAGACCGACCTGGACATCGGGCACTACGAGCGGTTCCTCGATATCAACCTCAACCAGGCCGCGAACGTCACGACCGGCCAGGTCTACTCGCAGGTGATCGCCAAGGAACGCCGCGGCGAGTACCTCGGCGACACCGTGCAGGTCATCCCGCACATCACCGACGAGATCAAGCGCCGCATGCGCCTGCAGGCCAGCGACGAGCTACGCCCCGACGTGATCATCTCCGAGATCGGCGGCACGGTCGGCGACATCGAGTCCCAGCCGTTCCTCGAGGCGGCACGCCAGGTACGCCACGAACTCGGCCGCAACAACGTCTTCTTCGTGCACGTCTCGCTGGTGCCGTTCCTCGGCGCCGCGGGGGAGCAGAAGACCAAGCCCACCCAGCATTCCGTCGCCGCCCTGCGTTCCATCGGCATCCAACCGGATGCGCTCGTGCTGCGCAGCGACCGGCCCGTCTCCGACTCGAACAAGCGCAAGATCGCGCTGATGTGCGACGTCGATGAAGACGCCGTGGTCAACGCGGTCGACGTGCCGAGCATCTACGAGATCCCCACCATGCTGCACGACCAGGGCCTGGACAAGTACATCACCGACCATCTCGGCCTGCCCGTCACCAGCGTCGACTGGACCGGTTGGCAGAAGGTGCTCGACGCCGTGCGCGAGCCCCAGCACACCGTCACCATCGGACTGGTCGGCAAGTACATCGACCTGCCCGACGCCTACCTGTCGGTCACCGAAGCGCTGCGCGCCGGCGGATTCGCCAACCAGACCAGGGTCCAAGTCACCTGGATCGCCTCCGACGACTGCGAGACCGAGGAGGGCGCGAACCGCCTGCTCGGAGAGCTCGACGGCATCTGCGTTCCCGGCGGCTTCGGCGTGCGCGGCATCGAGGGCAAGCTCGGCGCCCTCAAGTTCGCCCGCGAGAACGGCGTCCCCGTGCTCGGCCTCTGCCTGGGCCTGCAGTGCATGGTCATCGAATACGCCCGCAACAAGGCCGGCCTCACCGGCGCATCCTCCTCGGAGTTCGACGAGGACACCGAGTTCCCGGTGATCGCGACCATGGAAGAGCAGGTCGAGATCATCGCGGGCGGCGACCTGGGTGGCACCATGCGCCTGGGCCTCTACCCGGCCGCCCTGGCCGAGGGATCCATCGTGGCCGAGCTCTACGGTGCCTCCGAGGCGTCCGAACGTCACCGCCACCGCTACGAGGTCAACAACGCGTTCCGCTCTCAGATCGCGGATGCCGGCCTGTGGTTCTCGGGCACCTCACCCGACCGCCACCTGGTCGAGTACGTCGAGCTGAAGCGCGAGGAGCACCCGTTCTACGTCGGTACGCAGGCGCACCCGGAGCTGCGCAGCCGGCCCAGCCACGCGCATCCGTTGTTCCGTGGCCTGATCAGCGCGGCCCTGGCCCGCCAGCAGGCCAGCCGCCTGTTCGAGGTCGAAGCGTCCGACGCCGTCGACGATCTCGACGTCCCGGCAGTTGTCTGACGCCGTGGCCGAGGGATCGGTCAGCGCCGACAACTCCACCGGCTCGGACCCGTCCATGCTGGCGGACGAGCCCGCATTCGCCCCGGTCACAGCCACCGAGATCGCCTTCGACGGCAAGGTGTGGGATGTCCGCCGCGACACCTTCGGCTATAACGGCTCCGGCATCATGCGCGAGTACCTGGACCACCCGGGCGCCGTGGCGATCCTCGCCCTCGACGAGCACAACCAGGTGCTGCTGATCAAGCAGTACCGGCACCCCGTGCGCACGCGCGACTGGGAGCTGCCGGCCGGGTTGCTCGACGAAGACGGCGAGCATCCGCTCGTCGGAGCCCAGCGCGAGCTGGCCGAGGAGGCCGACCTCGTCGCCACCGAGTGGAATGTGCTCGGTGAGTTCGCCACCTCGCCCGGCGGCAGCAACGAGGTCATCCGCATCTACCTGGCGCGCGGCCTCGCCGCGGCTCCGGAGGTCTTCGAACGTACCGAGGAGGAAGCCGACATCGAGGTGCGCTGGGTGCCGCTCGATGACTGTGTCGATGCCGTGCTGGCCCGCCGGGTGCAGAACCCGCCCCTGGTGATCGGGGTGCTCGCCGCCCAGGCAGCCCGCGCGCGTGGCTGGAGCACTCTCGGGGCGGCGGATGAGCCGTGGCCGCGGCATCCGGTCAATTGGGACCACACGGTGTGACCGGTTGGCCTCGACTGGTGGTGTGAGCGGTGCGGCCGGTGTTCCTGCTGGCCGGGGCGTCACGGGTGTGGGCGGTCCGCCTGCTCCGGGAGTTGCCGGTGGGGTCGTTGCGGCGGCCGTGGACTCGTATCTGCGGCACATCGCGATCGAACGCGGCCTGAGCACCAACACGGTGGCCGCCTACCGGCGTGACCTGGCCATCTACAGCCGGTGGCTGGCGGACGCGCACCTGACCGGGCTGGCCGACGTCACCCGGCAGCACATCTCCGACTACGTGCGGTTCTTGGGATCCCGCGAGGAGTCGCCGCTGACCGCGGCGTCGATCGCGCGCATCCTCTCGACCGTTCGCGGGTTTCACCGATTTCTGCTCGAGGAGGGCGTGGTCGACACGGATGTCGCCCACGAGTCCAAGCCGCCGAAGCTCGGCACCCGGCTGCCCAAGGCCATTTCGATCGAGCAGGTCACGCTGTTGCTCGCGGCGACCGACGGCGACGAGGTGCACAACCTGCGCGACAAGGCGCTGCTCGAGCTGCTCTACGCCACGGGCGCCCGCGTCTCGGAGGTGGTCAACCTCAATGTGGACGATGTGCTCGATCCCGAGGTGGTGCGCCTCACCGGCAAGGGCGACAAGCAGCGCATCGTGCCGGTCGGCAGTTACGCGCGCGCGGCCATCGACACGTTCCTGGTGCGGGGGAGACCGCTGCTCTCCGCCCGTGGACCGGCGACGCCGGCCCTGTTCCTGGGACTGCGCGGCAGGAGGCTCAGCCGGCAGAACGCGTGGTTGATCATCCGGGCCGCGGCCGAACGCGCCGGCCTCGAGGGGCACGTCTCGCCGCACACGCTGCGGCACTCTTTCGCGACGCACCTGCTCGAGGGCGGGGCCGATGTGCGCGTGGTTCAGGAGCTGCTCGGCCACTCCTCGGTGGCCACCACCCAGATCTACACGCTCGTCACCGCGGATACCCTGCGCGACATGTACACGACGGCGCATCCGCGGGCGCGGGTGTCCCGCACGGCGCCCGTGGTCTCGCCGGTCCCGCCGGTCCCGCCGGTCCCGCCGGTCTCGCCGGTCTCGCCGCTCTCGCCGGTCTCGCCGCTCTCGCCGCACCCGGACCCCAACCCCGCCTAACTGTTCCCGTTCCGGACAACTGTTGCCCGCGTACTGGCAACAATTGTCCGGAACGGCAACAGTCGCGGCCGGGGCCGCCGCGCGCCGCTGACGTTTGAGCTTTCCGGGACATTCCGTTCAAGCGGCCACCGAAGGCTGCATCTCGCGTTTTCTCCGAAGTTACGTGACGACGGATGCCGATTGCCGCCCACGCTCGCGGCTGCGGCGGCCCCGCCGGTCCGGGATAAGTAGCCCAACCCCGCCTAACTGTTCCCGTTCCGGACAGCTGTTGCCCGCGTACTGGCAACAATTGTCCGGAACGGCAACAGTTGCGGTCGGGTTCGCCGCGCGGGGCATCCGCCGCGCGGGGCATCCGTCACCCGCGTCGTCAGCCGTCGGAGTCTCGGCGCCCTCCCTGGCTAACTCCGGCAATTTGGCTGCCGGGAGCCGGTTCCACCGTGTTTTCGGGCCTATTCCGCAGGATTTGCAGGAGTGATGCACGAGGGGCCACACACCAGGCCGGCGGCTGACCAGCGGAAGCCAGCGCAGACCCCGCAGACGGGCGCAGGTCGGTGCGGCCGACCTCAGAGCAGCCGCAGCCCCACCACGGTGATGATCGGCTCGCGCTGCCCGCCGGAGTGCACGATGTGGTCACCGTCGACGGTGAGCTGGCTCGCGTGGCAGCGCAGGGCAGCCGTGACCGTCGCGAGGTGCGCCGACAGGTCGAACCACTCGGCAGCACCCGCAGCATCGGCAGCACCGGCAGCACCGGCAGCACCCGCCGCACCGGCAGTACCCGCGGCACCCGCACCCGATGGAGCACCATCCACCCCCACCTGCACCACCTCGGCAAACGCGACCCCCGCCAAACGACTACCGGCAACCGCCGCCTCGTGCATGCGGACGTGATCCGGATGCCCGTACCCGCCAGCGTTGTCGTAGCTGATCACGAGGGCAGGCCGAAGCTGCCCGATCAGCGCGGCCACATCCGCGGTCACGTCGCCGAGCGGCGCCCGCACCAGGGCGTCGCCGTCGATGTCGTCGGCCGGCCCGGCCAGCCCCGGACGGATCCAGGTCATGCCCGAGTCCCGGTACGCGCGCGGCTCGAGGCCCGCGGCGCGCGCGGGCGGCGTTCCCAGCCAGAACCGCCCGTCGATGCCGAGGGCCGCCGCGGCACCGGCGAGCTCCCGTTCGCGTTCCCGGGTGAGCGCATCCGTGCCCTCGAGCACCGACAGCGGCCCGCGCACGACCTCGCCCTGCTCGCCGCGTGTGGCGGTCAGCAGCGACACCCGGATGCCCCGGGCCACCACTTCCGCAATCAGCGCACCCGTCGCAATGGTTTCGTCATCGGGATGAGCGTGCACGAACAGAACACTGGGAACTCCGTCTAGCAGACTCACGCGCTGAGCAGCGAGGGGCGGCGGTCGCCGGCACCGGGGCGCATGAGCGCCCGGTACACGGTCACGAGGCCTTCTGCCGACCGCGGCCAGTCCAGGTGCTCGGCCCGCTCGCGCGCGGCGAGCGACAGACGCCGGGCGAACGCGGGGTTCGAGAGAATCTGCGTGAGCGCGCCGGCCCAGACCTTCGGGTCGCGCGAGGCAAGCACCACGCCGGTGTCGCCGTCGAGCACCGCCTCGCGCAGTCCGCCGGCCGCCGCGGCGACGACGGGAACACCGCTCGCGGCCGCTTCCAGCGCCACGAGCCCATACGTTTCGCTGTGCGAGGGTACGAGCACGACCCGAGCGCCGCTCAGCAGCAGAGCCAGGTCCACGCGGGACTGCGGACCCACGAAACGCACATTGCGCTCGATTCCGTGCCGGGCCGCGAGGGACCGAAGCTCGTCGATATAGCCGTCGTAGTCGGCCGACGCGTCGCCGGCGATCACGAGTTCGGGCCGGATCGGCTCCGGCACGGCGGCGATCGCCTCGATCGCGAGGTCGAGGCCCTTCAGCGGCTGCAGGCGCCCTGCGACGACCGCGTACCCGCGGATGTCGATCGGTCCAGAAAGCTCGGCAGCCCCAGCCCCGGCGGCACCGACATTCCGGATGTCCGTGGGCCGGAACAGAAGGCCGTCCACCCCCGGCAGCACGATCGAGATGCGCTCGGGCGCACCGCCGAGCCGCTGCACGATGGTGTCGGCCTCGGCCTCGCTGATGGCGACCAGGGCATCCGACTCGTGCGCCAGCCAGGCCTCGCCGGCCATACGCCCGGGGGACTCGGGGCGTTCGCCCGCCGACAACGGCGTCGACGCGTCGGCGGCGATGCTGTGGAAGCTCTGCACGTGCGGGGTGCCCCGGCGGCGCGCGAGCGGCAGCGCCGCCATGCCCGAGAACCAATGGTGCGAGTGGATGACGTCGTACGGACCGAGCGCATCCATCTGCACGCGGAACGCGTCGATGAACCCCTCGTGGTCGCCCTTGGGCACGGGACGGGCCGGTCCGGCGTCGAGGAAGCGGAGCGTCACGCCCGGGCTCAGTTGCGCGGTCTCCGACCCGGGGGAGGAGCGGCGGGTGAGGATCTCGACGTGGTGGCCGGCGGATGCCAGAGCCTCCGCCTGGTGCCGCACGACCACGTTCATTCCGCCCGCGTCGCCCGAGCCGGGCTCGGCGCCCGGGGAGGTGTGCAGGCAAACGAGCGCGATACGGAGGGGAGTGAGTAGCTGAGGCACTCGGAAATCTTAACGCACGAGGCTGTGACCGACCCTGCTCCCAAGATTTGAGACCGCCCAGGCACCCGGAAACGCCGGATTCGCGCGGCAGACCTGCGGTTTTCGGCGATCCGTGCCGCAACATGCCCGATCCGATCGCTACAGTGGAGACAGTGACAGGTGTAAGACGGATCGAGGACATCTCAGTGGCGCGCAAGCAGGATGACCGGACACGACTTTCCGGTTTAGACGAGGTACCGGTCGGTGCGACGGGCCGACCCAAGCGCGACTTCGACGAACCCGCGGTTCTGCCCAGTCATGGCCCGGCGCGCATCATTTCGCTGTGCAACCAGAAGGGCGGCGTCGGCAAGACGACGACCACCATCAACCTGGGGGCCGCCCTCGCCGGCTACGGCCGCCGCGTGCTCGCCATCGACTTCGACCCGCAAGGCGCCCTCTCCGCCGGTCTCGGTGTGCCCACCCACGACGTCACCACCATCTACGACCTTCTGCTGAGCGGCTCGGTCAGCCCGCAGGACGCCATCCAGAAGACGTCGGTGCACAACCTCGACATCATCCCGGCCAACATCGACCTGTCCGCCGCGGAGGTGCACCTCGTCAACGAGGTCGCCCGCGAGCAGATCCTGGCCCGAGTGCTGCGCAAGATCTCCGGCGACTACGACGTCATCCTGATCGACTGCCAGCCATCGCTGGGCATTCTCACCGTCAACGCGCTCACGGCCAGCCACGGCGTACTCATCCCGCTCGAGTGCGAGTTTTTCGCCCTCCGCGGTGTGGCGCTCCTGATCGAGACCATCGACAAGGTGCGGGACCGGCTCAACCCGGCCATCGAACTCGACGGCATCCTGGCGACCATGTTCGACTCCCGCACCCTGCACTCCCGCGAGGTGCTCGAGAGGGTCGTCGACGCGTTCGGCGACAGTGTGCTCGAGACGGTCATCGGCCGCACGGTCAAGTTCCCCGACGCGAGCGTCGCGGGCGTCCCGATCACCGAATTCGCACCCGAGCACGCGGCCGCCAAGGCCTACAAGCAGGCGGCGCGGGAACTGATCCAGCGTGGCGCCGTCGCCTGACGCGGCCGCACCGAAGTCGTTTTCGGTCGCCCTCGGCAACTTTGAGGGTCCGTTCGACCTGCTCCTGTCCCTGATCGGCAAGCACGAACTCGACATCACCGAGATCTCCCTGAGCCGGGTCACGGACGAGTTCATCGCCTACCTGCGCGGCCTCGACCAGGACGAAGAGCTCGACCAGGCCACCGAGTTCCTGGTGGTTGCGGCCACCCTGCTCGACCTCAAGGTCGTCGGGCTGCTGCCGCAGGGTGAGCTTGTCGACGCCGAAGACGTGGCCCTGCTCGAGGCCCGCGACCTCCTGTTCGCCCGGCTGCTGCAGTACCGAGCCTTCAAGAGCGCGAGCGCCTGGTTCCAGGGCCGGCTCGAGACCGAGTCCACCCGGCACGTGCGGGCGGTGCGGCTGGAGGAGAAATTCCGTCGCCAGACCCCCGAGCTGGTCTGGACTCTCTCCCTCGGTGACTTCGCCGCCCTGGCCGCCCTCGCACTCACCCCTCGGGTTCTGCCCGGCGTGGGGCTCGACCACCTACATGCGCCGCTGGTCAGCATCCGTGAACAGGCGGCCTACGTGGTACGGATGCTGCGCGCCGCCGACACGCTCACGTTCCGCGAGCTGATCGTGGGCGCCGAGGTGAAGGGCGTCGTGATCGCCCGTTTCCTGGCCGTGCTCGAGTTGTACCGCCTCGACGCCATCTCTTTCGACCAGCTCGTGCCGCTCGGCGACCTCAGCCTGCACTGGAGTGCCGAGACCTGGACCGACGACACCCTCGCCAACCTCGGAGCCGACTATGAGCAGTGACACGACTATGAGCAGTGACACGACTATGAGCAGTGACACGACTATGAGCAGTGACACGACTATGAACACAGAACCCCCGCTCGAGCGCACCCTCGAGGCCATCCTGATGGTCGCCGACGAACCGCAGGGGCTGCTGCAGCTCGCCGCGGCGGTCGATGGCACGCTGGCGGAGGTGCGGGCATCCGTCGCCCGGCTCGTGGCCGACTTCGACGGCCTCGCCGGCACCGTGCGCCGCGGCTTCGAGCTGCGCGAGGTGGCCGGCGGCTGGCGCATCTACGTGCGGCCCGAGCACGATGTGACTGTGGCCGACTTCGTGGTCACCCAGAACCCGAGCCGGCTGTCGCAGGCGGCCCTGGAGACCCTCGCCGTGATCGCCTACAAGCAACCGATCAGCCGCGGGGCTGTAGCCTCGATTCGTGCCGTTAATGTGGATTCGGTCGTGCGCACGCTGCTCGGCCGCGGTCTGATCACCGAAGCGTTCACCGACAGTGAGACCGGTGCGATCAATTACGGCACCACAGACCTTCTGCTAGCCCAGCTTGGAATCAACTCGCTCGACGAGTTGCCCTACCTATCGCCGTTGCTCAATGACGGCGCGAACGGATTTGAGGAACTGCCATGACTAACGACAATCAGGGGATTCAGGGGACACCCACCAATCTCGAGGCCGCCGCCGACGGCGTGCGCCTGCAGAAGGTCATGGCCTCCGCCGGCGTCGCCTCCCGCCGAGTCTCCGAGGAGATGATCGCCGCCGGCCGCGTGCGCGTGAACGGCAAGGTCGTCACCGAGCTGGGCCGCCGGATCCACCCCGACTCCGACCTGATCATGGTCGACAACGTCGCCGTGCAGCTGGACACCAGCCGCCGCTACGTGATGCTGAACAAGCCCGTCGGGGTGGTCTCGTCGATGCAGGACGAGAGTGGACGCCCCGACCTGCGCGAGTTCACCGACCAGTTCGACGAGCGCCTGTTCAACGTGGGCCGCCTCGACGCGATGACGAGCGGCCTGCTGATCCTGACCAACGACGGCGATCTTGCGCACGTGCTCGCGCATCCGTCGTTCGGGGTCTTGAAGACCTACATCGCCAAGGTCGAGGGCCGCGTGTCGGCGCAGACCATCCAGCTGCTGCAGAGCGGCATCGAACTCGACGACGGGCCCATCTCCGCCGACAAGGCGCGCATCCTGACCAGCCCTCCCGGTGACGGCTTCAGCCTGGTCGAGCTCACCCTGCACTCCGGCCGCAACCGTATCGTGCGCCGCATGATGGAGTCCGTCGGCCACCCCGTCGTCGACCTCGTGCGCCGCCAGTTCGGCCCGCTGCACCTCGGCACGCTCCGGGTGGGCGCCGTGCGCGACCTGACCAAGGTCGAACTCGGGCAGCTGCTCACCGTGTCGCGGGCCGAAACCAAGATCTAGGCCCTGGTCAGGAGTTCCAGTGGTTGAATCTCGCCTGATCGGGCCCGTGCGCGTCGTGGGCGCCGGCCTGCTCGGCACCAGCATCGGCCTGGGCCTGCGCGCGCGCGGAATCGACGTCATCCTCGCCGACGCGTCCCCGACCAACCTCAGCATCGCGGTCGACTACGGTGCCGGCCGGGCCGCCACGGCCGGCGACCTGCCGCAACTGATCGTGGTCTGCGTGCCGCCCGACGTGACGGCCGAGACCGTCGCGCGCGAACTGGCCGCCTACCCGCGGGCGATCGTGACGGATGTCGCCAGCGTCAAGCTGGCCCCGCTGCAGGAGCTCCGCGCACTGGGGGCGGACGTGTCCCGCTACATCGGCGGTCACCCGATGGCCGGCCGCGAACGCGGGGGACCCCTCGCCGGCCGCGCCGACCTCTTCGTCGGCCGCCCCTGGGTGGTGGCCGCGCACGACGCGATCAGCTACCAGCAGGCCACCGCGATCGACGATCTGATCCTCGACCTCGGCGCGATCCTGGTCGAGATGAGCCCCGAGGAGCACGACCGGGCCGTGGCGCTGATCTCCCACGTACCGCAGGTGGTCTCCACGATCATGGCGCGCCGGTTGACGGATTCCGCCGGCTCGGCCTTGAACCTCGCCGGCCAGGGTCTGCGTGACGTGACCCGCGTCGCGGCCAGCGACCCCGAGCTGTGGGTGCAGATCCTCGGCGCGAACGCCGAACCCGTGCGGGACATCCTGCTGGCCTACCGCGTCGACCTCGACCGTTTCATCGACGCCCTCGAGGCCCCCGCCGCACCCGGCGCCCGCCGCAAGGTGGCCGAGGAACTCGCCGGAGGCAACGCCGGCGTCGCGCGCCTGCCCGGCAAGCACGGCCAGGACCGCCGTTTCGTGTCGCTCAGCGTCATGGTCGACGACACCCCAGGGCAGCTGGCCCGACTCCTCAACGAGATCGGCGAGGTCGGGGTCAACCTCGAGGACCTCCGCCTCGAGCACTCGCCGGGCGCCCAGCTGGGCCTGGCCGAAATTTCTGTCCTCCCTGAGGCCGTTGGTCGCCTCACCGAAGAGCTGGCCGCCCGCGGCTGGCGGATTGCTGGTTAATCATGGGTCGTCACTCAAGCCCCCACATCGTCGCCATCGACGGGCCGGCCGGCAGCGGCAAGTCCAGCGTCAGCCGCGCCGCCGCCCGGCGCATCGGCTTCGACTACCTCGACACGGGCGCCGCGTACCGGGCCTTCGCCTGGTTCGTCAGCGACCGGGGGATCGACGCGGAAAACACCGAAGCCGTCGTGGCCGCCCTGGGCGACTTCGACTACACCATCGGTATCGCCCCCGACGAGTACTTCGTGCGGGTCGGCCGGGCGGATGTCACCGACGCGATCCGCGATCCCGCCGTCTCCGCGATCGTGAGCTCCGTGGCCCGCATCCCGGAGGTGCGCACTCACCTGACGGAGCTGTTCCGCACCATCGCGGCGAGCTCGAAGCGCACCGGAATCGTGATCGAGGGTCGGGACATCACCACCGTCGTGGCCCCCACCGCGGAGATCCGCATACTGCTCACGGCCTCCGAGGAGGCTAGAATGGCTAGGCGCTCTGCGGAAATACCGACCCAATCGGCTGATACCGTGGCGGAACAGCTGCGATCCAGGGATCACGCTGACTCACAGGTAGTCGAATTCATGAGCGCCGCAGACGGTGTGACCACCGTCGACTCCACCCATCTCGACTTCGAACAGACCATTGACGCGGTCCTCGACGTCATCAATACATACCGCGAGGCCATCGCATGACCAACAACAACGACTTCGACGACACGATCCCCGACCTCGACACCGAGCTGGTAACGCGCTTGGACGACCTCGACGACGACCTGGTGACGCAACGCGCCGCCGCGCTCCGCACGGGACTCAACGAGTACGACCTCGATGACGAGGACTTCGACGTTCTCGACACGGTGACGGAAGACCCCGACGCCATCCAGTACCTGCCGGCCCTGCCGGTCATCGCCATCGTCGGCCGCCCGAACGTGGGCAAGTCGGCGCTCGTGAACCGCATCCTCGGCCGCCGCGAGGCCGTCGTGGAGGACACTCCCGGCGTGACCCGCGACCGCGTCACCTACAAGGGCGAATGGCACGAACGCCGCTTCAGCCTCGTCGACACCGGCGGCTGGGAACCCGACGCCAAGGGCATCGACGCATCCGTCGCCGCCCAGGCCGAGCTGGCCATCGAACTCTGCGACGTCGTCATGTTCGTCGTCGACGCCAACGTGGGCCCCACCTCCACCGACGAGGCCGTCGTGCGCCTGCTGCGCAAGGCCGGCAAGCCCGTCTTCCTCGTCGCCAACAAGGTCGACGACATTCGCCAGGAGCCGGAAGCCGCGAGCCTCTGGGCGCTCGGCCTCGGCCAGCCCTGGCCCGTCTCGGCGCTGCACGGCCGCGGCGTCGCCGACCTGCTCGACGCGATCCTCGAGGAACTCCCCGAGATCTCCGCCGTCGCCAAGCAGGAAGTCGGCGGACCCCGCCGCGTCGCGATCCTCGGCCGACCGAACGTGGGCAAGTCGAGCCTTCTGAACAAGGTCGTCGGCGAGGAGCGCGTTGTCGTCAACGAGCTCGCCGGCACCACGCGCGACCCGGTCGACGAGCAGGTTGAGCTTGGCGGCAGGGTGTGGCGCTTCGTCGACACGGCCGGCATCCGTCGTCGCGTTCACCTCTCTCAGGGTGCCGACTTCTACGCCTCGCTGCGCACCAGCGCCGCCCTCGAAAAGGCCGAAGTGGCCGTGGTCCTGATCGACGTGACCGAGGTGATCAGCGAGCAGGACGTGCGCGTGATCGACCTGGTGCTCGAATCCGGGCGCGCCCTCGTGCTGGCGTTCAACAAGTGGGACCAGATCGACGACGACCGTCGCCGCTACCTGGAACGTGAGATCGAGCAGGACCTGGCACACGTCTCCTGGGCTCCGCGCGTGAACATCTCGGCCAAGACCGGCCGCCACATGGAGAAGCTCGTTCCGGCCCTCGAGACCGCTCTCGAGGCCTGGGACACCCGCATCGCCACGGGCAAGTTCAACGCGTTCCTCGCCGAGCTGGCCGCGTCGCACCCGCACCCTGTGCGCAGCGGCAAGCAGCCTCGCATCCTGTTCGGCACCCAGGCGTCCAGCCGCCCGCCGACCTTCGTCATCTTCACCACCGGGTTCCTCGACCCGGGCTACCGACGCTACATCCAGCGTCGCCTGCGCGAGGTCTACGGCTTCGAGGGAAGCCCGATCAACATCAGCATGCGCGTGCGCGAGAAGCGAAAGCGCTAGCGCTAGCCGCTCAGCGCTGCACGCCCAGCGTTCCCCACGACCAAAGGCCCCGACCGGGAGATGTCTCATCTCCGGGCTGGGGCCTTTCCTGTCGTCTACACCCCGAGTTCCATCACGACCCGGTCTTTCCGCACCCGCGCCACCTCCACGAACCCGGCCGCAGCGAATAACGACATGGTGCCGTGGTACAAGTCCGCCGACGGCGCCTTCGGGCGCAGCGCCACATCCACCGGTTGCCCCTCCACCACCCGGGCACCGCCGCCGCGGGCCTGCGCGACCGCCCCGCGCAGCAGCGCCGCCGCCACCCCGCGCCGCCGATACCCGACCCGCACCACGAAGCACGTCACCGCCCACACGGATGCGTCGTCGGGCTCCTGCCGACTGCCCTCCGTGACCACCTTCGCCCGTTGCAGTCTCGAATACGCCATTTTGGGCTCGACCGCGCACCACCCGACCGGCTCCCCGTCGAGATACGCGATCACGCCCGGTCCGGGGGCGCTGGCCTGCACCTGCTCCCGCAGCATCCCGGCACACGCGTCCGAGGTGGCGTTCTGGAACTCCCGGTTCGCCAGCTTGAAGTACTGGCACCAGCACCGCGCGGGGTCGCCGCGGGTGCCGAACACCAGGCTTACGTCTTCCCACGGCACGGATGCGACGGCTTCGACCCTGACTTCGCGCTCTGCTGGCATGCACTCACGCTACGCACGCAGAGTCGCACCGCCGCGCTGTACGTGCGCCGCTTCGCGCGTGGCACGCCACCCGCGAAGCGGGGCGGCCCCCGCGTAACGCTGGCGCGCACCATGAGGACACCGGCCCGCAGATTCCGCGCTCAAGCGACGGATGGTGTCCGCAAGCGCTCCCGGGACGCGGTAAGATATTTAAGTTGTCTCTTGCTGGTTCTGTTCGCTGGAATCGTTGCGGGAGCGGCGGGCTGTGGCGCAGCTTGGTAGCGCACTTGACTGGGGGTCAAGGGGTCGCAGGTTCAAATCCTGTCAGCCCGACCAAAGGGCCGTTCGCGAAACTCTTCACGAAACGGTCCGGTCGAAACAAAAAGAAATCGCTCCTGAGGCTTCTCAGGAGCGATTTCTGGTTTAGGGGCTTCTCGCGTCCGATTCCGGTCGCGATTCTTGAGTTGTGGTTGTCCTCTCGGCTGCTGAGCGTGTTTTCATGCGTTTTCACGCGCGCCGGATTGTCTCGGATGCTGGGTGTTTTGCCCTCTCGGGCAGTATCGGTTCCTGGACCGGAAGGTTAGGTCCGAAGCGGTGGTCCGCCGGTCTCATCCGATACAGGGTGTTTGGCCTTGTCCGGGCGCATCACGCCGGCCGGGTAGGTGTCGGTGTAGGGGTTGTGCCATTCGCGGTCGCGTCGGCGAATCGTCCGGACGACGGGTTCCCCGTGGATGTGCTTCTTGGCGTCGTCTTTGATTTTGTCGCTGATGAAGGCGGCGATTTTGCGGAGGTTGAAGTTTGTCAGCAGGATGGTGACGATGATCTGGGCGGCGCCGAATCCGCGGACGCGGCGGCGGCTGGCGGATTCGATGTCTTCGGTTCCGCCGCTCTTGATCTGGTGATTCAGCGACTCGATGGAGTTGCGGGCGTGGGTGTGAAACTTGTCCCATTCCGGGGTGCCATATTCAAAGGCCTGCGCCGTGCGCGTGAACTTCGCGGTGTCGAACGACACGGAATGCTGGCTGCAGATCTTGTCGGCGAAGTCGGGCACATCTGCCCCGTCGACGGAGGGTCGGGCTTTGTCCGTCACGGTCTTGAGTAGTTCCCGGAGGGGGCAGGTCACGGTCGGGCTGGGCCCGAGGGCCGGGCAGCGCAGCACGACGCGGCCTTTTGCATCGGGTTTCTCCTTGACGTGGAGCTGGAATGCGGTGCGGCTCTTGATGCGCTCCCGGTAGGTCGCTGTGTCGATGATGTTGCCCAAGAGTTCCTTGGTCGCGTTTTGGAGCGGTTTGGGGGTGCCGGGGCAGTAGGTGTTGCCTTCGATGAAACGGGCACCGTGGTCTCCACCTTGGGCGCCCAAGCGGTCGACGCGGTAGTCAGTGGATGGCGTGAATCCTTCGCTGAGCGCATCGTCGTGAAGGCGGTCCGTCGTTGAATTCGCCCAGTACTGCTTGTCGGCGTCTCCAACTCCAGGCTCCAACCCGAGGGCTTTGGTCGCCCTCATCAAGGAGACGGCTTCTTCGGCGACGCGGACGTTGGGCAGGCTCATCGTTGCAGCGACGGCCAGTCCGGGAAATCTGTGTTGTCCGGGGGCTTCGGAGTCGACGCGGACGGCGATGTTGATTTCCCAGCCCCACCGGAAGTTTGCGAGTCCGGCTTTCTTGTTTGGCGTGGTGTTGTCAATTTGCCCTGTGGGCGCGTCGACACGTTCACCGGTCGTGACGTGCCAGCCGACGAAGGCGTCGACCGGTCCTGGCTTGAGGGTTCGTTTTTCTTCAGCCTTGGCCTCTTCCGCGACTCGTCCGGCCAGATTACTTCGCGAGTACCCCTTGATAGTCGGGGCGCCGACGTACGTCTGGTCAAAGGAAATATCCACCTTCTTGGAGGCGCGGCGGATGTCGCGTGACTGCTCGTTGAAGGTCATGACGAGGAATAGCTTGGTGAATTCGTCCAGACGGGCTTTTCGTTTGTCCGCCAACTGCGCATCGTGCGCTCGAAGGATCTCCTGAATTTGCGTGTACGTCTTGGAGTGGCGGCGTTCTTGCGGGAAGGGGTCCATCAGGTCATTGATGCGATGAAAGGCACGGCTGGTATTGGCATACCAACGGTTCTTCTCAGCAATATGACCGACAAAGGCTGCCGACGGGGCCTCCAGCCCGAGAAGTTCGCGGGAGGCGTCGCTGAGGCGGAACATGAACAGATCACGCACACACGTCAAATGCATCGCGGTGCCCTCTTTGGCCAGCAGCAGCATCCCGGTGAGAATGGCCCGTTCCGAGATGAGGGAAGGGCGACCGCCGATGCTGAACGCGGCCGCATCTTCGTCCCTCCAGGCCTGCAGTCGCTCGAGAACTCCGGTCTTACGAACCCGGCCTTCCATGAGTGCCACGGTGGCGTCGTCAATGAGCTGGTGGATGTGGCCGCGGCCCATGACCTCTGCCTGGGTCATGCCTCCGAGGTCGGGTTCGTGTCCGTTGAACGCGTAGTCGATGTCGCCGGCGCTCATCGCGCGACCTCTTCGCCGGTGATAAGGCCGATGTAGGCGGTGGTGTTCATTGGTTTGGCATGCGCGAGGTGTTTATCCAGGCTCTGGGCGGAGGCGAAGCCTGCGATGCCCATGAGAGCTGGGAGCGGGAGCCCGTTATCGATTTGGGTGACAATCCAACTGGAGCGCAGTCTCGACACGGTGGCCCGCACCCGAGCTGGGTGTTCAGAAAGGAAGCTCTGGATGACGCGCGGCCGGTATTCGTCCCAGCGATACCCTTGGAACACGTAGTCATCGGGGTTCGGGCGGTCCTGGATGCTGCGCAGGAGGGTGCGGTTCCAGAGGTGCATGACCGGGACCCGGCGCGAACGCTTCCCGGGAATATTCACGAAGACCCGACCGTCAACAACCTCGATGTCACCGATTCGAACGTCGATGATTTCGTGCGCGCGCAGGCCGGCGCCTCCGGCGAGGCCGAGGAGAGCCCAGGCGTTTCGGCGCTTCAGGTCAGTGGTGAGGCTCGCAGCCCAGCTGTGCATCGTGGCGGCGTCGGAGACCGTGAAGGGGCGACGGCCGACGAAGTGGGGCGCGGGTAGGCGTGCGATATCGGTGCCGGCGAGGGAATCGGCGATAGTGCCGACCTGACGAACGAACCCCCACCGGTGTGACTCGGAGTGCTTGGGAAGACACGCGTGCAGATACCGCGACACGTTGTTCTGCGTGTACACGCGGTCCACGGTGAGCTGCGTGCCCGTTGTCGTCCACACCCAGGCGGCAAACCGTGCCGACATTGACATGAGTCGACGGGTCGCGTCGAAAGTGCGCGGCTGCATCCGCACGGCGTTCTCGATGGTGAACTCCCGTACGGCCTCCCATTGCACGGGTGAGACGTACGGCCTGAACCGCACGATGATTCCCCACACAAAGTCGGGAATCTCGGGGTCCAAGGCGCGGAGGTGCGAGTACGTCGCGGAGTCGGCGTGGAAAATGTCGTTGAGTTGGTCTTTTCTAGTCACGCACGTTATGTGCGTGGGGGCTTTCAGAAGCTGCCACCGAAAATGCCACTCTCCGAACAACGCGCGTCACCGCAATGAGCAAAATAACTGGTCAGACATGATTACCGGGCGCGAACAGAAGAAGGTCTGTGCCCTGTACTGGGGGCAAACGTGGCGATCTTGTCGAGGGCCGCAAGGTTCTTCAGCCCGGAAATCCGCAGCAATTCTTGGGGTGGGGTTCCGCCGAGAAGGTGTTCGAGCAACCAAGTTGTGCGCATCCGGCTGGGGCGTACGTCCAATTCCGTACGGGCTCGGAGCAGAAAGTCCGTGATCTGTCCCGGATTCGCGCCGATTCGGCCGGGGCGGAAGAGCCAGTCTGTCGCGCGGAGGTTGTTCTGCAGCCGGCGAAGCGGACGCTGCCAGGCCGCGAGGAGGGGAACGACGCGGGGCCGACTTTCCCACACGATTACGTGAATCTGGTCGCTGCGCATGTCGAGGTCTGCGACGCGAACTCCGAGGAGCTCACGGGTGGCGAGGCCGGCACCGAGCCCGAGGGCCAGGAGCGCGAGCGCGTCACTCTGGCGTCGTGGCGTGCCTTGCGCGATCGCCCAGCTGTGGAGTGCTGCGATCTCGCTGGCTGTGTAAGGTTTCGTCGGTTCCGACCGTGGAATCGCCCGTCGTGCGCGAACAGTCTCCGCGGGGTTCAACGCTTCGACCATGAGCGACAGGGTTGACCGGTGAGTGGCTTTACTGCCTCGGGCGTACCTCGTCATGCCGAGATGTATGAATTCTTCGACCGTGTCCTGTCGGAAAATGCGCTGTCTCTTCAGCGGTGTTCCTCGGCTCTGCCAGCACCAGAGCACGAATGCCACAGCGGCCGGATACAGCGAAGTCATTTCACGACCCGATCGTGCTGCCGTGTCTGCCACCGCATCGTTGACGAACCCGCCGATCACATCCCAATACGGCAGGGCGTTGATCGGCCGGTAGTCATGCCCTGGCTCACGGACATCGTTCACGGTCGGACCAAGCCCTCGGGCACCGGGTCGATGCGGACGACGGGTGTGGATTCCCGAGTTGTGCACCAGACGCCGGGGACCCACAGGTTGATCAGCAGCACCATTGGTTGCCCGAGGAGGCAACGGACGACTTCGACCAGATCGACATGCTCGCCGTCGCGGCGGAGCTGAAGCCTCGCCGGAAACGCGGGACTGGGCACCCTCTGAAGCTGCCGACGGTTGAGATCGAGCCAGTATCTTGTCCCAGACTCGGTCGTCACGACGTAGCAGCCGGTTGCGTCATCCGTCAGTGATTCCACCACACTCTCCTTGTTCTACCTCATTCGCCCGGTTTACCAGCGGGGTCTACCGGTGCGCGGTCGATGCTCACGATCTGGCTGGACAGGTGCCAGCGGTACTCCAGGAAGTCGGCTTCTTGACCTTCGGGTCTCATCGTCCAGTACCCGCGTTCACCGACGGAGCAGCGCACGATTTCACTGAGTGGCCGCGCCTGGTCGTTCACTGTGGGGGCGGAGCTAATCCCTGGATACCGGGTGACCGTCATGGCGTCCAGGTCGAACCGGTGACACGTGCCGTGGATCGTCGTGACGATCCAGCACCCTCCTTCAGAACCGACCAAAGTTTCTGTGCGCATCACACGCCCTGCCTTCTTTGCGGTGTCGACGTCCACCTGTCGGTGGGTTTCAGGTCGCTGAAGGACAACCGTAGGGAAAACGCTGGATCCAAACCACCGACTCAGCGACAAACCAGTGCGCTCGGTCTTTCGGAGCACCGCGCATAGATCCCTCGAGGCCGCAATTCGTGCGACCCAGAGGGGAACGCGATGCACGAAGAAAATCATCCGGCAGAGCTTCACGCCAAGGCGCGGGAACGCTGGAAACCGGCCGGCGACTGCGGTGACGGCTCAGCGCTCTACGAACACGCCGATGGCCGAGTCGCACGCGAAGGCGTGCCACTTCCCGACGGCACCTCGCGTCGTGCGGCCAACTGGGCAGAAGCCCTCTCTCGGTACGAAGACTTCTGGCGGCTGAACGGCCGGAGCCCGCGCGAAAACACTCGCGACCGGTCCAGCCTCCCACCTGAGGAACGCCGGATGGGGGAGTGGGCGCGTCACCAACGACGCTTCGACGACAGGCTCAGCAGCTACCAGAAGGTCAGGCTCGACGTGTCACCCGCCTTCGAGTGGGACCCGCTCGAATCGGTCTGGCAGGCACACTTCGCCGAGTGCCAACAGCACGCTCGAAGGACTGGCAAACTGCCGTACCTCAACGCAGCAGATCCGGCCGAATTTGCACTCGGACGCTGGCTCGGCCGACAGCTTCGCCAGATGCAGGGCAGAACCCTGCCCGATAGCCGCGCGACTCAACTCGAGGGGCTTCTTGCCCGCAGGATCGAGATCGATGATTCACCGTGCCCGTGATAATCGAGGCGTCCATGACTGCAATCTTCTTCGATCTAATCGAAGGGAAGGAATACGGAATTCGTATAATGTCCGGATTTCGACATGCGGGCGGGCCGTTCCTCCTGCGATCCGCCGAACATAGGCCCATGCTTCATGGCCAAGGTGGTCGGTACGCCCAGATGCAGCCCCGGGTGCCACCGTGTTAGATCTGCGGGGCATACTGGCCTGGTGAGCCTCGAGATTGTAAAGCTGGTCCCCGGTGTTGATTCCAACGGCGTGTATGAGGTAGCCCTCAAAGACTCGACCATTTTGACGGTCGCCTTGGCTTCAAGGTTGCCGATGCTGCTACAGCGGTTCCCGGTCGCGGGCGCGGAACGGCTGTGGCTGGACCGGACGCCGCTTGAATTCGACTCGCTGCCCGAGTTCGTGGTCGGCGAGCCCGTGATCCTCAATGATGCCCGCGGCACCTTTCGGAGCCCACCCATCGCATGGATCGTCCGACTCGACGACGACGAAAAGCCTGGAGTAGACGATGTCGACCCACCAGGCTCATGAGGTCGCGACCAAGCCCTCAAAGAAGCGTCACGTTCCGACGAAGTAGGCCCGCCAGGGACACCCGGAAGCGTCCCGTGCTGCGCGGCGGAGCCGGTCAAAAGCGCGTGATCGGAGAATTCGACATAGCGGGAGAGGTGGGGCGAGAGGCTCCTGTTGTTGTTTGCCGTGGCGTTGGGTGTCGAGATGGCGTGCGGGACCGACGCGCAGCCTGTGCTACGACGCAAGACGTCTTCTCCAAGCATCGGCGTTCTGCCTCACAACACGAAGGGTAAATGCCACCAATCCCCAGAATGGACGCAAACTAATTGGACCTCGCGGCCGAAATCGGTGAAACACCGAGCTTGTGACAACGTCCTGGAATCTCGATCGCAGGTCGACAACCAGGCTGTATCTTCGTTCGAACAGAGTTCGAGGAGCGGCATCGCGCCGTTCGTGAGCCTTACCTCGTGACAGATCTGAGAGGACGACATGGGAGCGAATCGTGAGGTGACCCGCACGCCACTCTTCCTGGATGTTGACGGCGGACTCTGCCCCATGCCCCTCAAGAACGCGGCGGTATCGCGGGACCTGGAAAGATTTCCAACGTTCGCCCCTGACCCGTACCCACAGCATGCCTGGGTCAGCACCGCCGTGGTCGCCGCCTTGAACGAATTGATCGACGAGAGGCTCGTCGAGCCGATCTGGTGCACGACCTGGGATGCCGGCGCCAACTTCCTTATTCCCGCGCTCGGCCTGCACGGAGGACCATGGCGTGTAGCCACGGTTGGTACGCGACAGGGAGACCTGATGTTTCGCGACATCTGGATCAAGACGCAAGCAGTCAGCCGTGTCGTGACGAATCAGGATTTCGTCATGGTCGACGACCTTCTCGGCGACGAGGATCGCAGACCATGGACACCGCAACGCCGGAGCATGCATCAGACCTTCGGGAGCACGTCTTCGCTACTGGTCGGCACCAATCCAGAGGGGGGATTGGCAGTCGCTGACGTACTTCGTGTTCGGGCGTACGTCCAGCAGCCGGCGGGTGCAGTGGATGCGCCCTAGGACCACGTGCGACGAGGCCGTGTGGCTCGTCGATATGGACAAACCAGGACCAGCCAAATCGCGAATGGAGGCCCACGGATGAACGATGGTGACGGCGGAGAGGCCAATGACTCTGATGTGGTCCTCACGACCGAACTCCAAGAGATTCCTGACGTTCCCGGCGTCTACACGGTGGAGACGCTCTCGGGAACTGTCCACCTCATATCCACTGTTGGTCGGTTGACGTGGATGAGGTTGCCGACGCCCACCTCGGGTTCGGCAGTTTACGACGGCCAGTGCGTGATTCTAAGTCAGATGGCGGATTTCGTTGTCGGGCGACGCGGTCGCTTGACCGTCTCGGATTCCAGTTATCTGTATGGCAGCACGACCCACTTAACGGCTCGCATCATCAGAATCACCGTCGAACCGGGGAGTACGCAACTCGATAAACGCACATGAGCCTGCACTTGGAGGCAGGGCAGAGGACTCAGATCCACCTGACGAAATCAGACCGATTCGGATGGACTCCGGTCCCCTCGGTCATGACAAACGCGTTGGCTGCGGGGTGTCGAACTGAACATCGTTGTCGATCCGAGCACCTCGTTTCCGGGTCGCGCATAGATGAAGGTATGCGACACGACGATCCAACAATCAATTCCATCCTCCAGGCCGACCCGCTGCTGAACGAACTAGAGAACGACTGGTTCGTCAGCCTGCTGGAGTTCTTCCACGCGTGGGAGGACAATCCATCCGCGGAGTCCCTCAACGGACCAGCCCGAAACGTAATGAACAGGGCATCGGAATACAGCATGGCGGCAGGGCAAACGAGTTCGATGCTTGAACAGGCATTCGACTACATGCGCCACGGACAGACATGCTGGAGAGAATGTTGCGCGACCGAGCATCTCAACCTTGAGGAGGCCAAGCTCGTCTTCGACCCGTTGGGAGTCTTGGGCACTGGCATCAGCTTCTGACTGCTAATGCTCCCGCGCTCGAGTTGCCGAATTCCGCGGACGTCCGAGCCGTGCAACGCGGTAGTGCGCAACAGTAGACCCTTCAGCGTTCGTGTCATTCCTGGCGCACAAGACGCCGTGCGACCACGGTGCTCCTGTTGCCGAGCGGAAACGGTTCCTACCGGTCTCACCACTCCGCTGGTCGGTTCTGCCGATCAGTTCGCACATTGCGTCGGTGAGCCGCATCGATCGCGTTTTGAGCGGTTTGGTGACATGGCTGTTCACGAATCAGAGTCCCGATGCGGATGTCTCGCGCTCGGTGATCGCCGAGCGCGGGACAAGACATCGAGGGCGCAGTGATCACAGCGACCGGGCCGGGCACACTGTCCGCCGCCAGTCGCATCGGATTCCTCGGCGACACCCACGGCGACATGCAACACGTGCTGACCGTGGCACGAACGATGTCAGCCCGAGGGATCGAACATCTGGTGGTCCTGGGCGATTTCGGGTTTCTGTGGCCGGGGCGCAACTGGGGTATCGATATTGACAAGCTGAGCCGACGACTCAAGATGACGGCCCAGACCCTCGCGTTCGTTGACGGCAATCACTAGGACTTCGACCTCCTCTACAAGTTCCCGGTCGCCGATGACGGGCTGCGCTGGATCCGACCGAATATCGTCCACATACCGCGTGGTTACAGGACCGTACTCGCCAGCGGCGCCACCCTTGCTGCCCTCGGCGGCGCCAACTCGGTCGATATCGGTCATCGCGTCCTGGGGCGTTCCGTCTGGGCGGAAGAGTCAATCACCGAGGCAGACCTGGCCACGCTGAGCTACGGCCATGCCGACGGGCTCATCGGACACGACGCACCGTTGCACCTCCCAGCACTGGACGCGTGGCTGGCGGCAACAGACAACGGGTGGCCGCCAGCCGGCCTAGAATACTCCGTCGAAGGACGAGCTATGTTCAATCGCGGGTTCCTGCAGGTGCAGCCCCGGCTCTACCTCGGCGGCCACTACCACCGGCACGTCGACGAACTGGTCACCTACATGATCGGCGACGCGGAATTCCAGACACGTATTGTGATCTTGGACCAAGGCGGCTCAGCATCGGCGACGAGCCAGGCCATTCTCGACGTGCGAACCCTTGAAATGGAATTCATCACCCGGGATGGTGGCCAAGAAGGACGCACGGAATGAACGCGGAGGCGCCCGAAAACCGGGTGAGCCGGCTCACGACACGTCCCGCCCGATCCTTTGCGTGGATGGACCTTGTTGTGAGCGACTTTGGATAGTGAAGTCATCCAAGGTGGTCGCGCCGGCAATCACAGGCGCGCTGCTACGGCATCTTGAATCACCTTGAGTGATCGGCGATCCAATTCGAAGAAATCGGTGAAGACGACGGAATGACCTCCGGGTGAGTGCCACCACAGTGGGTAACCAACCACCAGCAAGGTTGAAGTGTTATTTGGGCCCTAACAAGCGACATCGCGACGACAATCACCCCCGAACGTGGCACGCGTGCCGACCTTCGCGCTTTAGGCCTCAGATACAGTGAACAGGGACGCATCGAACCACAGGTTCTGATTTGCGCGTGAGCGGCGGGGGCGTCGGAACGGAGGTGCCAGCGATGGCACAATCAACGCTGGAGCATCCGGACGCACTCTTGGGGCTGGCGAACGGCCGGAGAACTCTCGCAGTTGCACCCGGCTCGATCGTCGTGGTTCGAGATGCCGAGTGGCTTGTCACGAGCACGGAAGCGACAACCTCCGGCACGCTGATTCGCGTACAGGGCCTCTCCGAACTCGTCCGCGACTCGACAGCCGCGTTCTACAGCGACATCGACGATATCGTGCCGCTCGACCCCGAGCAGGCTACCGTTATCGGCGACGAGTCAGCCGGCTACCGCACTGCGAAGCTTTGGCTCGAGGCCACCCTCCGCAAATCGCCGATTCCGCTCAATGCTCCCGAGCTCACCGTTTCCACGCGCATGCTGGCCGACCCGCTGGCCTACCAGCAGACCGCCGTGCGCAAGGCCCTCGACCCGGAGAATCTGCGCCCGCGCATCCTCATCGCAGATGCGGTGGGCCTCGGCAAGACACTCGAAATTGGCATGATCCTCTCCGAACTCGTTCGTCGTGGTCGCGGTGAACGCATCCTGATCGTCACCCCCCGCCACGTGCTCGAGCAGATGCAGCACGAGATGTGGACGCGATTCGCTCTTCCCTTCGTGCGCCTCGACTCCGTCGGCATCCAGCGGGTACGCCAAAAACTCCCCGCCACCCGCAACCCGTTCAGCCTGTACAAGCGCGCCATCATCTCCATCGATACGCTCAAGCAGGAGAAGTACCGCTCCCACCTCGCGAAGCACAAGTGGGATGCCGTGGTGATCGACGAGTCGCACAACATCACCGGCGCCACTCTCAACAACCGCCTCGCCCGCATCCTCGCGCCAAACACCGAGGCCCTGATTCTGGCCAGCGCGACCCCGCACAACGGCAAGAAGGAGTCCTTCGCCGAACTTATCCGCTTGCTCGAACCCACTGCGGTCACGCCTGACGGCGAGATCATCGAGTCCGAGGTGAAGCGCCTCATCATCCGCCGGCACCGCCACAGTGAAGAGGTCGCCCGCGAGGTCGGTGCCGACTGGGCCGAGCGGATGCCGCCCCAGCACTTCCTCGTGCAGGCCTCGCCTGCCGAGAACGCGGTAGCCAACGAACTCGCAGACGTCTGGCTCCACCCCGAGAACGGTTCCTCTCCCTACTCGGGCGACAACGGCGGCCTCTTCCCCTGGACGCTCGCCAAGGCATTCCTCTCGTCACCGGCCGCGCTCAAGGAATCGGTCAAGGAGCGGTTGAAGAAGGTCACACCCTCTGCCGACGCGAGCCAGGCCCGGGAGCGCGAGGCGCTCGAGTACCTCGGCGAGCTGTCGGATGCCGCTCTCGTTCAGCCCTCGGCCAAATACACGAAACTCCTTGAGTACCTGAAGTCGATTGGCGTCAGCCGCACGGGAACCGAGCGCGCTGTCGTGTTTTCGGAACGAGTCGCCACCCTGCACTGGCTGCGCGCCAAGCTGCTCACCGATCTGAAGCTCAAAGACGACCAGGTCCGGGTACTTCACGGCGGGCTGACCGACGTTGAGCAGCAGGAAATCGTGGAGAGCTTCAAACAATCCTCCTCGCCGATCCGCGTACTCATCACCGGCGACGTCGCTTCCGAGGGCGTCAACCTGCACTCGCAGTGCCATGAGCTGATCCACTTCGACATTCCGTGGAGCCTCATCCGCATCGAACAGCGCAATGGCCGCATCGACCGCTACGGCCAGAAGCATCGCCCGCAGATCAGCACGCTGCTGCTCGACCCGGCGAATGACAACTTCGCCGGCGACATTCGCGTCTTGAAGCGCGTGCTCGACCGAGAGAACGAAGCTCACGGCGCGCTCGGCGATGCCGCGTCCCTGATGGGCCATTACGACGCCAAGCTCGAAGAGGACGATATTCGCAAAGTCCTGGCCGGCAAGAAGGATCTCGACGAGGCGGTCCCCACCACCGATCAGGTGATCGACAACGGTGACAGCATCGGCGCGCTCATGGCACGACTTGCCGCCGCTCAAAGCTCACCGGCAAGCGCCACGGCAGCCGGAGCGACGGATGCCGGCAGCGGCCTCTTCGCCGATGACACAGCCTTCCTCCGTGAAGCGCTCCAGGCGACGTTCGCCACCCCCGCAGCCTCGGTCTCCGACAACGGCGTGAACTGGCACGAATACCCGAACCACGGCCTGGTGTCGCTCTCGCCCACTCGTGATCTCGCGCAACGCCTCGAGGTGCTCCCGCAGACCTACCTGCGCGACCGCAACGTGCTCGACGAGCTCAAGCTGGTCGTCTCGCCTCAGCGCGGTAAAGCGCTGCTGCAGGATGCTCGCGACAACAAGGCCAGCACGTCACTGTGGCCCGAGGCGCACTACCTCGGTCCGCTGCATCCGGTGTTGGAATGGGCCAGCGATCGAGCCTTGTCTAACCTGGGACGTAACCAGGTGTTCGCCGTGCGCGGTGACGTGGACGCGCCCACCGTGCTGTTGTTCGCGACCCTGACGAACCTTCGCGGTCAGGTGGTCGCCAGCTCGTACATCACTGCGCAGGTCCCCGATCCCGGAGACCCCGAGTTCGTGCTTCCGACCGCACACGGTACGGCTCACGAGGCTCTCGAAGCCATCGGGTTCACCGGGTCAAAGGCGATCAACCACGGCGCCGTCACGGTCGATCACCTGCAAGGGCTCATCGCACCGGCCGTTCGCGCCGCTCGAGTTCTCGCGAACCAATTCTCGGATGCATCGGCGACCGCCATCAAGCAACGCATTGACCGCTGGTCGACCCGGGTTGACCGGTGGGAAGAAGACGCCAACGCGCTCATCCAGCGCGGCGATTTGAAGCAGCGCCGCGTCACCGTGGAGCAAGAGCGGTTGATGGCCGAGGCGATGAAGCCACACCAGCAGTTGGTGCGCCCACTGCTCGTGGTGGTTCCACAGAATTTCACGAATGAGAACGGCACGGGGGAGTAGCGCATGTCAGATGAAGCGATCATCATTGGCGAGGGTTGGCTGAGCGACCACTTCTTCACCACAGACGCGAAATCCCAGTCGTTCCAGGCTAGGGCGGTGGCCAGGCGCAAGGAATGGGACGAGCAGGATGCCGAGGGCACACCGTCGGCGCGGGCCCGTTTCACCGCAATGCGCGCCCAGCTCGAAACACGCCTCGCCGCACTCGTACCCGGCGATGACGACCTTGCCATTCGTGAGGAGATCTACGGTCCCCTACGCACGGTGCTCGGATTCACCGGCGGCTATCACCTCGACCAGAGCGGACCGCTGCTGCGCGTAACCCAGCCCGGCCTCGTTGACGGTTCACCGTTCGTGATCGTCGAGGCCCGCCCCGTCGACACACTCGAAGACCTGCTCGCTCGGGATACCGACACCTTGCTGGTTCCCTTCGAGGTTGATGACAACGATAAGCACGCGATCTCCTCGGTCGCGCGGCTGCTCTCCACCCTCTTTGTCGAGGACGACGGGCCGATCCTCGCGCTCGTCCTCGCCGGAAAATGGCTCCTCGTCGCAGAGCGGGAACGGTGGGCAGAGGGACGCTACCTCGCTGTTGACTTGCAACTCGTGGTGGCCCGCAACGATGCAAAGAAGGGCGGCGAGATTGATCGTGCGCTCACCTGCGTGTCGGCCGAGTCTCTCGCTCCGGATGCCGAGGGCGACATCTGGTGGTCCCAGGTGCTCGACGAGTCGATCAAGCACACGGTCGGCGTCTCCCAAGACCTGCGCGAAGGCGTGCGGCTGTCCATCGAGATCATCGCCAACGATGTGGTTGAGCGGCGCCGCCGCAAGGGACTAGAGCCGCTGCCCGGCAGCGAGGCCCAGGCCCTCGCGAAGCAGTCGCTGCGATTCCTGTACCGCATCCTGTTCCTGCTCTACGCCGAGGCCTCGCCAGAACTCAACGTACTGCCCGTCGGGGCGAGCGAATACGAGGAGGGCTACAGCCTCGACCGCCTCCGCGAGCTGACGCTCGTCAAGCTCGCCACCGAACAGGGCGAGAACGGTACCCACCTCTACGAGTCGCTCGCTGTACTCTTCCGCCTGGTTGATCGGGGCCACGGTGTCACGGCCCCATCGCGTACCCCGTTGGTCGAGGCTGTCGAGACCGCTCCTGAAGCCTCCGACCTCCGCGACGGCCTGGTCTTCAACAGCCTGCGCGCCGACCTCTTCCTCCCGAAGGCGACCGCCCACATCGACGAGGTGAAGCTGAGCGACACCAAGCTCCAGGAAGTGCTTGCGCACCTGCTGCTGAGCAAGGAACAGAAAGGCCGCGACCGAGGCTTCATTAGCTACGCAGACCTGGGCATCAACCAGCTCGGCGCCGTTTACGAAGGCCTCATGTCGTACACGGGCTTCTTTGCCGAGACCGAGCTGTACGAGGTAGCCAAAGACGGCAACGCCGACAAGGGTTCCTGGGTCGTTCCCGTCGAGCGCTCGCAGAGCATTGAGTCCAAAGACTTTGTGCAGGAAACGCACCCCATCACAGGTGAGACGCGCGCACGCATTCACCGTGAGGGCAGTTTCGTCTTTCGGTTGGCCGGCCGGGAGCGCCAGCAGTCAGCCTCCTACTACACACCCGAGGTGCTCACCCGGTTCACAGTCTCGCAGGCGCTCGAAGAACTGCTGGACCAGAACGGCACAACCACGACAGCCGACGAGATTCTCGAACTTACCGTTTGCGAGCCGGCGCTCGGCTCTGGTGCATTCGCCCTCGAGGCAGTGCGGCAGTTGGCCGACCAATATCTTCGCCGCCGGCAGCTCGAGCTGGGCAAAAAAATCGATCCGGATGCCTACCCCCGGGAACTGCAGAAGGTGAAGGCCTCGATCGCACTACACCAGGTGTACGGCGTCGACCTCAACGGGACCGCAGTGGAGCTCGCCGAGATCTCACTCTGGCTCGACAGCATGTCGGAGGACCTGCAAGCGCCCTGGTTCGGCCTGCACCTCAAGCCTGGGAACTCCCTGATCGGTTCCCGCCGCGCGGTCTACAGTCGCGATCAGGTGAACTCGAAGTCATGGCTGAAGGCCGTGCCGCGCGACGTGCCGGTGTCGGCCCTCGCTACGGACCTGCGCGAGGGCAAGATCGCGTCAGGAATCGCTGGATCAATCCATCATTTCCTCCTTCCGGCTGAGGGGTGGGGCAGCGCAGTCGAGGCTAAGGAGGCGAAAGAGCTGGCGCCGGAGGCCCTCACCGCCCTTAAGGCATGGCGTCGTCAGATCGCGGCCAAACCGACGAAGAAGCAGCTCGATCAGCTCGTGAATCTCTCATATCGAGTGGAGATGCTCTGGCAGTTCGCCCTCCGCCGTCTCGAGATTGCTGAGCGCGAGATTCGACGCCAAATTCCCCTCTGGGGAGCTGCCTCCACGGTGGTTGAGGCTGTCGAGCCCGTAGCTCACGTGACGCGCGAAGAAATCGAACGAAAACTTGCCGACGCCAACGGCGCGTATCAGCGACTTCGCCGGGTCATGGACGCGTGGAACTCCCTCTGGTTCTGGCCACTGACGGATACTCTCACGCAGGGCACTCAGCCACCGAGCCTGGACGAGTGGATCGGCGGTCTTACCGCGCTTCTCGGTACTCACTTCGAGGTGAAAGCCAAGCTGGCCGCGCAGGGCCAGACAACGCTTGGCCTATCGAACCAATGGTCCGAGCTCGGCGCTGCAGAGGACAACGAACTCGCGTTCGCGATGGTTGCGCCCATCGCGGAGGCACTCCAAGCCCACCCGTGGCTCGCCGTGTCCGAACGCATTGCCACCCAACAAGGCTTCTTTCACTGGGAACTCGACTTTGCCGCGGTTTTTGCCATGGGCGGTTTTGACCTCCAAGTTGGTAACCCCCCATGGGTGCGGCCCACTGCAGACGTAGATGCACTTCTCGCTGAGGGCGACCCATGGTGGCAGCTGAGCCAGAAGCAAACTCAGGCAACGATCACCTCAATGCGGCAGCAAACTCTTTTGCTGCCGGGGATTCGGGATCTCGTTGTCGTCGGGGTGGGGGAACTTGCGGTGACATCTGCATTTCTGCGCTCAACGACGAATTTTCCGTATCTCGGCGGGTTGCAGCCTGATCTGTACAGATGTTTCATGGAACGCACATGGCGGTCGATGAGCCGAGATGGAATCGTGGGTCTGATCCACCCAGAGTCGCATTTCGCGGAGGGTGCCGCGGGACTTCTTCGCAAAAATACATACCGTCGACTTCGTCAGCACTGGCATTTCATCAATGAGCTGCTTCTCTTCGAGATTGATGACAAGAAGTCATTTGGTGTTCATATCTATGGGCGCCCATTTGAGCGCATCTCGTTCATGATGGCCGCATCTCTTTACCATCCCGATACTGTGACCCGTTCACTTGTTCATGACGGGTCAGGTCCTGCGCCAGGTGCGAAGGACCCGGAGGGTCATTGGGATCTCCGCCCACATTCGGAACGGATTCTGCACGTTGACGATGCAACTGTGGCTGCGTGGGCAGCTCTGTTACGTGGCGTCAGCGAACCGGCAGACTCTGCTCGGATGCTGTATCCGATCAATGTTGCGTGCTCAAGGGTCTTACTGAAACTGGCCGCTAAATCGCGCCTTCAGGATCTGCCAGTTGAGGCAACGGATGGCTGGCATGAGAGCGCTGACCGTCGTCGCGGCTACTTCGACGTTAGTTCAGCGACGCCGATGAGGTGGGAGGACGTAATACTTCAGGGGCCGCATTTCACGGTCTCCACGCCATTTGTGAAGCAACCAAACGTCACGATGAAGGGCAATCAAGACTACTTCAACAACGATCTTGAGACACTTCCGGTCGATTTTAGACCACGGACTAATTTTCAAAGGATGGTGACTCCCGAAGCCTTTAAAGCACCGCAGGCTAGGTGGGACAGCGGGAAAGCCCTTGCATCGAGCTATTTCCGAGTGGTGTGGAGGGGAATGTTTAAAGTCGGCAACGAGCGCTCACTTCAGGCGGCAATTATTCCCCCGGGACCCACTCATGTTCACGCCGTCATGAGCGCTGGTGTTCCAGGTCGACCATTGCGAGACTTACTGACAATCGCGGGATTCCTATCTGCTTTGGTACTCGATTTCGTAGTCCGCGTCGCGGCTCCTTCCACCCTCTCGAAGGATTTTGTAGGCGGCCTCCCGGTAATCCAAGTCCACCCGCTAATGAGCGAACTCCACATCCGGGTTCTTCGCCTGAATTGTTTGACGGAGGCATATGCGGCTCTTTGGGAGGGCTGTTTTGACGAGAATTTCACCCGCGCGACATGGACCATTTCAGAGACGAGGGAGTCTGGGGTGGCTCTTGGTGAGGTCAATTCAAAATGGTCCGCGCAGGTTCCTCTTAGGGGCGGAAAGGACAGGCGCCGGGCTCAACTCGAGATCGACGCACTGATCGCTCTAATGGTTGGTCTCACCGCGGATGAGCTCTGCACGATCTACCGAACGCAGTTCGCGGTGCTATACGGGTATGACAGGAGCAAATACTTCTTCGATGCAAACGGGCGGCTCGTGCCCAACTCGGTGCTGTCTTCGTGGCGGTCGAAGTTGGACCAGGCCACTGAGTCGGAACGAACAGCGACGAACGCTTCCGGCAATACATACACCTATGAGCTGCCATTCGTGACGTTTGACCGTGAGGCCGACATGCGACAGGCCTATGCGCACTTCGAGAAGATCCTGGCGGAGCGCTAGTGAGCGAGCTGCTCCCCACCCTCCAGGCTGAGGACGTGCGGGATGGTCTCGTCGACTACCTTTCCACCACGTTTGCACTCGCTGACGAAGACGCCCGTGTGGCGCTCGACCGATTCCTGCGGCATTCAGAGCATGGAATTTTCAAAGGCCCGTACGTTCGGCTACGACTGCCGTTCAAGCCCGCTGAGGACGGCTGGCGCTCGACACTCGACTGGTACGAGGGCTTCCCGCCCTACGGGCACCAGGCCGCAGCATTCGCGCGGCTCAGCAGTGCGAACCTGAGCGCTGAAAAATCTCGCCCGCTGCCGACACTCGTCACCACGGGCACCGGCTCCGGCAAAACGGAGGCGTTCCTTCACCCGATCCTCGACCACGTGCTGCGCGCCAAGCGCGAGGGCGTCGAGGGAATCAAGGCGCTCATCCTTTACCCGATGAACGCCCTCGCTAACGACCAGGCCCGTCGCCTTACCGAGCTCATCACCACCAGCCCGGCGCTCGGCGGCGTGCGCGCCGCCCTGTACACCGGGCAGAGCGGGCCCACCCGCAGCACCGTCACCACCGACGGGCTCATTACCGACCGCACGGCGATGCACGCCGAGGCCCCCGACATCTTGCTCACCAACTACAAGATGCTCGATCAGCTGCTGCTCCGCCCCGCCGACCAGGCCCTCTGGAAGCAGAGCGCGACCAGCCTGCGCTACCTCGTGCTCGACGAGTTCCACACCTACGATGGCGCTCAGGGCACTGACGTGGCCATGTTGCTGCGTCGGCTCGGCCTCGCGCTCAAGCGGAACTGGCCCGACCAACATGCCGACATCAATGACGCGGCTCGGGCTCGTCCGCTTGGGCTCATCACGCCCATTGCCACGTCCGCCACACTCGGTGACAAGGGCGACCCCACTCTCATGGTCGACTTCGCCAATACGGTCTTCGGTGACGACTTCGATGACGACAGCATCATCACCGAAACCCGCCTGAGCCTCGATGACTGGTCCGCGGGGGCGCAAGAGAGCCTCGCCGGCCGTGGTCTCCAACATCGATCTGTCGACGCTGCCCTCGTCACCGAACTGATCGATGCAGTCGCCGACCTGGGCGGACAACACCGCGACGCCGAGACCCTCACTGCGACGGTCTTCGCCGCCCTGTACTCAGACGGTAATACACCGAATGCGGCGGAGGCGTTCGCCGACGCCACCCCCGAGCTGCTGCTTGCGGCTGCTCAGGGGCACCCGTTCATCCGCGACCTCTGCGAGGCCGCGAGCGATGCGGTGTCGATCGACACGCTTGCCGTGACGCTGTTCCCCGCTGGCCTCAGAACCACCGAAAGCATCGAGCAACGAGACGCGGCCCGCGGAAGCTTTCTGGTTGCAGTCATCGCTGCGCTGAGCCACGTGCGAGCTGTGGCCGGCCGGTCAGCGGCCTCGGTGGATCTGCACCTGTGGGTGCGCGCGCTCACCCGGCTCGACCGCTACGCCGGCCCCACGGTCGGATACGACTGGTCTGACGACGGCGGTATTGAAGAGCGCGAGAACGACGACCCGTTCAGCGTGGAAGGACGCGCGAAATTCCCCGCAATCTACTGCAGGCACTGTGGGCGCAGTGGCTGGGGCGTGCAGCTCGGCCCTGTTGGGTTCGACCTCGATCACAGCGATATCGATATACGTCGCAACCACGCCAACCACTCCGCACGATTTCGTTCGCTCATCTATGCACCGCGTGAAGCCGACCAGCAGGAGCAGGCGCCAGCGGATGAGTCGAGGACGGAAGGCCTCTTCTGGTTCGATGTGCAGCAGCGCAACCTCAGCCTTGAGCCTCCGCACGATGAGCAGCACGCGCAGGCCGTAACTGACGTGCTCCCCGTGCTCACACTCACCGGAGACGAAGCCGACGAGGCCTCGCACAAGGACGTCTGCCCCAACTGCCAGAAGGCGGACGGCATCCGCTTTCTAGGAAGCGCGATTTCAACGCTGCTCTCGGTGAGCATCAACACCATTTTCGGTGATCGTCACCTCGATGCCAGCGAGAAGAAGGCTCTGGTCTTCACCGACAGTGTGCAGGATGCCGCCCATCGCGCCGGATTTGTGCAGAGCCGCTCGCACGTTTTCAGCCTGCGCAATGCGATTCGCGACGCCATTGGCGACGGGGTCTCGACCCTCGACGACGTCGCCGAAGAGCTGCTGCGGCGCGCGGGCGACGATAAATTTCTGCGCTACCGGCTTCTGGCGCCGGACGTCGTCGACCGCGATAGCTTCTCGTCGTTCTGGCGAGAAGACAGCGCACGTCGCGTGCCCGCCGGAACGATGAGGCTGGTGCGCAAGCGGCTCAAGTTTGACTTGGCCATGGAGTTCGGGCTGCAGTCCCGGGTTGGTCGCACCCTTGAGCTGACTGGGTCGGTAGCCGCCGAGGTCGATGCGGGCCCGGAGGCGCGGCTCGAGGCACTGGGTCGCGCAGCCGTGCGTGATTTCGAGACCGCCGGATTCGTCGATGACGATAGCGACGGTGAAGTCGCGACCGCGGAGATCGTGCGCTGGGTTCGCGGAGTGCTCGAGCGCATGCGCGAACGCGGATCGATCGAGCACGAGTGGTTCCGCAAATACATTGAGAACAATGGCGAACGCTGGCACGTTTGGGGCGGCCGGCCGCGCGGTGAGGGGATGCCCGCTTTCCCCAAGGATCGCGAAGCACCGGCCTACCCGCGTGTCGGCTCGACGGCGGCCATGAGGGGTGCCCGCGATTCCCACCTCGACCAGGCGACCTCGTCGCAGGGGTGGTACGCGATCTGGGCGCGCAAGGTGTTGGGCGTCACCGCCTCGGACGGTGCCAAACTCACGAAGCTGCTCTTCACCGAATTGGAGAAGGGCGGAATTATTCTCAGCGCTCCTATTGGCGCCAGCGGAGCGATCGCCTATCAGCTGAGCCCGAGCCGAATCCTCGTGGCGCCCATCGCTCTGGCCGAGCTGGAGGCCGCACGCAATCTGCTCGAGTGCGACACGTGCCAGACCCCGGTGCCCGGAACGACCACGGTCGTCGAACAGCTCGGCGGTGGCCCCTGCCTGGTGGCCCGGTGCCGCGGCACCCTCCGCCCCGTGGCCGGGAAGGCCAACTACTACCGCGGTCAGTACAACGACGGTGAGATTCGCCGCGTCGTCGCCCGGGAGCACACCAGCATGCTCAAGGACGAGGTGCGCCTCGAGTATGAGAACGGTTTCAAGGCGGCAATCGCGAGGCCGGATGCCCCCAACGTGCTCGTTGCCACGCCCACGCTGGAAATGGGTATCGACATCGGAGACCTCTCCACGGTGTTCCTGGCGGGACTGCCCCGATCTGTGGCTTCCTACCTGCAGCGTGTAGGCCGGGCAGGCCGCCTGACGGGAAACGCCCTGACGATGGCTTTCGTCGTGGGACGCGGCGAGCAGCTGCCGAAGCTCGGCGACCCGCTCTCCGTGATCAATGGGGAGGTGCGCCCTCCGGCCACGTATCTGAACGCCGAAGAGATTTTGCGCCGTCAGTACACGGCATCCATCGTGGACCGGCTGGCCGCGACCGGGAAGGTCATGGGCATCACTCATGCCCGTGACGTGCTCGCCAAGACCGAGGGAACCTCTTTTTTGGCGACCGTCATCGACGATGCCGAAGCCCACGCGACTGAGCGACTCGAGGCCTTTCTAGCGACCTTCGACCACCTCAGCGACTGGGCAACCGAGACGCTGCGAAGTTGGTCTCTGCCCGGCACCGAACCCCGACTGAGCGGAATCGCCACCACGCTCATCGCTTCCAGCGCGCGCTGGAATGGGGAAATCGAAAACCTCCGGCTGCGCAAGAAGGCAATCGTGGAATCGCTCCCTGAGCTGGAGGCCGCTGCCGGGCACCCGGCCGCGAGCGAAGACGACAAGATTGCGTTCAGAGCGGCAAAAGCATCACTGGGCATGGTCATCCGTCAATCGAGCGATCTCTACGACGAGCATTGGGTCGGAGCGCTCGAGCGCTTTGGCGTTCTGCCGAACTACACCCTGCTCGACGACAGCGTACGACTTGACGTGGCCCTCAGCTGGATCGACCCCGACAGCCAGGAATTCCAGCACGACGCCATTACTTACGAGCGCGGCGCCGGCATCGCGATTAATGAACTCGCACCGGGGGCAACCTTCTACGCCCAGGGTGTCGAGATCTTCATCGATGCCGTCGATCTGGGGAGCGAAGGCTCCCGAGTGCAGACGTGGGTGTTCTGTCCCGACTGCGGGTATGCCCGCGACGTCATGGTGCCGACCGACGGCGACGCGGCCAAGGGGCCGGCGAGCTGCCCGCGCTGCGCGAGCAAGGGCATCGCAGATGCCAACCAGAAGTTCGATGTTGCCGAGTTGGAACAGGTCTCGGCCGAGGTGCGCCGTGACGAATCGACGATCAGCGATCGCCGAGACGAGCGGCAGCGCGAACGCTTCTCCGTGCAGATCGCGGCCGACATTGACCCCGCCAACGTTGCGCGGCAGTGGTTTGTCGAAGGAACCACCTTCGGGGTGAAGTACCTGCGCGAGCTCACCATCCGCTGGATCAACCTGGGGAAAGTCACCGGAGCCGGCACGCCGCGGATGCTCGCGGGCGAGGAACTTTCGCCACCCCTGTTCCGTGTCTGCGGAGCCTGCGGCAAGCTCGACCAGAAGGGCGATGTCAACAGCGCTCGAGAGCATCGCCCCTGGTGCCGATACCGCACGTCCAAACAGGAGCACGCGCGGCAGCTCGCCCTGAGCCGCACGCTCACGACGCAAGGCCTCGTGCTCCGCTTGCCGAGCGCCGTCACGGTTGGTGACGGACTCGGCCTGCCCAGTCTCTCCGCGGCTGTGCAGCTGGGGCTCCGGGAAGTCATTGGCGGTGACCCCGACCACCTGCGCCTCGTCACGATCGTGGAGCCGGTTTTGGGCGACGAGGTCAATAACGTCGCTCTCCTGATCCACGACGCCGTGCCCGGCGGTACCGGGTACCTCGCGGATTTGGCAGAGCAGAACAACATTCGCGACGTTTTCGAGCGGGCCTGGCGCATCGTTGCCGAATGCCCATGTCGGCATGAGGGCAGAAGCGCTTGCCACCTGTGCCTGCTTCCGTTCGCTCCTGGCGGGGACCTTTCCCTCGTTTCGCGCGCGAGCGCCGAGCGGAACCTGCGAACGATCCTGGGACTCGACGAGAATGGCGCGGGCGCCCCGTGGGTGGTGACGGAGATCGATCCGGGTGCACAAGACCCTGAGTCGATCCTCGAACAGTGGTTCCGCAAGGTATTCATGGACCGAGCTCGCGCTCTCGGCGCCACGATCAAGGAGATCCCTGGCGCCTGGGGCAACACGATTCGACTGACACTACCGGGGAGCAAACACCTGTGGGCGCTCACCCCGCAACCCTTCATCGGGAAGACTCGGCCCGACTTCGTACTGGAGGCGATCGGCGGCGGAGCCACTCCTCTGGCGATCTACACCGACGGTCGCACCTACCACGCGACGACAGCCCACAACCGAATCGCCGATGACGCCGCCAAGCGGCGGTACCTGCGAGCACAGGGATACGGGGTGCTTGCGATCACGTGGGATGACATTAGGCGCGCGGACCAGGGCGTATCGGAGCCCCCAGCGTCGTGGTTCGACCGCGACTTCGCGGCGTCCATGGTCAATCAGTTCGGCCTCTCTCCGAGCGCTCTTGACCATGTGACGGCCAACCCCCTGACTCAACTGATGGACTGGCTGCAAGATCCCGCCGCGGCCGAGGACCGGTGGAAGCGGGTGGCGCACGCGCTTCCGATGCTTACCCTGCCGGGCACCTTTGTCGAAGCTGTGATCTCGCGCGAGGCGCTGGTTGGACGCGCAGCAGAGATATTGAAGGGCTCGGTTCCTGCGGGATCAAACCTGCCGCACGCATGGCACCTCGCACGCACGTCTCTTGTCATGGCCTCGCGCTACAGCGGCATGGGTGACGCCACCGAGGTCGTGCTCATGCTCGATGACCGACCGGCCGCTCTGGCCGACACGAACTTTGCGGATGCGTGGCAGATGTGGCTGCGGCTCTCGAATCTTCTTGGCGCCGCCGACGTGACACGGCTCGGCGAGATCATGGCGATGTCCGAGGTATCCGACTTCGCGTCGCAACTTGGTGCGGTCGACGTCGTGCTGAACGGTGCGATCTCGGCCGAGTGGGCGGCGGCGCTCGAGTTTGCCGACGGCGACGAGCGGGACTTGCTCTCGCAACTGGCGACATTGCCTGACATGGTCGTGCCCGCAATCGGCATTGAGGTTGCCGATGGCATTCCGGTGGGAATCGCGTGGGAGCTCGAACAGATCGCGGTGTCGCTCGGGCTTGAAGACGGAGACCGCACCGAACTTGAAAAGGCCGGCTGGGTCATCGTCGAACCGAACGTTGATGATGTCGTAGCAGCACTGGGAACCGGAAAGTAGCTCGCTCATGCCACAGATAGTGATGTCCAAGCTCAAAGGCCAGAAGCTTGACAAGACGGTGCAATCCAAGTCATTCGCCTTCCTGCAGAAGCTGGCTGCGGATGACACGTCTCCCGCCCTGCACATCGAGCCGATGCAGAAAGCCGCCGATGCACGTGCCCGTACCGGCCGAGTGGATCAGTTCTGGCGCGCTGTGCTGTTCAAGCTTGAACAGAAGAACGGCGAGCCGATCTACGTCTACGACGGAACATGGCCGCACGACGAGGCCATCGAGCGCGCGCGAACCCGGGTGCTTCACTTCAACCCGATCAACGGCATCACCGAGATCATCGAGGAGGGGATGCCGGAGGGAACCGAGCAGGCCGGTCAACCGCAGGCGATTCCGAAGCCCGAAAAACCAATGGAGTCCTTCCTCGCAACCCACGGATACCTGCTGACGGATCTGACCAATGCGCTCGGCTTCGATGACCTCGCTGCGCGGCGAATCTATGCCGCCACGAGTGAAGACGAGCTATTGCAGATGTCGGAGAGCCTGGCCAATCAATGGCAGATTGATGCGGTGCTTGGGCTTGCCGTGGGTGACACGGTGGACAAGATCCGGGTGGGCCTTGGGTTCGTCGAGCCTGGAGAGTCCGAGGTGGCGCCCGAGCCCGCACCTGATGAGACCGAAGACGACCGAATCACGAAGGGCCTTCAGCATCCAGCCGCACGGATGCAGTTCGCCTTCATCGAGAACGACGAGGAACTCCAGCGGGTCATCGAGGGCGGTGACTTTGGGGCGTGGCGCGTCTTCCTGCATCCCGAACAACGCAAATACGTCGAGAAGGACTTCAACGGCGCGTTTCGGCTTTCTGGTGGTGCGGGCACGGGAAAGACGGTGGTGCTGTTGCACCGAGCGCGTCGGTTGGCCCAAGCGAACACCTCCGCCCGAGTTGTGCTCACAACGTTCACCAAGGCTCTCTCGTCTGCTCTTGAGCGAGACCTTGAAAGGCTTGACCCGACGACACCGCGGGCCAAGGGGCTGGGCAAGCCTGGCGTGCTGGTGCGCGGAATTGACGCGCTCGCCGTGGCCGTGCGTGATGCGGCCGGCGTGCAGTTTGGGCAAGCGGCCGAACGCGTATTCGGGGCGCCGATTGAACCCCGCGGGACGCTCGTTGGGAATGACATCGGATGGCGCGAAGCCATCGATGACGCCGGCGCCGACCTTCCTGAGTCGCTGCAGAGCCCCTCCTTCTTCGAGGGAGAGTATCTGCAGGTGATTCTGCCTAATCGAGTGACCGCTCCGGAGGCATACTTCAAGGTGCGCCGGCCTGGGCGGGGGATCGCCCTTGACAGACGCAAGCGAGTGGCAGTCTGGGCCGTGGTTGAGCAGTACCGGCAGACGGCCCGGCACATGGGCACGTTGAGTTATGCCGAAGTCTCTGCAATCGCGGCGGCCTACCTGGAGCATTCCGTGCAGGGAGGACTGGCTGATCATGTGCTCGTCGATGAAGGTCAGGACCTCACTCCGCTGCATTGGCAGTTGCTGCGGTCACTGGCCGGAGAGGGGAAGAACGATCTCTTCATCGCTGAGGACACTCACCAGCGGATCTATGGTCATCCTGTGGTGCTCTCCCGCTACGGGATCAAGATCACGGGTCGCTCGCGGCGTTTGACACTGAATTACCGCACGACCCAGCAGAACTTGCGATTCGCGCTCGGGGTTCTGGAGGGAGCGGGCTTCGTCGATAGCGACGGCAACGAGGAGAACGAGCACGGGTATCGCTCTGCGCGGAGTGGCCCGCTGCCACGTGTCGTCTCAGCGACCAGCGAGAGCGGACAGTATGACAACGTCGCCGAGGTGATCAAGGGTTGGTTGGCCGACGATGCCATCTCGCCTGAGACAGTGGCGGTGCTCACCCGCTCACGTAACCAGGGCCTCAAGCTCAAGGATCAACTCGCTGATCGCGGGGTAACCGCCGCGGTCACTGAACCCGGTGATGCCGCTGTTGGGCATCCTGTCGTTCTCACAATGCACAAGGCGAAGGGCATGGAATTCTCGCGTGTTCTTCTTTTCAACGTGTCGGAGGGATCGATTCCGAACGCCTGGGCGCTCAAGGGCGTCGTGGCAGAAGAGCTGGGCGACGCGATGCTACGTGAGCGGTCTCTGCTCTACGTGGCGGCGAGTCGGGCCCGGGACGAGCTCGTGATCTCATGGGCGGGGAAGCCATCCATGTTGCTTGCCGAAGAGACAGTGAAAGACGCATGAGCGCGATCACGCCGCACTATCGAACGATCAGCCAGCTGCTCCAAGGTAGGAAATTCTCGATCGACGAGTATCAACGCGAGTACAAATGGGGACACCATCATATGTGGCAGGAGACAGAAGACATACCCTCTCCAATGTTCGTGGGCGGGACTCGTGTCGGCCTAAATGAGGATGAACTTTGAACCTGCGGGCGACCCATTACGGCTACACCTATCAGGATCTCCTCACTGGTGTGGCGCTTGTTGACCTCATGCTTGGATCTGCCACGGACGTGATCGTCGACACCAAGGGATTCGACGGCGACAGGTTCGACGACCTAACCATCAGCTATCGCTCTGGTCGACGGGTGAGAGTGCAAATCAAGCACACCAACCAAGATCGCGAACTCTCGAAGGCGAGCTTCTCTGGTGACCGTCGAAGTCTCAAGCTCGATCTTCTATTGGATGCTCTCCTAGCCGACCTTGCTTCCTACCCCGACACGACATATCGAGTGATTGTTCGTGATGGCGACCCAGATACCGATCTCGCGATCGTCCTAAAGCCCGTCGCCCCTTTGATTGATCCTGGCCAGCCGCTGCCCGGCGTCGGTACCCGCAGGTTTAGGTTTGACCCCGAATCTCTGCGATCCAACTACCCGTGGAAACACCTCGTCCAACACCTCTCCGGCGAACAACTTGAAACAGCCTGTGCGGCTCTGATCATCGATACCAACGCACCTGCCAGCACCATCAATTTCACCGCGCCGGGGCCAGCCGAACTCGCACTCCTGCGCCGGGTGACCGAAGAGTTAGGTGCAGGCCGCCCGCCGAACACGCACCGCGCACCTGAAGACCTCGCGCTCGCCCTCACACACGCAGCCACTGCCGCACGCACACTTGATGGACAAGTCCGGAGAGAGGACATCTCACCGAGAATCGGCCTCACTACCGATTTCGGGGCGGTCGCTGAAGGCCACCCGGTTGAACCGGCTGTCGCGGTCCCTCGCGTCGGTGCGGCGGCTGAAGTGCAAGCACACATTCTGCGTATCATCCCCGAGGGAGGTCGCGCGATTCTGACCGGTGAGCCAGGGTCGGGAAAGTCTTGGCTCTGTGAGCAGCTTGCGAACGAGTATCGCGACGCTGGTTGGAGTGTCGCGAGGCACCACTGCTGGCTCGGCAAAGCGGACATTGACAGCGAGGAGCGCGTTCGAACAGACGTGGTCCTCGGCAGTCTTCTCGCGCAACTTGAAGAGCTTGTCCCAGAGGCATTCAAAGAGCTTCGCCCCCGATTCGCGGCTACCAGCGAAACCCTCGAAGCGGCGCTGCACGCGTGCCGCATCACCAACCCGGAACAGAATGTCCTCCTCATCGTTGACGGGCTCGACCACGTCGACCGAATTCTCGGGCGGAACACCGGAAGGTTCCTAGACCCCTCCCGAGTTCTGGTCGATCAACTAGCAAGCGTCACCCTGCCTCCAGGAGTCGCGATGCTCATCGCCAGCCAGCCGGGCACCCACCTCGACAACGCCAGCCCATGGAGCGGGGAACTTCTCCAAATGCCTCGCATGTCCCGGGAAGAAGTCGACCTACTTGCACGGCGCCACCGGCTGATCGCCCCCTCAGACGCCGCCGAGGGGAGCATCGAATCGGCCGGAGACAATCGGGCCATTGTTGACGCGCTTTACGGCAGATCTAGCGGCAACGCCCTGTACGCCACGTATCTGTGCCGTCACGCTTCGCGGATGTCTCCACTCGACCAAGGTGACGCTCCAACACCAACGCCAACGCCCGCGCAAGCGCTGCACAGTCTCGAACAGGTGCCCACGACGGCGACGGACCTCGCCGGATATTACGACCACCTTCTTGAGGGAATGACCGGTGATCAGGTGACCGCAATCGGCGCACTGGCGCTCTGCGATTTCGCGCTCACAGCGGCTGAACTCGGCGAGATGGTGCCGGAGGTGGCCCTATTCCTTGACTCTGCTCTGGCGGCACTCGCGCCCGTGCTGAACTCTCAGCCGGGACTTGGCGGACTGAAGGTCCATCACGAGAGCTTCAGTAGGCATATCCTCCGTGACAAGCCGGAAAGGTGGCTCTTAGCTATCCGCCAGAAGGCGGCCGCATGGCTCGACTCGCGCGGCTTCTTCGCTGATGCGCGAGCGTTCCGACATCTGCCCGACCTTCTTGCGTACCTCGACAGGTTCGACGAACTGAGTGCGCTCATCGGACCGCGTTTTGTCGGAGATGCAGTCCGAGCCCTCCAGCCGCCGGAAGCGCTGAAAAGGGTGGTCGCTACCATTGCGCGACAGAGCGAACTGCGATTTCACTGGCCAACCCTTGCAAGATGCATCGAAGTGCGTAAGGCAATCGCGGTATACGAGACTGAGTCGCTTCCTGACACCCTCACGCGCTACGGCGACGTTGTTGTCTCCCTTCTGGGCGCAGAGACGGTTGCCGGGCGACTCTTATATGAAGGGCGACCAACGTTCCCTGCTAGCTGGGGGCTGCAACTGTGCTGGATTGTCGACCGCGCGGGTGCGTCTGCTCCGTGGGCCGCCTACCTGCTAGCCATGAAGCGCGAAGATGAACGCGATCGGACAAACCACGTCGCAAATGACGATGACAGCACCCACCTTGCTACACAGCTGGCTAATCTTCGTGTTGGTACGCAACGGAACCTCGCCGACGACGACTTGCTCGAACAGGTAGCCAAGCACCTCGACGCCTACGAGGCTGCCGATCTGGGGGAACTGGTGGAGGTGTTCGTTGCTGGCCTCCCAATTGGGGTCATGCCGGCGGTCGTAACCAAGATGAAAGAACCGGCCAAGGCTGCCCGGGCTTATATGACCTTGGCCGAGCTGTCCTCCACCGGCGTACGCGGTCTTCCAGCGTCCTCTGACCTCGCCCGCGAGGCTCACCGGCTCAACCCCAAGGGCGACGTCATCGGATATCTCCGCTACGGAATCACCCCGAAGGATGTTCTCTCAGGACTTGCGATAAGCGATTTCGCTTCGGACTTGAGGGACGCCACGACCGCAATCACGACAAAGGACCACCCGAACTCAGCGTTCGTTGCCCACTGGCTTGAACTCCTAACCCTCGCACACGCCCTTGACCCGACCATGCCTCTGTCGCTGGCAGGCCAAGCTGCTGGTGCCGGTTTCTACCGTGAGTGGCTTCAGTTCGCCATCACTACGGTCGGGCTGGCAGACGACGTCGCAAAAGGTGTCACTACCGCCCAAGACGCATCAGTCGCCGTCCACTTTGCGCTCGAACGACTTGCAAGTCACGCCGAACCATTCACCGGCTCGCCCCGAGCTTGTGATCTCTATTCCATTAATTACCTCATTCACGACGTCATCGAGAACGCGCTCGTGGTCGTGCAACACGATGATCTGGAGCGGGTCCTTGAGCACCTCATCGCGATCGGCGAGGGAACGAGCACGTCGCTGATGGGCATGGCCGAGAACGGGCCGTTGACCACGAATGACCTGCTCGAAGTCCTCTCACGAGTCTCCGCCCATATTGGTGTCGGGCCCACGTATGCGCTGATCGAAGGGATCCGTGATCGTCGCGGCGGCGTACAGGGGATGTATTCGGTTGAAGCGGACTTCGAACTCGCCTCTGCTCGAATCTGCCTCACTGCCGGAGCGACCGATGAGGCACGAGAGTGCTGGGACCGCGCCGGCACGCTCCTCGCTTCGTACGGGGGACATAAAGACCCGACAATTGGCGAGTTCATCGACACCCTCCCGGACCTCGCAGATGTCGATATCCAAACCGCCCGTGGAGCGCTCGACAGACTCCTTGACCCCGCCTACCTGGTCAAGCAGCATACTGACGGCCGCGGCACGAATCACGTTCCCTTCGACTGGTGGGAGGCGGTAGCCCGAATCGATCCCATCGCGGCCGCTCTCGACGGCTCAACCCTCTGGCTCGCCGAACTCGGATTTGAAGACGCCCGCGTGCAGACTGCGCTCGAGGAGTTACTTGAGACCCAGAGTTCCGTCGCCGACCCCATTGTGATGGCGGCTCTGCGGATGGCTGCCGGCTCAGACTGGCGTCGCCCAGACATCGACGTCGCGGTCCTCACCCGCCTCCAACCCGAAGTCGGTCGGAGCACTGAAGCAGACGCAATCCTCACCTCAATTGCCAACAACATCGCGGCATCGTACGACGACCAGCCGCTGGTTCATGCAGGGGATACCACCAAGTCCGTCGCCACGTCCGAACTGATCGATTCCGTTGTGGCACTCGGCGGAAGCGCCTTTACGGTGCGCGAAGCGCGACGCGAGAAGGAGGGCACATCCGCACGCGATCGTCGGGCGGAGCCCTCCGACTTGCTCAAGGCACTCAACAGCCGTCAAAGGCCCGCACTGGCCGTAGGCCGCGACGGTGCAATATCTGCCGTCCGGGATTACAACAATAAGACCTATGACGACGACATAAACGAACCTCGGTGGAGCTTCGATGCTCTCGTGAACGCCATTGGTTGGCGCGTATTCGAAGCGGCGCAGAGTGGCGGCGCTGTCGCCGGTATCCAACTGATCGACGATGTCGCACACGAAATACCGAGCTACCGCGACAACACGATGCTCGCTGCAATTGGGGAGGGACTCGCTCAGCGTTGCGACGATGAGAGTATCGAGCTCAAGACGGTGGCCTCGTACTGCCTCACGTTCGCCTACACACGCATCCGCGGTGGCGGGGGTTGGCGTGCTTTCGCAGGACGCGAACGTGCTGACCTGTGGGTTCGAGCATATGCTCTCGATCCCGACACTGCTGAAACTACTCTCGCGGCTGCCGTCAGTCGCGTCGCACAAAGCGACTCGGAAACGCCATATGGTGTGAACCAGGCCATCGTCTCCGCCCTGGCAGCGCAACCCGCAGCCACCGCCGGCGGAACCGCCATCGCATGCTGGGATGCCGCCTTCGACATTTTCAAGGAACGCGTACCTGGGGACGCATCACGTGACCACCACGTGTACAAGCCGACAATGGGCCCTGGGGAACTGGGGGATCTCAACAACGCACTCGCCACCCTCGCCGTCGCATCCATCTCCCAAGGAATGCGAGCTGACCTCCGCCGCGCCCTTCTCGCCGTCACATTGCTGCTCACCTGCCGCCCAACACTTGGCCAGACCGCGCTCGTACGAGTTCTCGGGCAGCCCCTCGATGCCGCCCGCATGACCTGGTTACTTGAAGTAATCAAAGACTGTGTGCCGGTCGGGCGCTTAACAGACGAAATGTCGACTCTCCTCACCACACTCGCCCGAATCGACTTACTTTCCGTACGTGTGCTTGCCGCGGGGATACTCGCGGCCCATCACAAAGCGGTCCCAGACCCTCCAGCTACCAAGCCGGCGACAGCGCTACGGCTTGCATATAGTCCGTTTCGCGAGGAGTTCGAATGACCGACAGGGATGATAATTTTCGACGAGCAACTGCGATGGTCACGGCGACGATTGACGATCGGCTCAACGCCATCAACGAGCCTCGAGGCTTCCGTACCGCCGTCACCGAGGGCGTTTTTGCACGACTTGACTCCATCACATCCCGACTTCGCGTCCAATTTGATCACCTGCAAACCCGAGGCAGCGAACGAATCCCTGATGCGTACTTCGTGGATGAAATGGAAACTGAGAACGAGCTACAGAAGGTCAGCGCCGGTCTCCGCTCCGCGCTGGCGCTCGGCGGTATCTTGGGAAATCCGTTGGAGATCGAAGACAGCCTCGCTGCCAATCTCACCCCAACAGGCGGATGGGCGCGGCGTAGCGAAGCGTCGAGAGTCCCTCGGCCCAAGGCCAGACCCACCGTCTTCGAATGGTCCCAGCTGCCATTCACGTGGGCCGAGGACAAGGGCCTTGAGTGGCCACCGGCGGGCGCAACCGCTCTGGCTAAAGTTCGCCAATTTGTCGGCGAGGACGCGGAACGAGTTCGAGTCGGCGAAGCCCCGTACTCGCAGTGGGTTCAGCTCGGCTTTATCGAGCGACAACTGAGTTCTGGAAGAAGGCACCCGAAGTCCCCTCGCCGACAAATATTGCTCATGTCTGGTTTGGAAGGCTGCGGCGAGGCGCCGCCGCTGAACAGCGCTCCGTTGTCCGAACTTCCACCGGATCTGTGGGTGCGGCCTTACCGCGAACTCATGCCCGGGTTTGACCAGCAGCGTGCGCGTGCCGCAGTGGCGACTGCAGCCAAGCCGCTGGCCGCTTTGGTGTCCTTCGAGGGGTCGAGTGGAGCGCCAGCGACTGACCGTGGGCTGGGTCTTCACGAGTTCTGCTTGACGCCACAACTCGAAATTGTGGCTCTGCTAGGCCTTCGACCAGAAACCCCAGCCATCCGTCTCGTTCTCATCGACGACAAAGGCCCCGGGATCGTTTGCCGACAGTGGCGCAGGACTCCCACACCCGACGGACGCCATGGACCTGTCGAGCCCACCACACAAGGCGCAGACCTCATTATTCGCCCGGACCTCTTCGAAGTTCTTGAAGGGGCAATAGGACTTGATCGCCTTGCCCTAGGGGTCGGCGTCATTCATCACCAAGGTCAGCTATCCACTGAGAGCGATAACGAAGAATAACCTCGATGGTGATTTCACGGGGATGGTAGACGCGGACTTGAGAGTCTGTCGCAGGGGTCATGTAGCGACCTAAGAGGCATTGTCGTCACTCTGTGGCGCTGACGAGTTCGTCGCCGGTCTTCCTCATTGTTAATCTGCCTTCCACGTTTGGCCAGAGCCAGAATGGTTCTCTGGTAAAGACATTCTTCAGTTGCGATTCTTCGCTAGAGTCAGAGCCGCGTCCGGTGCATCGCTGAGACGACATAGGGGGGAGGGCCCGACCATGACTGCGTCAAGAAGGTCATCCGGGCGACTGGCATCGCTAACGGTCGGGGACTACTTGCTGAGGCTTGTGTCGAAGGTTCGGGGGACGGTTTCGACAGGAGGAGAGCTCGAAGAGGATCATTCCCCACGTCGCTCTCCATATGTATTTCTTGTCGACTGGCAGGATCCCGCGTTGTCCGGCTCTCCATATAACGTCGAGCCCAGTCGGGCCCTTCTTGGAGCGTTGCCACAGCCATTCACGGGAGCTTTCTGGATGTACTCTGGCGACCTCATATTCGGAGCGGGTCGCAATCGCATCAGCACTGTGGATACATTCAACAAGTCAAAAGATGACCCCTGGGCTTCAGGGCCACGGGTGGCAATGAACTCCGATCCCTCTGCCGACCTAGCCCTCGCCCTTGAGATACTCACCACTGCGGAGGGCGAGTGGGCCTCCTTCGTCGACGGCTTCGAAGAGCGCCAACTCATTCGTCACACGTATGCGATGCTCGCCAGCGACCTGAGCATCGAGGAAAGGCGGGCTATCCATGAAGCATTGTCACAGCACACCTGGTACCGAGGCGGAAGGGAAGTAATTCTTTCCAACCCAGTCCATCACCGCCTACTCGGACAAGTATTGCCAAATTGGTGGTTCGTTTCCGGTGCAGAGGCAGGCTATGACCGCCGTGAGTTCGGAGACGACGCGGAAGCGGGATCAATAGATTGGCTGGTCACCGGGTTGCCCTTCAGTTTGCTTGGTTTGCCGGTGGAAACCATGCCCTTGAAATTGCAGTGGCGTGCCGCGCAGTCAACGCACGACCTAGCTGCTCAGTCATTACTCAAACAGTTGGAGCAACTGTCGCACGGTGATCTCCTGGCTGAGGCATTGATCGCTTGGGCGCGAGACGATGATGCCAACGCGGAACTTTCACGCCTGGGCGCGCTGGCCCTTGAAGTCGGATCCTTGTCATACCCAACGTTGAGCGATTTGGAGACGAAACTAACTTCATATTCCTTGTCTCCTACACATCCCGTGGGCAAGCATAAGGCAGCCGTTTTATAGGGAAAGTCTCGGTATCGAAATTCAAGACTGGCGGTTGCTGGCGTTCCAATTAGTGGATGGTCTACTTCGATCTGGCCCCACGCGAACGAGGGGGCGTTTCGTGGATCAGTCGGGTGAGAGTCTGGTTCAGTACCACACCAACATTCGCGTTCGAGGGCTTTACGGGCGAACTGACGTCGTGCAGGCTGGATGGAAAGTTGACAGTGAAATGCGCGTCAAGTTAACTACGGCCCTGGTGAAGTCCAGTGTGGGGCGCGAACCCATTATTGAGATGGACTGTCCGGTTCCTTTGCACGACCGCAGCCAATGGCAATCGATTTGGGAATCAGCCCGCAACTATGCTGACAATTTTGCGGACCGCTACTGGGTCCCCCCGCTTGCGCCAAGTGGCGAGGAATTGGTCTCGGAAATTGATCGAGTCTTCGTATCATTGACAGTTTCAACTCGGCACACCGACTTTCTCAACTGGCTTGTTCAAGGCAGGCTGAACTGGAGCGCTGTTACCGCGAGCATCGAGATAGAAGTGCCTTCTTGTGCGAGACTGCGTGCCCTTCCTTGGGCCGACGCTGCCGCTAGAGCTCTTGAGCTGAATGGCATCAGTTCCGTAGTGACTTTCTGGCAACCGGTCGCTGAACCATAGCGGCGGCCCAATCGCTGGCCAAGAACTGCGTCCTTGGCGGGTTTCGGCCGTGCTGACATAACCGGGCGTTATCGGACGCGGAGAATCCCACCCATACTCACCGGGAGAGCGTTCGAGCGGGCTCGCCGGTGTACTGCGGGGTAGCGGGTCGTCTCGACCGGGCCTCGCTTCGCCGTACTGAGCCTGCTCGCCGCTTCATTCCGTCTGGTCGGGAATGCTGAGGGTAGTGTCTGGCGCGAGACCGTTGTCTTTCAGATACTTCAGCGCACGTTCGATGGTCTGGATCTTCTGCTTCAGTTCTTTGAGTGCCGGTGATGATTCGTCTGAGAACTCGTCGAGCCGCTCATATTCACGCCGAACCTCGATCTCGGTTTCGGCCAGAATTCTCCAGGCAGCCGGATCCTGTTCAAGTTCTTGACATTGCCGCAGAATTGCTGCGGCCAGCTGGCGTTCCACAACCGCTTCGAGGGTTGCTGCGGTGGTTCCGGGGCTGGCCAGGCCAAGAGCGAGGCCGCTGCCACCCGCAGTGAGGAGGGTGCCAGCAGTCAGGAGGCCCCCCATCATCCCGCCCGGCCCGAACGCCGCCAGCGCGCTGGTGATCACTGCGGCTCCGGCCAGACCGGCGCCAGCGGCGAGCGCCAGGCCGCCGGTCACCAGGACGATCAGGGCCGCCCCGACACCAAGCGCACCCCACTTCATCCAGTTCACTCCGCGGCCGCTGCTCAGCGCCTCTTGCGCACGTTTGGCGGCCGCGAATACATCGGCGCCGTACTGGCTTCCCAGTCCCATCTCGGCGGTGAGATCTTTCATGGCATCCCGCCACTTGTCTTTCGAGATCGAGATCTCAAACGGTCGGATGACGTTCTCGGCTGCAAGGATCGTCAACAGGACGACGGCCTCGTCCTTTGGGATGTGGCTGCACGGGAGCGGTTCGGGCACAGTAGCGTGCGGATCGGACAGATCGAAGGCGAGGCGTGCAACAGCGAACGGCATTCCTCTGCGCCTTCTTTCCTCGCTGTCGTTTCGTCGTCTGATGCCGTCGACGACGGCCCCTTGCACTTGTCGAAGGGCGCCGGCGAAACGATCCTGTTGGTCGCCTTCCAGTCTCATCTTCGTGAGGTGCGCGTAGCGCAGCGCCACGAGAGCCATCTTTTCTATCTCGTCCACGGGGATGTCGAGACCCTTATCGATGCCCGCAAGCTCCTTCGACCTGGACCCGAAGAGCGCGAAGCCAATGGCCGTCGCCACCGCCTCGTTGGAGAGATACTCCGTCGCGGCATGCGCCTTGGTTCCCACCTTTTTCGTGTCAATCCGAAAATCGACCATCCACGGGAAGACGGAGGACACACCACGGTGGGCGGCCACCGGGTCAGGGGCGTTCCAGAAGTTCACCCACCATGCCAGGTTCGTCGGCGGTTCTTTGAGCGTCTCTCGCAGTTTGTCAACATCGAAGCTTCCGTTCGCCAGGGGGCTCCCGATGGTCACCATGCCGGCAACTTCGAGGCCAGGCGGCAGGCGCCGCACGAGGTCGGCGGCGATCACGGAGCCGAGGCTATGGCCCACGATCACAAGCCTCCCCGACTCGGGCAGTTTGGTGAGGATACGGTGCAGGACTTGCGCGCGAATCTCAGGATTATTGAGGTAGTTGTGCGCTTGCTTGAAGAGAGGCAGTCCGACGGCGACACCGATAACAGCGTCTCCACCTGGCTGGCCATTGCCGCGATCGTGACGGCCGAGTCTGAACTCAACGGTGCCCATACGGCGCTCGAAGTCCCGGCGGTTCTGCCTGGCCGCATCGCGGGGAGGCTGCTTGATCGTCACACCCGGCAGCGGGACTTTGTCGTCCCAGCCCTTGAGTGCGTGCGCGTACTTGGGCGCGATCACTCGCACTGTGTTCAGATCGGGGTATCCCAGACGAGTCAGTGCCTCTGTCACAGCGATCTTCCACTTGTCGTCCTGATCGCCGTCCCCAACCCCATGTAAGAACAGCAGAATCGGTTCGTTCGACAAAGGAGCCCCCAGTCCGCGCCGCCCTTCGGCATTCAGAGCTGAATACCCAGGACTTCAAGTCAAGACTAGCGAGTCCACTCGGAACTCCTTGCGGCCCTGAAATCTCCTCCCCAAGGGACACAGGGGAGTACTCGTGACGGCGATCTGGGCGTACAAGCGCCCGCCGGGACGCCCCGTGCGCGAGGCCTTGACCGGGCTGATCGCCGGGGCTTGGCTGCACCGTTCGGCGGCTGCAGCGACCCCCGTGCGGTTTTCTCTCCTCGGGCCACTACCCTGAATGACAGCGGCACGCTGCTGGCTGCTGGCTATACAGACCGGGGGCTGTTCTGATGGGACTGATGAGAGCGGCTTCTGACGCTATCGGTGGTGTGCTCGGCGACCGATGGACGGACTTCTCCACGGTTCTTGAAAGCGATCGACGAGCTGATCGCGACCGGACTGTCCGCGCGCACTCCTTCGGCGAGCTAGCCGAGACTGGTTCGGTCGACGGTCACACGCAGACCGGAATCCAAGCGTGAGTAAACCTGACGTGCCGGCCAAGAGGGACGTCGCATCGCGGGAGCCCGTCACCAAAGCTGCAAGGAGCCGCCGCTGGTCCCTGGGGGCACTCGCTGGCGCATTGGTGGTGGTCCTCATTGTCATCGGCCTTGGCTACGTCACCGGCCAGGCGGACTCCGACCACGACGGGTTGACGAATCGCGTCGAGGTGTTCGGCTGGGGCACGCTCGGTGGCAGCACGTTCACCACGAATCCTCTTGCGGCCGATACGGACGGCGACGGGCTCACAGACGGAGACGAGGCCGGTCAGGTGGTCTCAGACCCCGACGAGAGCACGATCTACGCGGGAATTTCCAACCCCACCAAGGTCGACTCCGACGACGACGATCTCCACGACAAGCATGAGACGAGCGGCTGGCTGAGCACGAGGGGCGCGGTCTACCGAACCGATCCCATGGATCCCGACACTGACGACGACGGACTCACCGACGGGGACGAAGCGGGCCCGGCGATCTATGACCCCGGCAAGGGCATCGAATTCGGGGCTTTCTCGAGCCCGCTGATACCCGATACTGACGAGGACGGCTTGTCCGACACCGCTGAGGCCGATCTCTCCCTCGACGCGTTCGATCGCGACAGCGACGGCGATGAGCTCGAGGACGGCCGCGAGGTCGAGCATCTCGGCACCGCTCCGGATGTCGCTGACACCGACGGCGACCGCTTCGATGACGGGTACGAGGTCGAGAATCAGGAGAGCCAGGGACTCGACCCATTATGGTTCGATGCAAAGGTCGAGCCATCGACCTATGCGCGGGACTTCGCCCAGGGGGCGGTATACGGCGAGATCAGGCCGGGTGATTCTCTCGCCTGGTTTGCCGGCAACCTTGCCTCCGGAAGCGCCAGCTTCATCCCCGGAGTCGGCTGGGTGGTTGGAGGGGCTGCCGACTTACGCGATGCCGTCGGGTCGAGCATCCACGCCGACTGGGTCGGTGCAGGCTTCAGCGTCGTCGGCTTGGTACCGGCCGCTGGCGACGCGGTCGCTATCCCCGCCAAGGCCTCGAAGTTCGTCCTCCGTCACCCCGAGCTTGCCCCCGCTGTCGGTGCTGCCATCGTGGCGCTCAAGTGGGTTCCGGACCATGTCAAGGTGGCGACCCTCACGCAGACCACGAAGAGCTGGCCGGACCTCCAGGCCTCCGGCTTCAGCGATAAGTCGCTTCTCCGGCTTCAGGGGGGCAGGGTCAGCCCCGAGAGTCTCGCTGAGGCCATGAAGCGCCCCGGTCACGTCAAAGCCGGTGGCCGCGCTCGGTTCTTCGCCACGCCTAAGGAGGCAGAAGCATACCTGGCCAGCACGCATGGAGTGAAAGATGGCGGTGAGTACACGCAGGTCGGGCATTCCACGAAAGACTGCATTGAGGTCTGCAATGCCGTTGTTCGGCGGTTCGATGTCGTGGCTAAAGAAGTGGCTCACGAGTCCAAATTGGGTCGTGTCAATCTGAGCCCGTCGATCGAGCGCCAGATCAGGTCGGATGCTTACCTGGTGCAGAAGGGCGATATCAAAGGTGCTCACTGGGACTTCTTCGCCAGTTCGGTCTCGAACACGATGGGACCGAGCGAGCCGGTGCTCGATCTCCTTGACGAGCTCGGTATCCCGTACACGATCCATGTCCCCGCTTAGGAGGCGCTCGATGCCTGCCTCACACTTCGTTGCGATGACGCGGGCCGACTGACGCGGCTCTCAACCTCGGCGGCCCGCACGTTAGCGGAGCACCGGCGGGGGAGTGACGCCCGGCCGGACTGGCGGGTTTCGGACCTGCTGAAATAACCGGGCTATCCGCGCTGCTCTCCCGCCTTCTCCTGACGTCAATGTCAATTCCGGGCTAGAGATGGGGGGCGGAAGTTGGTTATGATCGGGGTTAAAGCAGTTGATACAGGGGGATCACCTGTCAGTGCTCGGCGACGAGCAGTGGCAGGAGGGCGTCATTATCGCCCTGACTCCTCCACATTGGAGGGGGATCAGGGTCGTATGGCTGCGCACGGCGCGCCCGTCGCGGATGAAGAGCTGGCGGCCCACTCCTTGGTGTTGTTCAGGCCGGTGACGGTGATGGTGACCTTTCCCCTGGCGTGCTCCTCAACGAAGTAGCGGATCGCCTCAGGCGTCTCAGCGAGCGGGTAGCTGCGGTCGACTGGCGGCGTGATGGTGCCGGCGTCGATGAGTACCCGAAGAACTTCGAGGTCGGCCCCGCTCGCGGCTGCGGAGAGGGGTCGAAGGCTCTGGGTCACGAACATGCCCAGCAGCATCGCTGCAAGCATCCGTCGGATCGGACCGAGCACGCGTCCCCCGTTGCCCGACGCCAGCACAAGAGTTCCGCGACGAGTGAGGGCCCGCCTGCACTCGGCTATCGATCGGTTGCCGACGAGGTCGAAGATGACGTCGTAGCGAGCCCCGCCCGTCGCGAAGTTCTCAGCCGTGTAGTCGATGACGTGGTCTGCGCCCAACGTCCGCACGAACTCGAGATTTGCGGTGCTGCAGACGCCAGTCACTTCGGCCCCGAACGCCCTAGCCAGCTGCACGGCGAAGGAGCCGACTCCGCCGGACGCCCCGTTGATGAGCACCTTGTCGCCTGGCTTGATCTTCGCGACATCCCGCACGCCCTGCAGCGCCGTCGTTGCGGCGATCGGCACGGCAGCCGCTTGGTCGAAGCTGATTCGTGAGGGTTTGTGAGCGAGGCGCTTCGCGTGGGCGACGGTGTACTCGGCGAAGCTGCCGGCATCCACCTCCGCATACACCTCCTCGCCCACGCTGAAACCGCGCACATTGTCGCCCACAGCCTCGATCACGCCGGCTACATCCCTGCCCCGCGTCGAGACCTTGGGCCGCCGCAGGCCGAACGCCAACCTCGCAACGAAGGGTTCACCCTGCAGGAGCAGCCAATCGGCCGCGTTGATGGATGCTCCCAGGACCCGGATGAGGACTTCGTCCTTCGCCGCTACGGGCCGGGGAACAGTCTCGTATTCGAGAGTGTCAAGTCCGCCGTAGCGGTGTTGGGTTATCGCCTTCACCGTTCTCAGCGCCCCTCGGGGTTAAGTCCGTTGACCGGCTCGTCGAGGATGAGCGGCCTGGGGTCGCCTGGGATGGCGTCGGCCATGGAGCGCAGCGCGCCCGACCATCCTTCGCTCGCGCCACCCGCGGGCACGGTCACCTGGCTCAGCATTGGGCGGGCAGTCACGGCTGCTGCGGCGTGCGGAGTGGCTCGCTGTCGAGGCTGGCTGCCAGGGTCGCCGGTGATGCGGTGCGGCGTGGCCAGGTCCAGGCGGAGCGCAGGATGAAGGTCAGGATCAGCACCTCGACTCCGATGGTGAGGGCGTAGTAGAAGGCATAGTCCCAGGTCGCCCCTGCCGCGTTGAACACCATGATGGGGATGTACAGCGATGCCACGGCGAGGTTCGTCACGCGGTTCATCCGAGCGGGCAGCGTCATGGAGAGCAGTGCCATCAGGGCCGGGATCGCGATGATCACGAAGAAAATGGACATCAACGTCCCGCTGATGTCGAACTCAAAGATGACGCCACCCCGGATTTTGTCGATTTCGCCGGGCTGGTAGAGGTGGAAGTAGTCGATGTAGATGACGAGGAACATGAGGCTGGTCCAGGCTGACGCAAGCTTCGCCTGCACGGGCATGCGCAGATTTTCCAGCGTGCTCTGGGACCGCGGATTCTCTAGTGCGGTGTGGGATTGAGGCGTACTCATCACAATGCTCCTTGGCTTGATTTGTGAGACCGGGACTTACGGGTGTAAGAACCGGTCCCCAGCGTAGCCTTACGTGCGTAAGTGCGCAAGGATGGGAGCATGACGTCACGCACACCGCTGAGCAGGGCGAGGGTCATTGGTGCGGCCGCCGCGGTAGCCGACCGCGCGGGTGTTGCCGCCGTGAGTATGCGCAGTGTCGCGAAGGTGCTCGGCGTTGAGGCGATGTCGCTCTACCATCACGTGCCAGGCAAGGAGGCGCTGCTCGACGACCTCGCCGACTGGGTGTTCGAGAGGATCGAGCTGCCCGAGGTCGGCGCTACCTGGCGGGAGGCGCTGACCGACCGGGCACGATCGGCACGGTCGGTGCTCACGGCTCATCCGTGGGCGCTGGGGATGATGGAATCGCGCCCAACCCCTGGCCCGGCGCTGTTGCAGCACCACGACCGGCTACTGGGCGTGCTGATGACTGACGGCTTCAGCGTCGTCCTCGCGACACACGCGTTCTCCGCCATCGACGCCTACGTGTACGGGTTCGCGCTGACCGAGACGAGCCTGCCGTTCGAACCGGGGGACGGCTCCGAGGAGGCGTTTGCCGTCAAAGTCGCGGCGCCGGCGGAGCTGTATCCGCACATTGCGCGTTCGCGCGCCGAGCTGTTCGGCGCTGGCGCTGGCGGTTACGCGTTCGCGGACGAGTTCGACTATGGGTTGGAGCTGCTGCTGGAGGGCCTGGAGCGTCGGGTCGCCGACGATATCCCCGCGCTACGCGAGCGTTCGAATCGAGGCACCCGGCGAAAACCGTAAAGACCCTACGAAACGTCTAGGCTCCTGAGGTTATCCGGGCGGTCGTGTCGAAGGTCTCGTGGACCTCTAGGTCGGCCGCGGCGGGCAGTGCCGTAACTCACACCTTCTTCGAACGCCCGCAGGGGTGAACGCTGGCCTTTCCAGCAATCAAGAACCTCCATCAAATCCGGGGCGCGATACTACTGTTGCCGCATGTCTGCAAACGATCCACTGCCCCACCATCCCGCTCCGGATAACCCGTCAGGGAAGCTGATTCTCTTGCGTCACGGGGAGACGGAGTGGTCGAAGGATGGCAAACACACTGGGCTCACGGATATTCCGCTCACTGCCCGGGGAGAGGAACTTGCCCGCGGCGCGGGCAGGTTGGTAGCTGTCGCTCTGATCGCGCACGGCCATTTCCTGCGCATTCTGACCGCCGTGTACCTGAGGATGTTCGCGAAACTCTTCACGAAACGGTCCGGTTGAAACAAAAAAGGAAATCGCTCCTGAGGCTTTTCTGGAGCGATTTCTGGCTTAAGTGGTTCTCGCGTCCGTTTCCGGTCGCGATTTTTGAATCGTGAGCGTGATCTCGGTTGTTAGTGTGTTTTTCGGCGTTTTCAAGCGCGCCGGATTGTCTTGAATGTTGGGTGTTACGCCCTCTGGGCAGTATGTGGTCCGCAGCGGGCCGTATACGTCCGGAGTGGTGATCCGCCGGTCTCCTCCGATAAAGGGTCTTTGGCCTTGTCTGGCCGCACGACGCCGACTGTGGGTGTCGGTGTAGGGGTTGTGCCATTCGCGGTCGCGTCGGCGAATCGTACGGACAACGGGTTCCCCGTGGACGAGCTTCTTGGCGTCGTCCTTGATTTTGTCGCTGATGAAGGCAGCGATTTTGCGGGGGTTGAAGTTCGTCAGCAGGATGGTGACGCGACCTCCGAAAATTCGGGGCGCTGCGTGCAAGACTTACGGCGGAAGCGACATATTCATTAAGTGAGCATCGCCGACACCCCAGCCACCGCCGACATGAGCGAGGGAGCGGCGATGCCTGAGAGCGCGGACCCGCCCAAGACGGCGGCCGACGTCGACTGGTTCACCGTGATCGTCCGGGCGCACTCGACTGCGCTCGTGCGCTACTTCGCCCGCCGCGGACCGCGTCAGGATGCCGAGGACCTGGCCGCTGAGGTCTTCGCGACAGCTTGGCGACGCCGCAATGACCTGCCACGGGAGGCGGTGCTGCCGTGGCTGTATCGCACGGCGGGATTCACGCTCGCGAATTCGCGCAGGAAGCACATCGATCTTCCCGTCGACGCGGTGCCCGAGTCGGGCGTGGTGCGAGTCGACGGCGATCCGGAATTGAACCTCCTATTCGATGCGGAACTCCGCGGTGCGCTTGCAAGCGTGGGGGAGCGAGACCGGCAGATCCTTCTCCTGCACGCGTGGGAGGGGCTCGACGGGGCCGAGCTCGCCGGCGTGCTCGGCATCTCCCGATCCGGGGCGGATGCCGCGCTGTCGCGCGCGCGCAAGCGATTGCGAGAAGCCTGGGGCGAGCGGATGTCGTTCTAGGGCCTCTGCAAGATTCGGCACGCCCCGCACATATAACAGGTGAACCGAAATTCCGGAGGCTGATCGACATGAACGACGACGACAAACAACCAGACCCGGTTGCCCGGCTGCGTGCCGCCGACCCAGCGGGGGAGATCGAAGCGCGTGCCGGGTTCGACGACGAGGTCGTCGCGCGGATCACCGGCCTTGAGGCTGAACCGATGGGCGACTCGGCACCCGTGGCCGACCTGGCCACGGCTCGAGCAAGCCGCAGGCCCCGCTGGCTCCCGTTCGTCGCAGTCGCGGCGTCGATCGCCATCGTGGGCGCCGCGGGATACGGGATCGGAGCGACCACAGGCGGGCCGATGAGCCTCGCCGACGGCGCTGCTCCGCCCATCACTCTGCAGTCCAACGGGGGCCCCGAAAGCGTCACGCAAGGCGCAATAGAACCGTCCGTGGGCTCTGGCGCCGCTATCGACCAGAAGATGTCTCCCTTGACCTACCCCTACGGATCCGTCCGGAACGCCTTCAGCGCCACCAGTCTTGGCACGCAGGCGGGCACAGCTCAGTCCTACGCGTACGACCCCCGTTCCGCATCCAACGCCGACAAGGTCACCGCGCTAGCCGCGGCGCTCGGCATCGGGTCATCAGCCGAAGTGCGGGACGGCAGCTGGGTCGCCGGCCCGCGGGACGGCAGCGCCCCGAGCCTGTCAGTGAGTCTCGACGGAATGCTGTCCTTCTACTTCCAGAACCCGGAGATGAACCCGTGGCAGTGCGAGGGTGACCAAGTCTGCGAGCCGACCGGCGAGCCGCCGAGCGAGGACGCTGCAATTGGAGCACTTCGCGCGCTCCTCGCCGCCGCGGGTCGGGACCCTGCCGCGTTCGAATTCACCTCTCAGGTGTGGGAAGGCTCTCCCACGCGAGCCGCCGAGGCAAGACCGGTCATCGACGGGCAGCAGCTCGACCAGGGGTGGTCATTGGAGATGGCAGAAGATGGTGTCGTCTCCGCCAACGGTGCCCTCGCCGACGTCGTCGCTCTGGGGATGTACCCGGTGGTAAGCGAGCAAGAGGGCTTCGAACGACTCTCAGACCCGCGGTTCAGCGCAGCGTCGATGACTCTGCCGATGGCCCTCCGTGATCAGGCGTTGACGACCGAGGAGTGGGTGGCGCCGATGGAGCCGCCCGCGACACCAGTCGCCGGTACCTCGGTCTCATGGCCCGTGAACAAGGTTGAGATCGTCAGCGCACAGCTCGGTCTCGCCAGCCAGTGGCAGCCGGACGGGAGCGTCCTGGTGGTCCCCGCGTACGCGTTCACGGATGCCGAAGGCGGCACCTGGTCGGTTCTCGCCGTCGAGGAATCGATGCTCGACTTCCGGGCTTTTTAGACCATCGTTCACTGCCGGTTCGTGGGCGGGGAAGGCTTCATCGAGAAGCCCGACGTGCCCGGCCGGGTCCGCCGATCAGGACAACCCGACGATCTCGCCGTTGTCGTCGATGTCGATGCGTTCGGCTGCCGGTGCGGACGAGAGACCAGGCATAGTGCGCATGTCGCCGCAGATGGGATAGATGAACCCGGCCCCGATCGACGCACGCACCTCACGCACCGGCAGTCGCCACCCGGTGGGTGCTCCCTTGATTTTGGGGTCGGCCGACAGGGACAGGTGTGTCTTGGCGATGCACACCGGCAGGCTGCCGAAGCCTGCCCGCTCGTACTTGTCGAGTTGCCGAGCTGCCAGAGGCGAGAGGTCCAAGCCGTCGGCGCCGTACATCTCGCGCGCGATCACATCGATCTTGTCGACCAAGGGAAGTTCGTCGGGATAGAGCCGGTGGAAGCCCGACGGTTCAGCGCAGGCCTCCGCAACCGCCTCGGCCAGCTCGACCGCACCCCTGCCGCCTTCGGTGAAGTGGTAGCTGATCGCCGCGCGCACACCTTCCTCTGCCGCGACGTTCATGATCGCTTGATGCTCACTGTCGAAGTCGGTGGGAAATGCGTTCACCGCAATGACCGGCGTCACTCCGTGCCGTCGGATGTTGGCGATCTGCCGGCGCAGGTTCTCTGCCCCGGCGATGACATCGTCGGGATTCTCGGCGAGCATCTCCGGTGGCAGCGGTCGGCCGGCGACGACCCGGTACTTGTTTGAGTGAGTTTTCAGGTCACGCACGGTCGCGACGATGACGGTGGCATCCGGCGCCAGCCCGGAGGCACGGCACTTGATATTGAAGAACTTTTCCGCGCCGATGTCTGCACCGAACCCCGCCTCGGTGATGAGGTAGTCGCCGGCATGGATGCCGATCAGATCGGCGACGACCGAGGAGTTACCGGTGGCGATGTTCCCGAACGGACCGCTGTGGACGAGCACTGGCGTCTGCTCCACGGTCTGCATCAGGTTCGGCTTGATGGCGTCCTTGAGTATCGCGGTCATGGCGCCGGCCGCCTTGAGCATCTCGGCGGTCACCGGTTCGCCGCCGCGGTTGTAGCCGACGACGATTCTTCCCATCCGTTCACGGAGATCCTGCAACGACGTGCACAGCGACAACAACGCCATCACCTCGCTGGCTGCGGAGATGTCGAAACCGGATTGGAACGGATTGCCGTCGTCAGGACCGCCGAGCCCGGTGATGATGGTGCGCAGCTCGCGATCGTTGACGTCGAGGACACGTCGCCAGGTGATCTCATGGGGGTCGAACCCGAGACGGTTTCCCTTGTGGATGTGGTTGCCGATCATCGCCGACAATAGATTGTGGGCCGCGGTAACGGCGTGCGTGTCGCCGGTCAGGTGCAGGTTCAGTGCCTCCATCGGGACCACCTGAGCGTAGCCGCCACCAGCGGCTCCGCCCTTGATGCCGAACGTCGGCCCCATCGACGGCTGCCGTATCGCGACGATCCCGAGCTTGTCGATGTGCCGGAAGCCCTGACCGAGCCCGACCGCGGTGGTCGTCTTGCCCGACCCGAATGGAGTCGGCGTGATTGCGGTGACGACGACATACTTGGCCCGTGGACGGTCACGGAGCTCGTCGATCGCATCGAGGGAGATCTTCGACGCCGCACTTCCGTACGGTTCCAGCAGGTGTGGACCGATGCCCATGTCGGCTGCGACTTCTTCAAGCGGGCGACGGGCCGCAGCGCGCGAGATAGCGAGATCCGACGGCATGGCCGTGGTGATTGATCGAGATGGCTTGAACATGGTGCCTCCTCAGCGACTCAGCGCCTCGGGGGCCTGGTGACCCAAGCGTACTGTCAGGCCAGTCGTCATCAGTCCCCGCTAAACGAAACGTGATGAGATGACTTTCCGAGACGCTCGGGGCAGGGGCGCCGAGCTCAGAGACTAGGTCAGGCTCAGCGCTTCCTCATCGGCCGCAACATTCTTCTGCACGGCGAATTGGGTCCGGTGCAATTCCTCGTACCGCCCACCCACAGCCAGCAGTTCCTCATGCGTACCCCGCTCCACGATCGAGCCGTCCTCAACCACGAGGATCAGGTCCGCGCTGCGGATAGTGGAGAGGCGGTGTGCGATCACCATCGCCGTCCGTCCCTCGAGCGCCTCGCTGAGCGCCGCCTGCACGGCGGCCTCAGACGTCGAGTCCAGCGCCGCCGTCGCCTCGTCGAGGATGACGACGCGCGGCTGGGCGAGCAGGAGCCTCGCGATGGTCATACGCTGGCGCTCACCCCCGGACAGCCGGTAGCCACGCTCTCCCACCATGGTGTCCAGCTGGTCCGGCAGGGACCGGATGAGCGGCTCGAGCCGCGCACGGCGGACGGCGTCCCACACCTCGTCGTCGGACGCCTCCGGCCTCGCGAGGCGCAGATTGGAGAGGATGGTCTCGTGGAACAGGTGGCCGTCCTGCGTCACCATGCCCAGGGTGTTTCGCATGGAGACGAAAGTGACATCGCGGACATCCGTTCCCGCGAGGCGCACGGCGCCGCTGTCGACGTCATATAGGCGCGAGAGGAGCTGCGCAATTGTTGACTTGCCGGCACCGGACGTACCAACGAGGGCAACGGTCTGCCCCGGCTCGATCCTGAAGGACACGCCGTGCAGCACCTCCTCGCCGCCGCGGGTGTCCAGCGTGGCAACCTCCTCGAGAGAGGCGAGGGACACTTTGTCCGCGGACGGGTAGGCGAAGCGGACGTTGTCGAACTCGACGGCCACTGGGCCTTCGGGGACGGCGACGGCGTCGGGCTTCTCCTTGATGAGCGGGTCGAGGTCCAGCACCTCGAAGACGCGCTCGAAGCTGACCACCGCGCTCATGATCTCTACCCGTGCGTTTGCGAGGCTGGTCAGCGGCGCGTAGAGGCGGGTGAGGAGGAGCGCCAGGGTGACCACGTCACCGGTATTCAGCTGGCCGGCGAGTGCGAGGAAGCCGCCGAGCCCATACACGAGCGCGAGGGCGAGAGCGGAGACGAGCATCAGGGCGGTGAAGAAGACGAATTGCAGCATCGCGGTCCGGACCCCGATATCGCGGACGCGGGCCGCGCGGACGCGGAACTCCTCGGCCTCCTCGTCGGGCCGGCCGAACAGCTTGACGAGGGTGGCGCCGGGCGCGGAGAAGCGCTCGGTCATCTGCGTGCTCATGGCGGAATTGTGGTCGGCGGCCTCGC
>NZ_SOFU01000043.1:0-79312 GCF_004402245.1 Cryobacterium sp. TMT2-18-2
CCCCAAGGTGAGTTCATGCTCACGGTTCTCGCCGCTATCGCACAGCTGGAGCGCAAATCCATCCGTGAACGGCAGGCAGAGGGCATCGCCATCGCGAAGAGGAACGGGACGTACGAGAAGGCTACGAAGCTCGGACTGGAGCAGATCACTGAGGCCCGCGAGCGGGTCGAGGCTGGCGTGCCGAAAGCGTTGGTGGCCCGGGACCTCGGGGTGTCGCGGCAGACGCTCTACGCCGCGCTGAACAGCTCCGGTTTATACGCTACGTTGGTGGGCGTCTAGTACCGACATTGGTCGCCTCACTGGTCTGGATCTTCGTCAACTCGCAGACGCGAACCGACTTCCGACCGCCGCTCTAGCTCGCAGCCTGAGTGGTTCCCTGGCCACTCCGATGACAGCTACAAAGCGAGGGCACTAGTGAGGTTGACGAGCACATGGTGAGGGGCAACGGCCAGCACCACGTTTGCATGTTGGCCGAGTGTGGTTGCTCGCAATGGTCGATTGGTTCCTTGGGCTGCTAAGGCCCGCTCAGTGGGATGCGTGGCGCAGCTGGCTCGCGACCGATGGGGCTCACCGCGCTGCTCGTCGCGACTGGTGGCGCTCAGCGAACTTCCCCATTTCTGCTCATCGAAGCCCACCGGTCCAACGCCTGAGTGAGGTCGAGTCTATCCGATTCCGAGATCAGACGCTTATTGCGACCTTTCCACGGGCGTGCTCGTCGACGAAGTACCGCATGGCAGCGGGCACCTCGGCGAGCCGATAGATGCGATCGATTGCGGGGGTCACCCGCTCGGCCTCAATCAGGTCGCGTAGCTCGTTCAGCGTTTTCGTGCTGCCGTTCTGGGTGAATGGTTTGAGTTTCTGGCCAATGAGTGGCGATATGGCAACGGCTTTGAGGATGCGCCCCATAGGCCCGACCACGCGTCCGCCTGTGCCACTGGAGAGTACGAGGACTCCCTTGGAAGTGAGTGCGCTGCGCAATTCGGTCAGCGTGTGGTTCCCGATTAGATCGAAGATGACGTCGTGCCGAGCGGTTCCACGGGTGAAGTCGTCGCGGCCGTAATCGACGACGTGGTCGGCACCGAGTGATTGCACGAGCGCAGCGTTGGCGGCGCTGCTCACGGCGGTGACCTCGGCGCCGAGCGCTTTCGCGATCTGCACAGCGAAAGTCCCCACTCCCCCGGATGCCCCATTGACCAGCACTCGCTGACCGGGCGTCACCGAACCGGCATCGCGCAAGCCGACCAAAGCTGTCATCCCGGACAGAGGCACCGCGGCGGCTTGCTCGAAGGTCAAATTGACCGGCTTTCGCGCCAGAAGCGAGGCGGGTGCGGCGACGTACTCCGCAAAGGTTCCTGAACTGAGCTCTCCGTAGACTTCGTCGCCCTGGCGGAAAGCCGTGACATTGGTGCCGACCGACTCGACGACGCCCGCGACATCCTTGCCCCGCGTCATCGCTTTCGGTCTTCGAGTGCCGAAGGCCAATCGCGCGACAAGCGGTGTGCCCGACGTGTGAATCCAGTCGGCATGGTTGAGGCTCGCGGCTACCACGCGGACGAGAACGTCGTTTTGGCCAACGACCGGATGGTCGATGTCTTCCATTTTGAGCACTTCGACATCGCCGTACTCCCGCTGAACTATTGCCTTCAAGATGTGCCTCCTACTTCGGCTGCAGGCTACCGCATACCGGTAACGTCTTCCGGCGCTGCGCACAGCCGGGCGGCGGTGACGCGACCGGTGGCCGGGCCGGAGCGGCGCCCGAGCACGGCTGGTCTTTTGTGGGAGGGGGGACGGTCATGCCCGAGCCGTTACGGCTGCGGTCGTGCCAAAGCCCCGCACAATGAGCCAAATGGCGAAGAACAGCTCGAACAGGCCACCCGGAACGGTGGAAACGAGGCTGGCACCCACTACGCCGGCGAGTTCGAGAAAGCACCCGCCCGCGAATAACGCGTAGCCAATAAATCCCCACACGGCCAGGAACCGTGGCACGAGGCGTGAGCGGTAGAGCGCAATGCAGAACAGCAGGCTACCGACGCCAAGGCCCGCCATCGCAATGTTGTATGCAAGGAAGTTGGTGCCGCCCATGCCGGCGAGTAGCGCGACCGCGCCGACCGCCAAAATCCCACCCTCGAAGATCCGGGTGGCGAGGTAGCTGGCCGCGATTACTGGAGCGTGTGGCCGAAGGACAGGAAGCATGACAGCTCCGATCGTGATCACGGCCACCGAGTTCAACACCATCAGCACCACTCCTGCGGTGAGGAGGCCGCCGGGGGAAGCGGTCGTCGCGATAGAGCTTCCAATGAAGTAAAGGACAAAGGCGGCAAGCATCAGCGTGCCAACGGTGCGGGCAATTGTGCGTGTATTACTCATACGTTTCTCATCTCCAGTCGTCATACCATACGGTGTATGGTGAATAACGCGAAAGTACCATACGGCGTATGGTGGTGTCTATGGCGAAGCCTGAAGATAGAACACCGGTCACCCGTGAGCGAGCGATCAGGGTCGCCATGGCGCTTGCCGATGCCGACGGGATCGAGTCGCTCAGCATGCGCAAGCTGGCCGCCGCACTCGACATAACGGCCATGTCGCTCTACTACCATTTGAAGGACAAGGAAGATCTTCTCGACGGGATGCTCGACATCGTGCACTCCGAATTCGCGACGCCGAGTGCTGGGGACGAGTGGCGGGCGGCCATGCGGAAGCGGGCGGGGTCGACGCGCAGTGTCCTGGCACTGCATCCCTGGGCCATCAGCATGAAGGCCCGCACATCCCCTGGACCGGCGACCCTCGGTCACCTCGATTCGGTCATCGGCTGCTTAACGGCTGCGGGCTTCTCGATGGCCATGACGGGCCACGCCATGTCGATCCTGGACAGTTACGTGCTGGGCTTCGCCCAGCAGGAGGCCTCGCTGCCGCTCGACCCGTCCGGCGACATCGGCGACGCGACCGAAGCCATTATGGCGCAGCAGGAAGCCATGGCCGACTCCTTCAAGAACCTCGCCGCGATGGCAGTATCGCTGATCCTGCAGCCCGGATACGCCTTCGGCAACGAATTTGGCTTCGGTCTCGAACTGATTCTCGATGGCCTCGAAGTAGCCCTTCTGAGCGACTCCGTTCCTCCTAATCAGTAACGTTCGGCAGCGCTGCCAGGATCCGGTGCATCACCGCCCGCACCAACGTGCGGTTCTGAGATGGACGCGCAGGCCGCCGGCGTCAAAGCGTTCGAACGTCGTGCCTGACCTGTTCGCGAACGACTTGTTGCCCGTCAATATGATGAAATCATGTTCCTCTGCGAGCAGTACCCCGCAGTCGCGAATTTCTGGGCACCAGTGACACAACTCGTCCCTGTTTTCGGGCTCGCTCTGGTGCTTGGGGCGCGCCGACTCGTCGTGCCGCTCCCCGCTGGTCGCGCTTCGAGCTCGCCCGGTTGTGTAGGACGCTGAATCAGGGCTCAGGCCGGTATCCAACGTGGTGTTCTTCCACGACGCGCAGGCGGCGATCGGGGCGCCCGTGTTCCGCGCCCACTACGCGCTGATCCGCGGACGGACCCGGCGCACCGGCGCCCGCGGCGTGTCAGTGACCGGCGAGCAGCTGTGGGACCTGCTCGACGTGGCGGAGAAAGTCCGGGTGCGTCATGCCGCGGAGCGGGAACGGGAGCGGGTGGTGGTCGAGGCGGAGGCTGCGGACAACGTCATCCAGATGTGGCGGCGGCGGGCGTGAGGTTCCGGACGCTATTCACGGGATGGGCCGGCCTTTAGACGCGCCTGATCGGGTGCCGATAGACGTCAGCTGATCCCGAGTCGCTCGAAGACCAGCGTGGCCTGAATGCGGTCGCCGCCCCCGAGGCCCTTACTGCCTGAGGCTGACGTCGTGATGGTGTGCAGTCGATAGCCGAGGGCGGCTTGCGCGTTGATAGACCTTTCTAGCTCGGTGAGGTTGCCAGATCCGGTACCGAATAGCTTCTCCTTCAGCACCACCTGTAATACGACGTAGCTCTGCCCTTTTTGCGCCGGCCGTGGTCGACCTCCCGCGACGGACTCCGACTTGATGTGGTCGATCAGCGCGGCGGGACTGTTCACCGGCGCCTCCTCTTGCCACACATCCATCCACTGCTCGCCGTCCCACCGTCGCTGGCGACCCGAACCGTCGTCGTACCAACCTGCTGCTGCGTTCGCCACTGTTGCCTCGTTTCAGTCGGTCAGGTCGCGACGCGCCTGGACGTGCGCTAAAACGTATCAGCCGGTATCGCTGGCGGCACCGATTGCCTCAGGCGTCGAGACCTAACCCATCCGCACCGGCTGCTGCAGCACGGACTGTTCGGCCGTGTAGTTGAAAGTCTCGATCTTTTCGCCCGGCAGCGCGGAGTCGCAGCCGGAGCGGATGTCGCGGATCTCCTTGCCCTATGCGATTGTGCGGTCTAATGTGAGTGAGTGCTCACGTCATATATCGAAGCGGACACATCCGCGGCATCCATCACCACCGACGGCCTACTCCGCCAATTCGGCAGTCTCACGGCGCTTGACCGCGTTAGTGTGGCTCTTCCCCGGGGCGGCGTGGTTGGCCTCCTTGGCCCCAACGGGTCCGGCAAGTCGACTCTGATCCGCATCCTGCTCGGGCTCATTCCACCGACATCGGGCCGGGCCACCGTACTCGGCCACCCGACCACGAACCCCGCCCGCTACGCACACGACGTCGGAGCACTCATCGAGGCACCGTCATTTGTTCCGGGGCTCTCGGCTCGAAAGAATCTCCTGTCGCTGGCTCGCCTGCGAGGATTGCCCTCGACCCGGGTCGCCGAGGTCATTCGCATCGTAGGTCTCGAGGGTCGGGAGAACGAATCCGTTCGCCGTTTCTCGCTCGGGATGAAGCAACGGCTCGGCATCGCGGCGGCGCTCCTCCCTGACCCAGCACTTCTGATCCTCGACGAGCCGACCAACGGCCTTGACCCGGCCGGGATCGTGGAGATTCGGCAGCTGCTCAAAACCCTGGCCGCCGAGGGGCGCACCGTGGTTGTCTCATCGCACTTGCTCGCCGAGATCCAGGCGGCATGCGACTATCTCGTCATCATCCGTTTCGGGGAGCTAATGTTCTCGGGACCGATTGGCGAGTTGCTCGATAAGGCCGGCGCACGCATCGAAGTCGCCCCGGAGAACCCCGCTGATGCCGACCGACTGCGCACCGCTCTCGAAACCGCTGGGTGGTCGCTTGAAGAGGACTCGCTAGTCGTACGCGGCCCCGCCACCGCCGCGGCAGCGCTCAATCGCGCTGCCCACGAGGCAGGCATCACGCTCAGCCGCCTGACCCCGATCGACGAATCCCTCGAGGACGTGTTCCTCGAGTTGACGGCGGCGCCGACCCCCAACTCAACGGCCGCTCCGCAGGGTGCCCGAAAGAAAGTTGCCACCAATGCGTGAATTACGAAGCGAACTCACCCGCCTCAACCGGCGGGGAATCTGGCTGGGCTGGCTGGGCCTCATGGCAGTCTTCGCTGTCCTGATCAACACAGTGATTTACACGATCGCAGCCAACGGAACGGTTCCTCCTGGCGGAGGACCGGGAGTCTCGTTCCCAAGCGTGGCAAATCTTGAAAGCTCATCGGGACTCGTCGCGGGCGTCTCCTCCGCGGCAAGCATGTTCGGAGTGATCACACTGTCGTTCTGGGCGATCGCAGCAGCCTCAGACTACAGCACGGGCCTCATTCGTCTGCTCGCCGCCGCCCAGCCACACCGCTGGAGGCTACTGCTCGGGAAGATAGGAGCACTGCTGATCTGGACGGCCCTAGCCACAACGCTGGCGGTCGCCGTCAACCTGGCGGCCGCGCTGCCCTCGGCGGAAGCCGCGGGAATTTCGACCGAACTCTGGATGGATGACGTTGTCGGCGAAGTTGCGCGCGCCTGGATGAATTCATTCAGTGCCAGCGTGGTCTGGGGAATCATCGGACTCGTACTCGCCTTACTGAGCCGTTCCTCGGCGATCGCCATCTCGGTGGGGGTCGGGTGGGTTCTCCTCATCGAGACGATCATCAAGACCGCGTCGAGCGACGCGGGCAAGTGGCTGCCCGGAACGACCCTCACCGCGCTGGCACAGGGCGGAACCGATGACTTGTCTTTTGCCGGTGCCCTTCTGATCGGCTGCCTCTACGCGGCAGTCGGACTCACCATCGGGCTCGTGATCTTCATCCGCAGACCGATAACCGAATAGTCCGATTGGATAGACCTATGAACGCCCGCGGAGACACCACCCGAAAACGCCTCATCGACGCGACCACGGCCCTGGTTCGCGAGGTCGGCTACGCCAACGTCCGGACGCGCTCGATAGCGGTTGCGGCGGGTGTCGCCGAGGGCACCCTCTATCGGCACTTCGCCGACAAACGGTCACTCTTCTACGCCGCGGTGCTGGACCGAAACGCACCCATCGTCGCCGCAACGGCGTCCCTGCCTTCCCTGGCCGGACAGGGCACAGTGCTCGGCAACCTACTTGACACCATCCGACAACTAGCCCAGCTTCAGCAGGACCTACTACCTCTGGAGCAGGCGATGATCGCCGACCCGACCCTCGCCCCGCCGCTTGGAGAATGGCCACAGATGCCGCTGGAGGGCCCGCCACACGATATCGCCCAATATCTCGCCGAGGAGCAGACCTTGGGCCGGGTTCGCGCCGATTGTGACCCAACACTGGCCGCGATCACGCTGCTGGCGATGTTGTTCGGGCTGGCCGTTCATCCAGTGTTGGGCAAGGATCTCGCGGGATCGGAGCTCCTGAGCGCTTCAGTCAGTTACTTCGTAGACGGAGTCGGCGCCCCGGCCACATAACCCAAACACACCGGGTTAGCGTCGACATGTACTGAACTCTGCAACTTCCAGCTTGGGGCCTGCAACAGCCGTGGACCCCGTTCAACATTGCCTTTACCGTTCGCGGCCAACGTTCGGCTTGCGAGACAGGGCCGGGAGCCCCAGGAGCTTCGCCTCCCGCGGTCGAATCCGCGTCCGTTCACCATCCCCCGTGGGGTTCAGACCAAAACTCTCAAATTCTACTCATCAGTCCGACCGGTCGGTCGGTTTCCGTGCTATCGTCACCTCATGAGCAACAGGGAACACATTCTGCAGACCGCTCGACGATTCGCGATCGAGACCGGGTCGGTGCCGTCGATGGATGCCATCGCTCATCAGGCAGGGGTGTCGAAGGGGGGACTGATGCACCACTTCAAGTCACGCGCTGCCCTGGTGGAGGGTATTGCGGTGCAGGCAATTCAGGATATGGATCAGGAACTGACCGCGGCCGCCGGGCGTGGCAACGTGATCGAGACCTGGTTGCGGCTCTCATCATCCCGTGAAGAGGCCGCTCTCTATCGGGCGATGTTGATCCTGCTCACTGATCGCCCTTCGATGACCGACACGCTTATGCAGCAGGCCGCGGCGGCAACCGAACGGTGGGAACAACTCTTCGCCATTGAAACAGGGGACCCGACCGCAGCCTCGGTCATCCGTCTCCTGGGTGATGGAATGCTGCTCAACAGCATCACGGACGACTACTCTGCACCCGGCGTTGATGCGATCTTGCAGTGGCTGGATCACAGGTCCACCAGGTGATTAATGGTGGCCTCCTCGTCGGCATCGCCGGCCTCGCCCTAGCTGATTCGCTCAACCCAGCGACTATCGCCGTCATCACCCTGATCCTGCTGACCGTCAGCCACAGGCCTGTCGGTTCAGCAATAACGTTCGTCCTAGGCGCGATGAGCACGGTCTTCACCCTCGGCATGGTCATCTTCCTCGGCGCCAATGCCGCCGCCGACGCCGTAGGCGAAGGGCTCATCTGGCTTCGCCGCGGAGTGTTCCTCATCGCAGCCATCGCTCTCGCCGTCGCCGGGCTCCGCCGCTTCAAGGACCGGGAAAGGAAAGGCATCGACCTGCCGTCCTGGTTCGGGGTGTGGACAGCATTCCCGCTCGGCATCCTCGTTACTGGAGCTGACCTGCCGAACGCGTTCCCCTACTTCATCGCCATCGAACGGATGGTCGCCGCGGACATCGACATTCCCGTGGGCCTGTTCGTACTCGCCGGCTACGCCCTCGTGTACTGCATCCCATGCCTTATTCTGCTCGCCCTCGGCTTGGCACACGGCGACAAAGTTAGGTCACGCCTACGAAAAGTGCTAGATCGGTTCTCGACGGGAACCATCAAACGCTCTATCCCAGCAGCGATCGCCCTGTTCGTCCTCGCCACCGCAGTCATCACTATCGTTCTCTGGCCCTGAGCACCCTGCGCGAGACGAGAACGGTGTGGATCCCCCACCGCGCATCACTGAGCGAAGTTGAGCAGCTTGGACGGGGTGCAGTTTAAACCGGATTGTGGTGGTGAATTCGCCGAGCACTGTTTCACCGCTGTAGTTGTACAAATTTTCACCTCACCTAACCTCATTCTTCCCGACATTGTCTTGATTGCCCGGTCAGGGTTCCCGAAGGGCACTACCCCGAAACTTCGGGACCTCGGCGAATTGGCGCTGAATCTGCGTCTGTGGACGTCCGCCTTACGCGCGACCGGCGCCCCCTGAAGAATCGTCCCCGCGATCTTTGAAGCCTTCGGGGAGTTCTGCCGGGCTGAGAGTAAGAGTGCCCGTGCTGTCGGGCCCAGGTTCAGCAAAACTTGAACAGCCGGTCAAGAGCAACAGTGACGCGGCCACCGCGAAAAGGAACCGATTAATCTGGTTGCCCCAGGTCGATTGGTGTCGACACTACTAGCGCCTCACACCGGCCCGCATCCCCAGGATCACGACTTGGTGACGAGGGGCTCGACAGTACAGACCACGTGGGAGGCTCTGCGTACGAGACGTCGAATCCCAGTAGTCATGAGGGGGATGTCGGCGGTTTCGCTCTTCCCGACGCATCCGCAGTTCCCGGACGACTCGTTCACGCAGGGTCGCCGTTCGGATGAAAACGCTAGAAAGCTTCTGTCCAATAACATTCAACGAAGAGGATGAAATGGCTGCCGCAACGTCGACACGAAAACGGGTGACGGGTCTCGGCGCTGCGTTTCTTTTGACACTGGCGTTGCCCGGCTGCTCGGTTTTCTATGCGTGCCCGGCAATCGCGTGGAACAACACCGTAGAGGTCAAGCTCGAAGGCCAAAGACAAGACGTCAGCGTCGTGGAGTTGTGTGCAGACGGCGTGTGTTCGGTACCCGCACCGGTCCTGCAGCAGTCAGACGACCCCGTCCGCCTTGAAACCCTCGATCCCCAGCAACTCGAGACTTTTACGCCAGAGCCTTCAGTGACTCGAATCCCCTATTTCGCTACCAAGATCGATGACAGCACCTGGAATATCTCGATAGAAATGGCGGCTCCGGACAAAGCGTCCCTGCGTGCCCTCTCGGAAAGCGGAGAGGTCCTCGCTGAGCGGGACGTTTCACTCAATTGGGTTCGCGTGGGCGGTACGCAACGATGCGGCGGACCTGCCGAGGCCGGCCCAATTAGCCTCACCATTCCATCCTGAAGGCGCTAACGTCACCCAAGTCATGAGCGCGCCCGCACAGGGTTCCTCAATGGCATCCCGGGTGAGGCGCCGAGCCTATGCGACCACGGTCAAGGGGCCCTCATCAGGGGTGGGAACCTCAAAGTGATCGAAGTAAGCGGCCGCCAGCTCATCGGGTAGCTAAACGTCATTCGGCTCCTGGCCCGCCCGCGCGCGGACACGAGCCAAGGCCACCTTCCGCGGAGTCGCCAGATAGATCGTCTCCGGCTCGACTCCCAGCGGCCGGAGGATGGCGCGGTAGTCCTCGCGCATGCGTCGGGACCAGAAGGAGTAGTCCAGCACCACATCGGTCTGTTTCATCACAAGGTCGAGAAGTCTCTGCCGCAGGTGGCTTTCGATCTCGAGCCGGACTTCCTCGGCCAAGGGTTGGGATTGAATACCCCGCAGCCAAACTTCCTCGTCGAAGGACAGCCGCGCCATGCCGCCAGACTCAAGCTCGTGTGCAACCGTGGACTTGCCTGAACCGGCTGGGCCACACATGAAGACGACACGGGTCATGCCGACGATCGCATTCCGCCCAACCCATCAGAATTTCCTCCCTGAGCCTGGATTTGTGACGAGGTATCAAACAGTGCTGACATCACCCAACGCGGCTTCGAGATTCCGGTCGACTCCGTGGGCGAGCATCCGCTGGTAGGTCACATCGCCATCAGCCGCCACTGAGCGGATGATGTCGAGTTGCCTCTGTACTCGTTGACGGATGAGTTCCAGAACAGCGTTGGCAGAACCATCCCACTCATAGGCCCGAAGGAAGGACTCGAGGCGTGCCCGCCGCTCGCCGAAGGCAGTGAATCCTTCCTCCAGCACGAGCTGTCGAGCGTGGAGCGGCACCCAGGAGAATGCGACCCAGGCAAGGTCCCCGGCGTACGTGGTCGGGCCGGCCATGTCCCAGTCCACGAAACCCACCAGTCCGTCTTCATTCCAGACTGAGTTGTAGGGCGCCGCGTCGTTGTGACCGATGATCAGGCCAGGCTCCCATACTTGGCCTTCGCGCCAGGTCGAGCCTGCGGGCGGGACAAAGTCGGCGACTGCTGAGTGGTAGCGCCTGAGCCAGTCGCCGACGTCCAGGAGCGCCTCTTCGCTGTGCGTCCAACGCGGCCACGGGCGGACGTTACCGACGGTCGCACCCTCGAGAAAGCTAACGACAGTCCGACCCTGTGCGTCGGTCCCAAGCGGGCGCGGTGCCCCGATAAACCCTTTGTCGGCCAGATGTTGCAAGAGGGCATTCACGGCCGGGGTCCACGTGCCAGGAACGCGGCGCACGGTTCCATCGATGAGAAGCGCGCCGCCATCGAATCCGCCATCCAGCTTCTCACTCACGTCGCCAAGCTTCGCATGACACTGCAGGCTTCCCAATCCCGCAGAGGGTTCGACGAAAAGGCCTACGAGCTGCACCAGCACCGCACCGAAGTCGCCACCCTCCGGGACAAGGTGGAGTCCCTCAGCCCCGAGGTTGAGTGAGGCCGGGCCGGTTCGGACTCACTTCCAGTGACACTTGCTGGGGCTCCTGCGGACGGTCGCTCACCCAGACCTGGTAGTGGTACTCACCGCGAACACCGTACAAGGTGCATACCCCCGTTTCGGAGACCGCGGTCGGCGGCCGCTGGCAGGTGCCCTCCACCGAGAATCTGAGGCCCGCGCCCGTCGCCATGCGCTCCAAGTCGTGGACGCTAACTGGGGTGTCCGTCACCCACCGCCGGGAGATGCTCGGGCACGGGTTCGTGCTCATACACAGAAACTGTTCGCGGCGAACCATGTCGTTCACCTGCTCCCAGTCGGCGGGGACAGCCAGCTGCGCGGCCTGCTCCACGAGGACTTCGGTGACCCGGTTTTCCAGGGCGAACACGACGAGAAGCGCGGCGACACCCAAGGCCATCAGCCCGGCCGCGACGGCACCCAGAACCTTCACACCATCCCCCAATGAACTCGGCCCCGCCGTGACTGCAGCGTAGCGCGCAGGATACGCCGTTGGCACTACTTCGCGGGCCCACGCTGCCGGGCGGGAGGCGCAGCCGACGCGGCCGTGCACGGCTCACCCCGCAGGTAGGGGCAGGGCAGCACCGCCCGCTAACCCTCCCCCTTGCGGGCGGGGAGCCGCGGTACCATCGATGACATGATTACCACCGCTTGACTTCGCCTTCGGCGTTGACGCCGTGCTGATGTGGGCCATCCCCCACGCAACAACATCTGGCCGACTTGTGGTTTGATCAACAACGTGCGCCATTCCGTTTCGAACCGACACCGTCCGAGCCCCGTCGCATGGTTGTCCTTCGCGGTGTGCGGCACGCTCACTGGTTGCGCGGGAGCAGCAGTCCCGGCGTCGGACGCGGTGTCGCAAGTGTCGGCGCGCAAGGCAGTCGCTGACGTCTCTCGGGGTCTCTACCGTGAGGGGACGGACGTGATCGATGACTATGCCCGCTGGGCTGACACCGACACCGAGAAATCGACCGTAGTCGAGTTGATCGGCTACGAACAATATCCCGGCGCGATCCACGGCGAACCAGTTGGAGCGCTGCAGTTTCGTGCGACGATACAGCCCACCCCGAACGAAGGGCCGCACGTCGCTTGCTTTGAGTCGCAGTTCGATTTCTGGGGCGTCGCGACCGAGGAGCCCGGCGAATGGAGCGACGACACAGCGGTCGCCCACGACATCGCTTGCCCGCCGGACGCAAAGCGCATCCCCCCTCCGGTCGACACCCGCTTGGTTAACGTTGTTCCCGACGGAGCGGAGGCTCTCGTCGTCGAGGTGCTGACAAACGCGCCGTCCGCGGCATCCGCTGACGACATAGTCGCCGAGATCGTCAAGCGGATGCCGCAGCCGACCGGTGAGCGTGAGGTCGCGTTCGATCCCGAGGCGACGGTAGTCGACGGCGACATCGGCTTCGCGATGGGCGATGGGGACGACTGCCTGCTCGTGAAACGAGACGTCGACGGCGTGCAGGTGTTGCAGGTGCCCAAGATTCTGCTTCAGCCCGGAGAGCTCGGGTGCGCAGCCGGCACGGCGCTCCAGCCGGGCGACCAGCTACGGTCCCCCCACTGACCCAGAATCTGGGCGCTCGGCAATCGGCCCGATTGGCCGCGGATCCGTCCCGCAGGGGTTCCCCATAGGGGGCGACAGCGGCCATTCATTTCCTGGAGCGGCGTTCAGCCCGAGGGCGGCGGGACCGAGGCGCCGCCGCGCAGCGCCACCCGGAGGTTCAGCTCGTCGCCGGCCTGGAGCTGGCGGCTGGTGAGCGGGTTGAGGAAGCCTAGGTCGTCGTCCGTGATGCCGAAGCGGTCGGCGATGTCGTTGAGCGTGTCGCCGGTGACCACACGGTAGGAGAGCGGGGCACCATCGGCTGAAGCGGTGGAACCGCCGGCGCCGAACCGGGCGCCGGTATCGACGGCGAGCAGCCCGGGGCGGGTGTCCGGCGCGTCCCAGGTGATCGTGCCGACCGCCCGGGGTGTGAGCACGCAGCCGTCAGGATCGGTCGTGGTCGGGTCGGTCTCCGTGATGACGGCGGTCAGGTAGTAGCTGGGGTCGCCCCGGGACAAGTCCCTGGGGCCCATGCTCAGCCCAGGCTGATCGGCGTCCGTGGAGAGGTTGCCGAACGAGAAGCTGTGCATGTCGGCCAGGCAGATCGTGGTCTCCGACCAGGGGCTGAAGGATAGTTGCAAGCCTCCGGGGACGTCCGAGTGGAAGTCCTTCAGTGCGACGTCGAATCCGCCCCCACCCGCCGTGACGACGACGGTTCCGGAGATGGTGTTGTCTCCCGAGGCCGACGTGAGCTCGGCCGTGCCGATGACACCGTCGGGGATGACAACGTCGGCCGCACGGTCGGGCGGGGCCGGCGCATCCGTGTGGGCGGCCGTGTCGACCGCTGGAGTCTCAGTTGGCGAGCAAGCCACCAGTCCGAGCACCAGAGCGATGCTCCCCAGAACGGATGTCGCCAGTCGTGGCATCAGGTCCCCTCCCCGCCGAGCCCAGCATGGCAGTCGGCCGCATCGCCGGTCCAGCCCCGGGACCGACTGACGAGGTGGCTCGACCGACGTCGCTACCGGACGCACCGAACCTGCCCGTCGGCGGTTCCCATGCCGGACCCCGGGCGCGAGCCTGAGCCACTCCCTTATCTCGCTCCTGGTGAGGCTGATGACCGGCAAACGACCTGTCTTGCCGATGAAGCATTCACGACTCTCAAGCCGGCCACCTCGCCTCAGCGCTCGTCGCTGCCGAGGTCAATGCGTTTCGCGATATCCGAAACGTCGTCAAGGCGCCCGGAAGCAACGTCCATGATGAATTCGTAGGCCTCATCATTGGACCAGGTCAAGCGTCTTCCGTTCATACCAAGGAAGGTGATCAGCGCAGCGAGACTCAGCCTCTTATTGCCGTCAATCAAGCCGTGGTTGCGGGCCACGGAGTGCGTCAGCGCCGCGGCCTTCTCGTTGAGACTGCCGTAGGCATCCGTTTCGAACGCGCTCGCGCGCGGACGGGCCAGCGCCGACTCGAGCAGCCCCTGGTCACGGACCGGCATGTCTCCCCCGAGGGCCCGCTGCCCGACGTAGAGGAGGTCCGCGTAGGTGAGATAGATCACTTTCCGAGGCGTTCAAGCGCTTCGGCGTAGCGCGGAAGCTCCTCGTCTAGGACACTGCTCAGCAGATCCTGGCGACTGTGGTTCTCGACGTATTCACGCACCGCCTGCCTGGCGACCTCCTGCATGGACCGTCTCTCGTATTCGGCACGGCGACGCAGGGCTTCTGCCTCCGCATCAGTCAAGCGAAGGGTCATAGGCATGGACACATGGTATCACCGGTGACACCTTTGCCGAAAGTGTTCCGATAAGGGTTCCCTGTCGAAAACTGCCCACAGGCTCCAAGTGCTCGTCATTCGTTGTGCTTTACTCCTGACATGGCAGCACGGTTGTTGTTAGTGGTCGGCATTGCGGCATCCGTCGTTGGACTGTTTGGGACTGTGCTTTATTTCTTCCAGCCCTGGCGCACATGCCCTTACGACGATTCGCCGGCAGCGTGCGCCATGCTCCCCGGCGATGCGGCGGTGATGGCGGCAGCATTCGCTCTCCTGTGTGTCGGCGTCGTGACCGTAGTCATCGCGCTCATCGTTCGAACCCAGACCCAGAGCCGAAGCTCGCTCTGACCTGGGCCCGTGTGATTGTGATTGCGCTCGTGAGCGTCGCCCGATAGACCTTCCCAAATGGCACCCCGTCGTTCAACGTCGACTCGAAGCCTTGGCGGCGAATTCCGTGCCAATGAAGCGTTCGTCTTACGAGCTGCTCCGGAGGTTCCCTCCTGGCCAAGCAATCGACGGCGTAATTCCCCGAACGATCTCGCGGTCGTAGGCTCGCGCTAAGTAGAGCACTCAGGTGTCCGCGAATCGAGGGGTGGTCGAAATGGAATTCAGTGCTCTTTTTTGGTGGAACTTCTGGGTGGTAGTCCAGGTTCGCGTTGTGGTTGGGGTCGTCGTGGCTCTGGGGCTTTTCATCCGCTGGGGGCGGCGCAAGAGCGCCATTCTTGAGGCGAGCCAACCAACGGAAGGTCACGGGCCCGCTGCCGGTAAGTAGCGGGTGCAAGTCCTCCGCAGGAGGTTCCTTTCTGACAGTGACCAGGTGGGGCCACAACTTCTTCGATAGGAGCTTCGCACCGTCCGACCGCAGCTCCCCCGCAGGTGAGACATGGCGGTACAAGGTCTGCCGGGTGATCCCGAGGTCCTTCCTCCGCGTACTCAACCTGGGCGGCGGCGACGTCGATACAGCGACACCGATGGGGTCCATGCTGTTCACGATCATGGCTGCACTCGGACAGCTGGAACACGAAATCAAACGAGAACGTGTGATCGACTCCATCACGAAGCGCCGCACTGCCGGCAAGGATCTCGGTGGGAGGCTGCGGCTCATCACCGACAGCCAAATCCGCAATGCGCGTCGACTCATCGACGGTGGAGAGCCAGTGACAACGGTTGCCCGCGATCTTGGAATGTCTCGAGCAACGTTCTATCGCCGAACTCGGGCATTGGACCTCACCGCCGAGTCATCTGAGGCGTCCGAACGTGCCCCATAGAGCCTCCCTTCATCGGGCATTTTCTCGGGACGGGCTTACGGGACGATCGCCCTCTCAGCACCGCAGGGAACCGAGTAGACGACCATGATTCGAAGGTGTCCCGAACACCGTCCCCTCATGAGTTCACAACTAACCGGAACCGTCGCCATTGTCACCGGCGCGAGTAATGGTATCGGTGAGGCCACCGCGATCCGTCTGGCCGAGCACGGCGCCAACGTCGCGGTCGTCACGCGCCGCAAGGACCGCCTTGACGCCGTCGTCGCCAAGATTGAGGCCGCCGGTGGAACTGCCCTCGCTGTTGAAGTCGATATCACCGACCGCGGCCCGGCCGATCAGGCCGTCGCCGCCGTCATCGAACGATTTGGACGCCCCGACATCCTGATCAACAACGCCGGCCTCATGCTGCTCGGCCCGATCGTCGGCGCGGACGTCGACGAATGGGAACGAATGATTTCCGTCAACCCAAAAGGCCTGCTCTACCTGATCAACGCCGCCCTCCCGCACCTGCTCGCTGCGGCCGAGGACACGCTGCGGGAAGTAGCCGACATCGTCAACATCTCCTCCATCGCCGGGCGGCAGGCCTGGGCGAAACTACAGCGCCTACAGCATGACCAAGTTCTGTGTGAACGCTTTCACCGAAGCACTCCGCCAGGAGGTCACCCAGAAGCACGTCCGCGTCGGTGTCCTCGAGCCCGGCGCGGTGAACACGGAACTCGTCTCCCACAACAACGACACCATCAAGGACGACCTGGCCGCCTCCGACGCCATTCCGGAGCCTTTGGAGCCGGGCGACATCGCCGACAACATCGCCTTCATGGTGACCCGCCCGCGCCGCTCCTCCATCGCCGAGCTGTGGGCCATGCCCACCTCCCAGGCTTAACACCCGACGAAAGGAACACCACAATGAAGTACCGCACCCTTCCAGGTACCGGCATCGGCGTATCGAACCTCGCCCTCGGCACCATGGGTTTCGGCACCGAAACCGACGAGCACAAAGCATTCACGATCCCCTATCGGGCAAGCATCAGGGCCGCACGCAACGCAGTGTCGCGTCACCGTGATGTTCGACAGGGCTCTGTCTCTTCTCGGTACGCTCAACCCATGTCACCGAGTCATCCCCCAGGCGGCCCCAGGAAGGTCCGCATACAAGATGTGAAACCGTATGACGTGCCCCTGAGACTGGACGACCTACACGGGCCAAGGAATGGGAGCGTGCAGCCGCCCCCTAGGGTGTACTGGGGGCCGAAGTCGAGCTTCGATGTGGAGTCGGAGGGCGACCTTATTACCGCGTGTCAGGCGACCATCCAGGAGGGGCGCGTTGTGGACCAGGTTGAGATTCTCAACCAGGATTTGCTGATCATGATTTGGCCGACGCTGACGATGCCGCCTCGTGTGCGACAACTGTGGGAGGGGCGTTTCCCCGAGCTGACGGTGAAGCGTGACGACCTGCGCAACGGAATTCGAGGATCGGTAGACGACCCGACCGCCCGAAGGGCTGTTCCGTGTCGGGCGGGGTGGATGCCGTTGGCGATGATTTCGACCTCTGCCAGTTCGTGCACGAGAACAACGCCGGCCAAACCGAGCACACCCGCGAGGGGGACAAGACGATGATTAGCTGCGTCGGTCGCTGGTTCTGTTTTCGTGTTGCTCGTCGTTGTCGTCGTCATCCTCAACCATTTCGCTGAGAACTTCGAAGGGTGACTCGACGTCACCGCGCCACGCTTCGATGCCTTCTCGGATCGCGAGCACAGCGACGACGAGGGCCGCGACGGAATCGGCCCAGGCCCATCCGAACAGACTGTTGAGCAGCAGCCCGATCAGGACGGTGCCGGAGAGGTAGATGCAGAGCACGAGTTGCTTGGCATCGGCCATGACGCTTTTCGAGCCGAGTTCGCGGCCGGTTCGGAATTCGAACCAGGCCAGCAGGGGCATGACCAGCAGGCTGAGGGTCGCAATACCGATGCCGAGCGGGCTGTGATCTACGTCCTGGGCCCCGGTGAGCGAGAGCACGGAGTCGGTGATGACATACGCGGCTAAGGCGAAGAATGCTATCCCGATCGCGCGCACGGTCGCTTTTTCCCAGCGCTCCGGGTCCGTGCGGGTGAATTGCCACGCAACGGCTAAAGCGGAGAGTACTTCCACGATCGAATCGAGGCCAAATCCGATCAGAGCAGCGGAGGACGCTAGCGTGCCGGCCCAGATGGCTACCACGGCTTCGATCACGTTGTAGGTGATCGTGAACGCGACGATGAACCGTACTCGGCGGTGTAGGACTGCTCGGCGGGCGTCGGTCACTGTGACGGTCATCGGGTCGTCTCCACGCAGCATCCGGCGATCGAACAGGCCGCGTCGACGCAGGGTGCGCTTTCGTCAACGGCCAGCACCACGTCCACCAGTGCTGTCAGCGCCCGCCCCAGGTGAGGGTCTGCGATTTCGTAGCGAGTCTGTCGACCTTCAGGTTCCGCTACAACGATGCCGCAATCTCGCAGGCACGTGAGGTGGTTGGACACGTTTGAACGGCTTAGGCCGAGGTCGCGGGACAGCACGGCTGGGTAGCTCGGCCCGTCCAACAGGGTCATGAGAATGCGCGAGCGCGTCGGGTCGGCCATTGCGCGACCAAGCCGGTTCATCACATCGATACGAGTAGTAATAGTCAGCACGTGATGACTATACATCGCTTGCTGTATTGACCGGATCCCAGCGAAAACGCCAGAGGCGTGCGGTGCACCATGGGTTTCGGCACCGAAACCGACGAGCACAAAGCATTCACGATCCTCGACCGGTTTGTCGAAACCAACGACAACCTCGTCGACACCTCAAACGTCTACGGCGCCGGAGCATCCGAAAGCCTCCTCGGCCACCGACGACTGGCTGCCACGAATGCCCGACACCCTGGAAGAACTCGACGGTCTCCTCCTGACCGTGCCCAAACACCGCACGGTCCAGCGCGATGGCATCCACTTCCAAGGCCAGCACTATCTCGCACCCACAGTGGCCTCATTCGTCGGGCGCACCATCACGATCCGATACGACCCACGCGATCTCTCCGAGATCCGCGTCTTCGACCACGACACCTTCGTCTGCGTCGCCATGGACGAAGCGCACCCCAACCTTCGGCTGAGTCTCCGAGATATTGAAACCGCCCCCGTGCCCGACGGCGAGAGCTCCGCCGAGCCATCAACGACCGCATCCCCACCATCGCTGCACGTGAGACTCTGCGCGCCGCCCCGCCAGCGCCACGATGGAATAGGTTGCGCACCTACGAAGAGGACGAATGATGAACGCAGGTTTCATCGTCACGAAATGACACCGTAGTTTCACCGAGTTCGCCAATGCTGTGCGCAAGGAACGGACCATTGGGATCTGCCACGGCGATGCCGGTGTCGGCAAAACCGACTCCTCCCGTCGCTACGTGCACTGGGACGTTCTGGGGCCGTACATCGACGAGTGGGGGCCGCGCGGCGACCACGACGCCTAGCACTACGCCCTCGCAAACCGATCCCGCACCGTCCTCTACACACCCGAAGTCCTCTGCCGGCCCAAGACACTCATGAACGAAATCGACCACTGGCAAATCAAAGTCGTAATCTGCGCCGACAAACACCTCCGGTTGCTTCGTCCCGGGCCATCCACAAGGGGTGGAGTCACCCACCTGGTGGAGCTGCTCATCATCGATGAAGCCGAGCGTCTCACTCCCACCGCGCTCGAGATACTCCGCGACCGCCACGACCGCGAGCACCTCGCGATGATCCTCATCGGCATGCCCGGAATTGACCAACGCTTTCGTCATTACCCTCAGCTCTACAGCCTCGGCTTCTCCCACCGCTACCGCGCCCTCGGCCGCGACGAACTGCCCTTCGTCCTCGACCACCACTGGAAACGACACGGCAAAACACTTGACCCCGACGACTTCACCGACGCCCATGCCTTCGCCGCGAACGAACGCATCACCTGCGGCAACTTCCGACTCCTCGAACAACTCTTCCCGCAAATCAACCGCGTCCTGAAGATCAACCAACTCGAAGCCATCACCGACGACGTCATCTAAGCCGCCACCAGCATCCTCGTCATCGGAAACTAGCGCCACAAAGCGATCCCAAAACGCCGCCACAACGCGTTAACAGTCACACCTCCGTCGCGTATTTCCGGGTGAAGAAGGCTATGCCAGTTTGTGGGCTCCGCGGGCTGCACGTCGTAGTGGCCGTAGAAAGAGCACGGTTGGAAGTCCCGCGTCTACGATGCGCTCCCCATAGACAGCCGGTGGACCATGTCCGTCCAACAGCGGGTCGCCGACCACACCGAACACCGTCCGTTCATCACGCAGCCGAGTCCACGCCATCTCGATTCCCTAACCTCGGCACTGCTGCCCGCGCGCGCAGCCCGCCCCGAAAGGTACACCGTGCTCGAGAGTCTCGCCGCCGACCACACCCCATCCCGATCGACGAGCCGCGGCACGGTCCGCTGGCTCGCTCTAATCCTCAGCGCCGGGATGCTGCTGGGCGGCACGGTTGCGGTCACCGCCGATCCGAGATCGGCAGTCGCGGCCGAGAACACCGGCGGGCTCGGCCTCGGCGGCGAAAACTCGTCGCTCCTCAGCGCAGACACCACGGCCATCGCCCCCGGCCTCGACCTCACCTCGTTCCAGCGGTTGCAGCCGCAGGGCTGGGTCACCGGGCACATCCTGGTCGCCGACCTCGAAACCCCGACCCTCAGCATGGACGTGCTCGACCACGGTGCCGTCTCGGGAGGCGCGACCGTGAGCGACCAGGTCGGTGGCACCGGCGCGATCGCCGCCGTCAACGGCGACTACTTCGATATGAACGCGTCCGGGGCTCCGGTCAGCACGAACGTCTCATCGACGCGCGGTGTGCTCAACGCCACAAACTCGAACCGTCCGGCTTTCACCATGGCTGACGGCATCGCAGCGATCCAGCAGATCGCCTCGGCTGCCACCGTCACGATCAACGGCGACACCCTCGACGTCCCATCGGTGAACGCACCAACCGTACCGGCCGGCTCGCTCGGCTACTACACCCCGCTGTGGGGCAGCCACCCCTTGTCCCGGGTGCTCGGCGGCCCGGCGAACATGACGAAGACGTTCGCCGTCGCCACCCTCACCGACGGGGTGGTCACCTCCGTCACATCCGACCCAGCCGCGGTCAAGGCGGAGACGACCATCGCGTCGGGCTCGGCCGTGCTCGTCGGGCGGGAAGCATCCGCTGCTCGAATCGCCGCCCTCACCGTCGGTCAGACCGCCGACGTCACCGTGTCGACCAGCGCCGACGTCGACCTCGCCGTCAGCGGATCGCAGCGACTGCTCATCGATGGCGTGCAGACCGCCGAAGACCAGGTCGAGGCCGCCCGCACCGCCGTCGGCGTCAACCAGGACGGCACCATCGTCTACGTCGCGTCGATCGAAGGCCACGCCGCCGACGCCCGCGGCATGACCGTGCAGGAAGTCGGCCGCCTGATGCTCGACCTCGGCGCCTACAACGCCGTCAACCTTGACGGCGGCGGCTCCTCCACGCTCGTCGCCCGCCTGCCCGGCACCGACGCGTCGACCCTGGTGAACCGCCCCTCCGACGGCACCGAGTACCCGCTCCGGTTCGAGCGGATCCGGATGATGGAGACCCGGTCGACCGCGTCGTACCACGGTGAGGTCTCGATCGCGGGAATCTCGTCGGTCGTGGCTCCGGATGTCGCCCAGCCCGCGGCATCCATCGTCTACGACGATGTCATCGTGACCGACGGCACCGTCGCAGGCCGGGCCCAGCGCATCGCCGTGATGAGCGACGCCCAGTTCGTCGCGCGCACCCCCGACGGGGCGATCGTCCAGGCCGCGCGCCGCACCCTGCAGGAGATCGTGGCCGAGAAGCCCGACCTGCTCGTGATCAACGGTGACCTGGTCGATGAGGCGTCCGTCGCGGACTTCGACCTCGCCCGCTCGGTCCTAGACGAGGAAGTGGGCGACGCGATCCCGTGGATCTACGTTCCAGGCAACCATGAGGTGATGGGTGGAGCCATTTCCAACTTCGAGGCGGAGTTCGGCGAGACCAGCCAGGTGAAGCAGCTGGGGGGAACGCTCGTCGTCACGCTCAACACGGCGAACGGTTCGCTCGCGAGGTCCGACAGCGCGCAACTGGGCCTGCTCGAAGACGCGCTCGCGACCGCAGCGGCAGACAGCGGCATCACGGGGGTCGTCGTGTTCGCGCACCACCCGACGAACGACCCGCTGCCGTCGAAGGCGAGCCAGCTCAGTGACCGTTTCGAAGCGGAAGCGCTGGAAGCCAGCCTCGCTGCGTTCCGCGCCGACTCTGGCAAGTCGATTGCAACGGTCAACGCGCACGTCGGAGTGTTCCACGCGACGAGCTTCGACGGGGTGTCGAGCATCATCAACGGAAATTCCGGCAAGGGCCCGTCGGGCACACCGGAGACCGGTGGCTTCACCGGCTGGACGATGCTCGGGCTCAACCCGGCCGCCGGGGTCGTCGGCAGCACTCCGACCACGGTCGCCGACCGGATCGCCTGGCTTCAGGCCGAGACGAAGCCGCGGGTGGACGAGATCCGGCTGGATGTTCCGACGACGATGATCGTGGGAGAGACGGCCACGATCGACGCGAGCATCGTGCAGGACGGCGACCGCGTCGTGCCCGTGCAGTGGCCGATGAGCGCCGGCTGGTCAGGGAAGAGAGTAGTGATCGACGCTGGAACGGTGAAGGAACATGCCGCATCAGCGCTGCGGTTCAACCCGACCACGAAGAAGCTGACCGCCGTCACCCCTGGTGATGCGACACTGCAGCTGACCGTGAACGGCAAGACGGTGTCGGTGACCGTGAAGGCCCTGCCCGTCCGCGGTGGGCCGGGTAGCAGCACACGCTGAGCAGCCTCGGTTGATCGGGCCCGGGACTGATCGCGTCACGCGATCGGTCCCGCAGGGTTCTGAACGCCGTCACACGCTCGGTTCGGGGGCAAGGGTGCGTCAGGAGTTAGGTCGAGCGGCGGCAGCAGGTTCGGGTCAGCGCCGCGCGCCGGATAGGCGAGGTCGCCTCGGTGATTGTGGTGGATGGCATCTCAAAGAGGTGTGTGGCGAGTTGGCAGAGGAGAATCCACACGGAAGAGGTCATCGGTTCGAGTCCGGTATCGCCCACAGCCAAGAAAAAGCCCCGAGAATTCGGGGCTTTTTCCTTGTCTCGGTACGGGTCGGAGACCACCTGCGCGGCCCGGTCAGGCCCGCTTCCCGGAGACCACCCGGGCAAGCCAGACGATCAGCGCGATCACGGCGAGCACGATGCCAACCCAGATGAGGAAGTTGAGCGACTCGACGAACCCTCCGGTGAACAGAAGCGCGATGGCGATGATGGCAACGATAACGAGGAGTACGTTCATCCTGCTCGCCGTCCTTTCTTTTGATTGACGTGCACTGATGGTGTGGAGATGCGGATTCGACTCAGTCCGTGACGGCGTCCTTGACGTTCTCTCCGGCCTGCTTGAGGTTTGCCTTGGCCTGTTCCGCCTTGCCCTCGGCTTCGAGCCGTTCGTTGTCGGTCAATTTGCCGGCGGCCTCCTTTGCCTTGCCCACGGCTTCCTCGGCCGAGTTCTTCATCTTGTCCGAGGCACTCATAGGGACCGTCCTTTCACTCGTATCCAGCTTTTGCGGTCAGTATAGAGCTCCCGCCCAAGGTAATCTAGGCTGAAATCCATGGACGGGCTTGTCGATCTCTGGGGGCAACTCTCCGCCCGAAATGAGCCTCTGCCCGCGGTCACGGCCTGGCTAACCATCGCGGCCGCTGCCGTGCTCGTGCTGGTGCCGGCCGCGTGGCGGGTCACCCGCCACGTCATCACGATCGCGCACGAGGGCGGTCATGCGGTGGTCGCGACGGTGAGCGGTCGCCGGCTCGGCGGTATCCGACTGCATTCCGACACCTCGGGGTTGACCGTCAGCCGCGGACGCCCGCGCGGACCCGGCATGGTGCTGACCCTGCTGGCCGGCTATACCGCCCCTGCCCTGCTGGGGCTCGGCGCCGCACGGATGCTCAGCCTCGGCTATGACATCGGCCTGTTGTGGCTGTTGCTGACGGCCCTGGCACTGCTGCTCGTGCAGATCCGCAACTGGTTCGGATTGTGGTCCGTCCTCGTTACCGCTGGCTTGGTCTTCGGCATCACCTGGTTCGGCACTCCCCCGGTGCAGAGCGTTTTCGCCCTGCTGATCACGGCGTTTCTGCTGCTCGGGGCTGTGCGCACCGTGATCGAGCTCCAGCGGTCCCGGTCGCGGAGCCTCGGTACCGCCTCCGACGCCGACCAGCTGGCCCGTCTGACCCACATCCCGGGCGTGGTCTGGGTGGCCGTGTTCTTTACCGCGACGATCGCCTGCGCGGGGTTCGCCGGACGGCTCCTCGGCCTGCTTGCCTGATCCTGCCCCGCGGGGGTGCTGCCGTCAGGAGACCGTCGGCACGGCGTGTTTAAAGCCCACGTGGGACGCGGTGAAGCCCAGCCGTTCATAGAACCGGTGCGCGTCGACGCGCGCTGCGTCCGACGTGAGCTGGACGAGTTGAGCCCCGAAGGCCGGGGCATTCTGCACGGCCCACCGAATCATGGCTCCGCCGAGCCCGCGGCTCCGCTGATCCGAACGAACCCGGACGGCCTCGATCTGCAACCGGGTGGACCCGACCCGGGCGAGCCCAGGGATGACGGTGAGCTGCATGGTGGCCAGCACCTCGCCCAGGAGCGACGTCGCGACCAGCAACTGCTGGGCCGGATCTGCGTCGATTGCGGCGAATGCCCGTTCATAGGCGACGCGATCTTCCGGCCGGTCGGCGTCGCCTCGGGAAGCGCTGATGGAGTCGTCGGCGAGAAGCCCCACGATTGCAGACAGATCCCGGGACAGGGCACGCCGAAGGAGCACAGAGCCGGCGGGAAGGGTGAGGGTGACATCGATCATCCTCCGAGTATCCCAAATGCCGCCTTCGCGTCTGTGCCCAGTTGGACTGGGCCCGGGTCTGGGCCCGAGCCCCAGCCCGAACCACAGCCCGAACCACAGCCCGAACCACAGCCCATGATTGTGCCACTGGGGTCTCGCTGGGTGCGCAGCCGGCACCAATTCGACGGAGATTCTCCTGAAAACGGGATTTGCACACGATTTAGGCCGATTTTGACAAAATGTCCGTCGAATTCGTTCGGGAAGGCCTGCCGCTCTCACGCGGCCGACGACAACGCTCATGAAGTCCGCGCTGTGTCAGACCGCATTGAGTCCGCGTATCGCGGCCCTCACCGCGCCGGCACCGACCACGCCTGGTCGATCACCACCCTCGCATGCTGATAACTGATCTCACCCGTCTCCAACGCGACGCGGGCCAGCCCGAAGCAACGCTCCGACTCGACCAGTTCCGCCCGCCGGGCGAACGCCCCGTCCTACCGTGCCTCGATAGCGTCGGCCCGCGACTCAACCGGCGGCGCCGAACCAGGTGGTGACCCCGGGCGAATACAGCACGGAATCCGGCTCGCGTCCGGCCAGCCCGGGGAACCCCGCCACGGCGAGCAGGGTGTCGTCAAGGCTCACCAGTTCGGCCTCGAAGAGCTCCCACGGCTCGTGGTGATTGCGCAGGTGCACCGTGCGGCCACGCGTACGGGTGAATAGACCCCAGCGGGCGGTCAGGAAATCGGCGAGCGGATCGCCGACGACCGGGCGGGCAGTCGGCCGAACCACGATCTCGGTGCGCGCCCCGGCGGCCAGATGGCGGCGCGCGGTGTAGCGGTACTCCCCCGCCCCAACCTCAAGCTTGGTGCGGGACCACATGTACGGGATCGAGAACAGTGCCCGGGCCGCCAGCACAGCCGCCAGCCGGGAGGCCTCCAGCGAAACGAAGACCACGCCGCGGTGCCCGTTCGCATCCACCGCGTACAGGCGCACGTTCACCTCAACGAAGGTGCCGAAGTAGGGAATGGGCGGACTGCCGAAGACGGTGGCCCGGTCCAGCACGAACGGGATCAGCCCAACCCAGCTGGCGCCGTCGAATTCGTCGGGCACGAGACCGTCCGGCAGCAGCGGAGCCACGAGAGCGGCGTCCACGCGCCAGTGCACGAACATCAGATTCGACCAGCGCTGGCTCGAGGACGCTCGCCCGGCCAGCAGGGGCGCAACGGCCGAGACCGGTTCCATCGCGGCATCCGTCATCTGGAAATCTCCCCTTGTTCCCCAGCCCATGCGGACCGGACTGCGGCATTCTGTGAACGTCAACGCTACTCGCACCGGGACCAGGTCGACGCTTTCGAAATCCGAGCGATCCAGGCGCGAAAGGCCTGAATCAGCGCCCGACCTGACTGCGTCCTACGCCTCGACGGCCGGCGCAGCCAGGGCGCTGTCGACGTCGGCCTGCTGGGCGGTCGTGAGTGAGGCCTGTGGCTTGGCGGTCTTGGCCGCGGCCGCTCCGACAGCGGCCCCACCGACGAGGTTGCCGAGCAGTTCCCGGATGCCGATACCCATGGTCGACTTGAGCACGCCGTCGACCTCGGTGATACCGGAGGCGACATTCTTCGTCAGTTGGCTGGCGCCATCCGTGGAGATGACCGTCAGGTTGTCGATGTTCGCCATCGGAGCGGCCAGCTCGCGGGCGATCTCGGGCAGCATTTCCACCATGCGAAGCTGGATCAGCGCTTCACTCTGCTCGGCTACGGCCTCTGCGGACAGCCGGGTCGCGGTCGCCTCAGCGGTACCGCGGGCGAGGATGGCGTCAGCCTCGGCCTGCCCCTCCGCGCGGAGGGCCTCGGCGTTTGCGATGCGGCTGTCGCGGTCGGCGTTCGCGCCGGCCACTGCGGCCTCCGCCGCCGCGATGGCGGTCACCCGGATGCGGTACGCCTCGGCGTCGGCGATCGCGTTGACCTCGGATTCAAGCTCGGCCTTGCGGAGAGATGCGCGCCGCTGGGCGGTGAGCTCCTGCTCCTGCACGATGGCCTGCTGGGCCTTGGCCTCGGCCAGCGGTTTGGCCGCGGCGGCTTCGGCGGCGGCCTTGTCGGTGTCCAGCTGTAGCGCAGCTTTCCGAAGTGCCAGCGTGTTCTGGGCCTCGGCGATGGCCTGCTCGGCCAGAATGGCGGCCTCCTGGGCCTCCCGGTTGGCCGCGTGCTCGGCAACCTCGGCCTGGCGCCGCACCTTGGCCTGCTCGGCGCGTCCGAGGTCCCGGATGTAGTCGTTCTCGTCAGTGATGCCCTTGATCTCGAACGAGTCCACATCGACGCCCTGGTTGGCCAGGGACTCCCGGGCGGTCGCCAGCACCGAGGAGCCGAGCTCGTCGCGCTTCTGGATGATGGTCATCACGTTCGTGCCACCGATCGACGACCGCAGCGATCCCGACAGTACTTCCTGTGCGAAGCCGTCGATGTTCTTGTCCTGGCCGAGAAACCTCTGCGCGGCGGCACGAATGGCGGCCGGGTCGTCGCCGACCTTCACAATGGCGACTGCTTCCACGGTGAGGGTGACGCCGTTCTGGTCCTGGGCGACGGCCGTGATCTCGATCGCCCGGCTGCGCAGGCTGATCTTGAACGCCTTTTGGAAGAAGGGGGTGATGAACACACCCTGGCCGTGCACGACGCGTTGCCCGGATTCCTCTAGCGTGGCGCCGTCGACGATGGTCTTCTTCGATTTCTTGCCGGTGATGATCAGGGCTTCGTCCGGCCCGGCATTCTTGTAGACGCTCTTGGCATAGAACAGGCCGATCAGGAAGACGACGATACCCAGCATGATGAGACCGGGGATGGGGCTGAGCAGGAATTCAAACATGGGGTCCTTCCGTTCCGCCGGCACGAAGATCATGCACGTGGCCTGGCACTTCGCGCGGCGCGCGCGGGCACGAGACCCTCGAAGCCTAGTGGTCCGAGTCAGGCGGAACCATTCCCATTCGGGGGGTGCAGGTCAGAGCAGGCCGCGCTCCTGAGCGATGGTCACGGCCCGGGCGCGGTCGGTGGCCTCAAGCTTCTGATAGATGTTGCGCAGATGTGTTTTGACGGTGTTCGGGCTCACATTGTGCTTGCGGGCGATGTCCGCCACGGATTGATGGAAGGGCAGCTCGCGCAGCAGCACCCGCTCCCGCTCGGTGAGCGGTGCGACCAGGGCAGGGGTTGGCCCTGGGCCTGGGCGATTCTCCCCCGGCGCCTGAGCGGACCGAGTCAGAATCCGGCTTGCGAAACCGTCGAGGTCCCCCAACCGCCCGACTCTGGTGCCGAGAAGGGACACCCCGAGCCCGCCCACGGCCAGAAAGGCTCTCTCGACCCGCAGCTGCTCAGCCAGGCGCAGCGCCCGAGCCAGACGGGCATCCGCTTCGGCGGATCGTTCACCCTCCTCGGCGATGCCGGCGAGCACGATCCAGGCGCTCACGAGCGTGGATCCGCGCCAACACCGGGCGGCCGGCGTCGCGGCGGCTTTCAGCCGTTCACCGGCGCCATGGCCGCCCGGGGCCGGCGGGTACGCGAGGGAGCGGAGCAGCACGGCCTCCAACGAGTCCGCACCCAGCACCTTTTCCACCAGGAGCGTGACACGTCGGGCTTCCGCCCGCCCGTCCAGCGCACCGGTCAGCTCGAACCAGGGAATGCAACACAGGCTCAGCACACGCGGGTGGGCATCCGCATTCTCCCGTATCAAGGCATTCAGACTCTCGAGCGCCGATCGCCGCCTCGGGTCCGCCGCCGATGCCGACAGGGACAGGAGGGTCTGGGCGGACACGATCAGTCCGGAATCGCACACCAGAGGGTCGGCCGTGACAAGCCGTTCCAGGATGCCCCGGCGCCCGTGGCCGGGCGCGCTGCGGCACCCGTCGCCCGAGCCAGTTGATCGTCGATGAGGCTGGCGCGGGCCCAGTCGCCCCGGCGCGAGGCCGCCACGGCGGCGAGGTCGCCGGCAAGCAGGAACAGCCATTGGTAACCGGCATTCCGCGCGGTCACGGCCACCATTCGCAGTCCCGCTTCGGCTCGCTCCGCCTCGCCCAGACCGGCGCGGCACCAGGCCTCCGCGGTGGCGGCCAGCAGGTCGACACCGAGGTTCTTCCGCCTCCCCGGTGCGGTGCGGACGGCGCCCAGCCTGGCCAGACGGTCCCGGATTTCATCAGGTGTGGCTGCGAAGAAGGCGGCAAGCGCGTCAATCACGACGGTCCAGACCTTCGCACTGCCGCCGGACGCGAGCCCCGCCGTCTCGAGCTCCGCCAACAGGTGGCCGGCCTGCCCCCGGTCGGGAAAGTACGGCGCGTCCAGGAGCAGCCTCAGGGACGCCGTCACGGATGCACCTGGGTCCCCGGCGCGCGTGGCGGGCTCTGCCAGGGCACGAAGGACGAGGTCTGGCGTTCCCCTGAGCACGAGATCGAGACCGAAAGCATCGAGCATCTCGGCGGTGAGGATGGGCAGCCCGGCAGCAAGCGCCTGCTCGAGAGCGTTTTGACCGTCGGCGCGGCGCGCGAACCACCGGGCCGCGGTCTCGTGAGCCGCCGCCGCCACGAAGTCACGTCGCCGCGCCTCGCTCTGCAGATAGGCCAGCAGGATCGGGTGGATGCGATACGCCCTGGTGTCGTCGCCGCTCTCCCTGGTGATGAGTGCGCTGGGCCCGGCCAGCCGGTCCAGCACCGCCCCGGCATCCGCTCGCTTCGTCACCTCGACGGCCAGGTCGACCGAGAGGACAGGCCTGACGGCGGCGCGCAGCATCGTGTTCTCCTCACCGTCAGCCCAGCCGGCGATGATCTCCGACCGGAGGAAACCGGCCACCGCGGGATCGTCACCGTCAAAATTCGCCACCAACCGTGCGGAATCGTTCCTCCCGTGCAGGAACGGCACGATCAGACCGGTCACCCATCCCGCAGTGCGCTGCAGCATGATCGTCGTCTCCTCGTCCGTCAAAAGGAGACGATGCGCGGCGGCGAGCGCCAGCAGCTCGCTCCGATCGAACGCCAGGTCCGCAGGCGCCACGTCGACCATGGAGCCGTCGCCGCGCAGTCGCGTCGGCCCTGCGCCCGGCCGGGTGCGCCCGGCGACCACGAGACGGATGCCCTCGGGCGCCGACGCGACCAGCTCGCCCACCAGCCCCGGCCGATCCCCTTCGACACGGTCCAACCCATCGATGAACACGTACCGGGTGTCCCCGTCGCCTGACACCCCCGAGCGCCGCCCGACCTGCCGCCAGACATCAGCGGGATGCAACCGGCCCGGCTCCGGCGCGCGTACCCAGGTGATCGACTCCCCCTTCCGGTGAAGGCGGCCTGCCCAGGCGGCCAGCAGGGTCGTCTTCCCGGAGCCTGCCACAGCCCACACGCAGACGCAGCGGACTTCGCCGGCGATGAGCCGATGAAATGCGCCGTCAAGCCGCGGCCGCTCCACCTCAGCGGTCGACCGAGCCGGGACCAGCGCGCCGACCCCCGGTGACGGGGCAGCCGGTGACGGGGCAGCCGGTGACGGGGCAGCCGGTGACGGGGCTCCCGGTGTCAGGGCTGCGCCCGGAACCGCCATCTGAGCCGGTATCCGATGCGAGGTCATAGAGACACGTCCTCCATTCGCGGCCCCGAGTGGTCGTTCAGCCTCGTCACCCTAGCTCTCGGCCTGCCCCACGGCTAGGGTGCCCGGTGCACGCCGCACCGACGGCAGCGGGTTCGAGCGTTCGGAATTCACCCGTTCCGGGTGAAGGTGGTCCGGCCGCCTGGACGTACAACAGTGGCACCCGTCACATTGTGTCGTGGTCGACGCTCGACGCTCAACGCTCGAAGACGGCAGTGCCCGAAGATGAGGAGAACGTGCCATGGACCTCTGGGAAAACCTGTGGGGGACGATCTGGTTCTTCTTCTAGACCTTCGCGATAGTTTCGTATTTCTTTGCTCTCTTCGGCGTCATCGTCGACCTGTTTCGGGACCGGCAGCTCGGCGGCTGGGCGAAGGCGGCGTGGTTACTCGCCCTGTTCTTCGTTCCCTTCCTCACGGTGCTGATCTACGTGATCGCCCGCGGCGAGGGCATGGCGGAACGCAGTTCCAAGGAGTCGAAGGAGTACCAGGCGCAGACCGATCAGTACATCCGCAGTGTCGCCAGAACCAGTGCCGGGCCCGCGAAAGAGATCAGCCGGGCGAAGGCCCTGCTCGATGCGGGCACAATCACCCCGGCCGAGTTCGACGCCCTGAAGTCCCAGGCGCTGTCGAGGTCTTCCTACACCCAATAGGACAGCCACCGAATAGGACAGCACCTGATCGAGCCGGGCGCTGCTTCATGCCTAGACGGCGTCGAGCGCGTAGCCCTCTTCACCGTGCACGATGGTGTCCACTCCGGCCACCTCGTCTTCGTTGTTGATTCGGAAGCCGATCGTCTTCTGAATGATCACCCCGATGCCGTAGGCCATCACGAAGGAGAAGATCGCGATGCCGAAGGCTGCGACGAACTGCACCCAGAGCTGGTTGAGGCTGCCGGTGTCGAGCAGGCCGATGCCCGACCCGAAGACACCGATGTAAAGCGTTCCGATCATGCCACCGATGAGGTGGATGCCCACCACGTCGAGCGAGTCGTCGAAGCCCCACTTGAACTTCAGGTCGATGGCAACCGCGCACACCGCTCCGACGAGGACACCGAGGACGATCGCCCAGAACGGGGTGAGGATGTTACAGGCTGGGGTGACGGCGACGAGCCCGGCGACGGCACCCGAGGCGGCACCGATCGAGGTGGGCTTGCCGTCCTTGATCTTCTCGACGATCAGCCAGCCGAGAATACCGGCGGCGGGAGCGACAAGCGTGTTGATCCAGGCGAGGGCGGCGACACCGTCGACGGCGGCTTCGGAGCCGGCATTGAAACCGAACCAGCCGAACCAGAGGAGCGAGGCGCCGAGGAGGGTGAGCGGAACGTTGTGGGGCTTGGAGATGCCCTTCTTGAAGCCCACCCGCTTGCCGAGCACCAGGGCGAGAGCCAGACCGGCTGCACCGGCGTTGATGTGCACGGCGGTGCCACCGGCAAAGTCGTTGACCCCGAGAGCGGCGGGAGCCCAGCCGTCGGCGAGGTTGAAGACCCAGTAGGCGACTGGGAAATACACCAGGGTCGACCACACGGCGGCGAAGATCAACCAGGCGCCGAACTTGGCACGGTCGGCGATCGCACCAGAGATCAGTGCGACGGTGATGATGGCGAAGGTGGCCTGGAAGCCGGCGAACGCCAGCCCGTTCAGGTCGGGAGTGAGGGATCCGTCTTCACCGGCGCCGAGCAGCCCACTCAGGCCGAGCAGCCCGGACGGGTTGCCGAGGAAACCGGGGATCAGCGGCGGGCCGAAGACAAGCCCGTAGCCGTAGAGCACCCACAGCACACCGACGACGCCCATCGCGCCGAAGCTCATCATCATCATGCTGATGACGCTCTTTGCCTTCACCATGCCGCCGTAGAAGAAGGCAACACCGGGAGTCATCAGAAGCACGAGGGCGGCCGCGACGAGGAGCCACAGGGAATTGAGATTCAGGGCTATTTCATCAGGTGTGGCGTCCAACAGGACTGACAGTTCAACCATGGATATGGTTACCTCTCGCTAACTAACAGTGATTGCCGTCGACGTGCACAGGGTGAGCGGTTGATCGTGTCTCGGCGGGTACAGAGTCAGTTTGGAGTTGGCAGGTTTCGGTGAGTGCGCGCGGATGTTTCGCCCGCGTTACGCGCCGTGCGACGGTGTTAACATCGCGTTTCGGCAAGCAGAGCGGTGGTCAGGCCCCGATCAGTCGTGGATCAGTCGTGCGGTGGAAGCTCACCTGTGGTCAGCGCCACGAGACGGGACTGGGACCGCTGGTACTTCTTGCGGTAACCGCCGGAGAGCATCTCCTCGTCGAAGACCTCGTTCAGTGGCTGGCCGTTGGCGATGATCGGAATCTCCGCGTCGTAGACCCGGTCGATGAAGGCGACCAGCCTGAGGGCATCCGTCTGGTCGGTCAGCAGGTACACATCGGTCAGGGCGATGACGTCGATGCCGTGGATCAATTTGATGTACTTCGACGGATGCACCGTGCTGAGATGTCGGATCAGGTCGCCGAAGTCGTCCCGGGTCACCGTGGAGCCGCGTTCGACCAGGGCGGGCACCAGCTGGTCCAATTCGTCCCGGGGCACGGCGATGGCGTGGCCCTCGATGTCACGCCTGCGGTAGTCGAGGCCGTCGATGCGCACGATCTCGAAGTTCGCGGACATCGCCTGGATCTCGCGGAGGAAGTCGATCGCGGCGAAACGCCCCTCGCCGAGCGAATTCGGCGGAGTGTTCGATGTGGCGGCGACGCGGGTACCCGAGGCCACGAGCTCGCCCAGAAGCCGGGTCATCAGCATGGTGTCGCCCGGATCGTCGAGTTCGAACTCGTCGATGCAGATCAGACGGGCGCCGGAGAGCTGCTTGACGGTGGCTGCATAGCCGAGTGCTCCCACCAGTGCGGTGTACTCGATGAAGGTGCCGAAATATTTCGGTCCCGGGGCGGCATGCCAGAGCGCGGCCAGCAGGTGGGTCTTGCCGACGCCGAAACCACCGTCCAGGTAGATGCCCGGCAGCTCCGGCTTGGGCTTGCGGGTGCGGGAGAAGAAGCCGCTGGGCCGTTGGGCCAGCCAGGCTCCGGCAAAGGCGCCCAGCCGTTCCACGGCCTCGAGCTGCGAGGGGAAGTTCAGGTCAGGTCGGTACGACGCGAAGGAGGCGTGCTCGAACTGGGGCGGCGGAACCAACTCGGCCACGATCTCCGGCCCGGTGATGCTCGGAGAGCGATCGGCCAAACGTTGCACCTGGCTGAGAGCTTGTGGAGCCATGCTGTAGTACCCGGTTTCTGTGTCGGACTGATAGTCCCGGTCGGAGCATCATCGTTGAAGAACGACCGCGGATGCGATCAGGAGCCATACCGCGTAGATTCGAAAACGCGGACCGGTAACCAGCCTAAACCGCGCCCATTTGATTCCGGTGTCCATCGGACGCCACCAGGAGGTTCCCCCCCATGTCTGTTGATCTCGATCCGGCACCGAAGTTCATGGCCTACGCCCACCCCGAACGTCTGGTCAGCACCGAGTGGCTGCAGGCGCATCTCGCAACCCCCGGTCTTGTTGTCGTCGAATCGGACGAAGACGTTCTGCTCTACGAAACCGGCCACATTCCGGGAGCCGTGAAAATCGACTGGCACACCGACCTCAATGATCCGGTCGAGCGCGACTTCGTCGACGGTGCCGCCTTCGCCGCAATGCTCGGTGCCAAGGGCATCTCCCACGACACCACAGTGGTCATCTACGGCGACAAGAACAACTGGTGGGCGGCCTACGCCCTGTGGGTGTTCACCCTGTTCGGCCACGAAGACGTACGCCTGCTCGACGGTGGCCGTGACAAGTGGGCGGCCGAGGAACGAGGCCTCACCCGAGACAGGCCCGTTATCACCCCGACCGTGTACCCGGTCACCCCGCGCAACGATTCCGCCATCCGCGCATTCCGCGAGGATGTCTTCGCACACTTCGGGAACCCGCTGATCGACGTGCGCTCCCCCGAGGAGTACACCGGCGAACGCACCCACATGCCGGCCTATCCGGAGGAGGGTGCCCTGCGCGGCGGCCACATCCCGTCGGCGGCGTCGGTGCCGTGGGCGCGCGCCGCTGCCCCGGACGCCACCTTCCGCACCCGCACCGAGCTGGACGCCATCTACCGTGACGAGGCCGGCCTCTCCGACGGCGACAACGTCATCGCCTACTGCCGGATCGGCGAGCGGTCCAGCCACACCTGGTTCGTTCTGACCCACCTGCTCGGCTTCGAAGGCGTGCGCAACTACGACGGGTCCTGGACCGAATGGGGTAACGCCGTACACGTGCCGATCGTGATGGGCACGGAGCCGGGCGACGCACCTCAGCCCCGCTGAGCCGGTCGGCCCACTCGGATTCCGGGGCCTCACGGCCCGAGCATGGCAGAATGAGTGTCGATGACCGCCACCGAACTTCCCGCCAAACTGGCCGAGATCCGCGCCGACTTCCTCGAACTCGAGGAGTCCGACCGGCTGCTGCTGCTGCTTGAGTTCGCCGACGAGCTACCGGCGCTCCCGCCGCGCTACGCGGAGCACCCGGACCTGCTCGAGCGGGTCGTTGAATGCCAGTCCCCCGTCTTCATGTTCGTTGAGGTGGACCACGAGTCTGCGGTGCACCTCTACGCGACCGCTCCCCGGGAGTCGCCGACGACCCGGGGCTTTGCCTCGATCCTGGCCCAGGGTCTGGATGGCCTCAGCGCCCAGGAGGTGCTCGATGTGCCGGATGACTATCCGAACACGATCGGATTGACGACAGCGGTGTCTCCCCTGCGCATCCGCGGCATGACAGCCATGCTCGCCCGCACCAAGCGCCGCCTGCGCGAGGGCGCTGCGTGACCCTGACCCGGGTGTTTCCGGAACCGGACGCGGGCGGCGACACGGTCGACCTGCCGCGAAGCGTCGACGGGCTCGACCCGGTCAGCCGGGACTGGCTGTTACGGCGCTACGCCCCGGCGCCGGGCGCGTACCTGCGGGTCAATATGATCGCCAGCCTGAACGGCGGCGTGGCCGGGACCGATGGCACCTCGGATTCCCTCTCGAGCCGCCTCGACCGCCGGATCCTGGGTGTGATCAGGGAACTCGCCGACGTCGTCCTGGTCGGCGCCGGCAGTGTCCGTGCGGAGGGGTATATCGTGCCGGCCCGAGCGGCCCTCGCTGTCGTCACCAGCAGCGGAAACCTGGCCGGTCATCGGCTCGAGCACGTTATGCACCGGGACTCCGCACACCCGGACTCCGCAGATCGGCAGCCGGTGTTCATCCTCTGTCCGCGCTTCGCAGTCAGCCGGGTGGAGGCCGCCACGGTCGGGGCCCAAGCGACCGTCGTGCCGCTCGACGATGAGAACGGTGTCCTCACTCCGGCCACGATTCTCGCGGCTCTCTGCGCCCTCGGCCTCCCGCGCATCGTCTGCGAGGGAGGACCGGTGCTGGCCGGGCGATTCTTCGCGGCCGACCTGGTCGACGAATTCTGCCTGTCCACGAGCCCCCAGGTGGTGCTCGGCGGCCGGGGTTTACTCGAATCGGCCACGGCCGGATCCACCGGATTCAGGATGCGGCAACTTCTTCTGGACGACCAGGGAGCGACATACGCTCGGTGGGAGCGATCTCGACCAACCAGTTCGTGATGGCCTGATTCCAACCCTCGCGGTCGTAGTTCCACAGCTTCGTGTGCCGCGCTACCGCGAACGGCAGAAAGGTCACGATGTCGGGTCGGCGCCCGGCCAGGGCGCGGGAGCCGGTCGCGGGCACGAATCCGTCGTCGTCGCTGTGCATCAGGAGCACCGGAAAATCGAGCTCGGCGGCGCGCGTGACGAAATCGAGGCGTCCGAAGTCGATCGGTTGGGTCTGACCGGTGACGATCTTGCCCCAACGCCGTCCCAGGACCTCCAGAGCACCGCTGGCGATGACCGCGGGCAGGCCGAGCAGGCCGCCGTGGAAGCGCGCGACATCCGCCCAGTCGATCACGGGCGAGTCGAGCACGATGCCGACGATCCGGTCGCGCAGCGTTGATCGCGTCGCGCTCTGCAGCACGATCGCGCCGCCCATGGACCACCCCATCAACACGATCTCGGTCGCACCGCGGTGCACCGCGAACGCGATCGCCGCATCGACATCCTGCCATTCCGCGTCTCCAAGGGAATACCGGCCGTCGCCGCTGCGCGGTGCCTCCCCGTCGTTGCGGTACGACACGAGCAGGGACGTGAAGCCCGCATCCCGGAAGACCGGCGCCGCTCGCAGCGTCTCATGCCGCTGCACCCCGCGCCCGTGCACCTGGATCACCCAGCGGCCGTCCGGCTCCTCGGCCGGGATCAGCCAGGCCGGGGCGTCACCGACATCGGTAGGAACGAGCACGTCCTCGAAGGCGAAGCCGAGGTCCCAGGGCCCGAGGTACGAGTAGCCGCCGAGTCGGCCGCGCTCGGCCCGGGCCAGATCCCCGTGATCGACGCGCAGGATGCGCCGCGTCACCTTCGTGGGCGTGAGACGGAGGATCTCGCCCAGGTGGGCGTGTCCTGTATCGCCCGAGAACCAGAAACTGTAATCGCCCTGCAGTACGGAATCCGCCGTGGACTGCAGCGTGATCGTGCCCGCCACGAGGTCGACGGAGTGGATCCGCACGTCGTCGGAGCGCGTGGACAAGGGCGTCACAATCCGACGCGCCATCACGGCCGCCAAAACACCGCCCGCGACCCCCAGCAACACTGTTGCCCCGGCGACTGCGATCCCGGTCACCGCCAGAAAACGCCTCGGGTACCGCCCTGATCCCGCCCTGTCACGCATGACTACCTCCCCTGTCCGGCGTGCCTGACCGACTCCGCTCGAAAAAAACTCTAGTCTGCACACGTGCCCGAAACACAAGAAACGCTCCCGCCGGAGTTCGCCGCCGCCCGCGCATCCTTCGCACGTGCCCGCATCCGTACGGAGCTTGTGGTCAATGAGATTTCCGCACCCGGAAACCTCGCTCCGCACTCCATCGCCTTCTCGGCCGACGTGACCCCGGTGCGTCACGGGAGCGACTCCGATCTCGGGACCGGACGCTTCATCCTGCTGTACGACCCGACCGAGCCCGAGGAATGGGGCGGCGCCTTCCGCGTCGTCTGCTTCGTCCAGGCTCCCCTGGAAACCGACATCGGCCTCGACCCGTTCGTCGCGGGGGTCACCTGGTCGTGGCTGGTCGATGCTCTCGACGCCCACGGGGCACGGTATACGGCGGCCTCGGGGACCGCGACTAAGATTATCTCGTCCGGCTTTGGCGAACTTGCCAGGCAGGGCGATGGCGCGCAGATCGAACTGCGGGCCTCGTGGACGCCGCTGGACCATAATCTCGCCGCCCACGTCGAAGGATGGGGCGAGCTGCTCTGCATGCTCGCAGGTCTTCCACCCACTGGCGAAGGAGTCAGCATGTTGTCCACACGCCGAACCGGTCGTGCTTGATCACCAGGTGATCGATACGCGGGACGCTTACCTCGCGGCGACCGCAGCCCTTAGCGCGGGCACGGGCCCGATCGGCATCGACGCTGAACGAGCCTCCGGCTTCACCTACTCCCAGCGCGCCTACCTGATCCAGATCTATCGGCGCGACGCTGGCACATTTCTGTTCGACCCGCCCGCGATCGGCGACTTCTACGAGCTCAACCAGGCTCTGCGCGATGACGAGTGGATTTTTCACGCCGCGAGCCAGGACCTGGCCTGCCTGCGCGAGGTCGGACTTGACCCCCGGCACATCTTCGACACTGAACTGGCCGCTCGCCTGCTTGGAATCCCCCGGGTCGGCCTCGGCACGGTGGTGGAAGAGCTGCTCGGCATCCATCTTGCCAAGGAACACTCCGCTGCCAACTGGTCGACCCGCCCGCTGCCGGAGGCCTGGCTGGTCTACGGCGCGCTCGACGTGGAACTGCTTCCCGACCTGCGTGACCGTATGGTCGACATGCTCGCCACCGATTCCAAGACCGACATCGCCGCGCAGGAATTCGCCGCCGTGCTGGCGCGTGAGGCCAAGCCCGTCGGCCCCGAACCGTGGCGCCGCCTTTCCGGCGTGCACTCCATCCGGGGACAGCGTGGCCTGGCCGTGGCCCGGGAGTTGTGGCTGGCTCGCGACGCTCTGGCGCAGGAGCTGGATGTGTCCCCAGGAAGGCTCGTGCCCGACGCGTCGCTGACGGCGGCAGCACGGGCCATGCCGGCGAACCGGCAGGCCCTGGCTGATCTGAGGGAGTTCAGCGGCCGTGCGAGCCGCAGCGAACTCGACCGCTGGTGGGGTGCCATCCAGAAAGGCTTGGCGTCAACCGACCTGCCGTCGCTTCGGGGGAACGGCGACCTGCTCCCGCCCCCGCGCGCCTGGTCCGACCGCAATCCCGAGGCTGACCTGCGCTACAAGGCCGCTCGCGCAGCCCTGACCGTGGTCTCCGAGGAGCTCGCCATCCCGCTGGAGAACCTCGTCACCCCGGACTATGTCCGCCGAGTGGCGTGGACACCGCCCGAGAACGTCGACCCCGCATCCGTCGGGGAGGCGCTCGCGCACCTGGGTGCGCGCACCTGGCAAATTGAAGTGACCGCACAACGGATCGCCGATGCCTTTGTGGATGTCCACCAATCGATCGAGCTCTCTTCGGAAGCGGATTCGTAGGATCCGTCCAAGGATTCGACCCTCCACGGGAGCCCCTTTAGGATCGACCGACACCTGATCGATGATGGAGGCAAAGTGGCCGATAGAACAGAAGTCGTGTTTGTGGACGGGGTTCGGACCCCGTTCGGACGCGCCGGTGAAAAGGGCATGTACTGGAACACCCGGGCGGACGATCTCGTGGTCAAGGCCATGATCGGACTGCTGGAACGCAACCCGACGGTCCCTGGGGAACGCATCGACGAGGTGGCGATTGCCGCCACCACCCAGACCGGCGATCAGGGCCTCACGCTCGGTCGCACGGCGGCACTGCTTTCCGGGTTGCCGAAGTCGGTACCCGGATTCGCCATTGACCGGATGTGCGCCGGTGCCATGACCGCCGTGACCACTCTCGGAGCCGGGATCGGATTTGGCGCCTACGACTTGGCCATCGCCGGCGGCGTCGAGCACATGGGACGCCACCCGATGGGTTCGGGCGTCGACCCGAATCCGCGTTTCCTGTCCGAGCGCCTGGTCAGCGAGGACGCTCTCAATATGGGCGCCACGGCCGAGCGCATCCACGACCGGTTCCCGGCCTACACCAAGGAGCGGTCCGACCGGTTCGCCCTGCGGAGCCAACAGAAGGTCGCCGCGGCCTATGCCGCCGAGAAGATACAGCCCGACCTGGTGTCGGTTGCGATCCGCAGCGATTCCGGTTGGGGGCTGGCGACCCGCGACGAGGCTCCCCGCCCCGAAACCACGATGGAGGGCCTCGCGACTCTCAAGACTCCCTTCCGTCCCCACGGACGGGTCACTGCCGGCAACGCGTCCGGGCTCAACGACGGTGCCAGCGCCTGCCTCCTCGCCAGCGGCAAGGCCGCCAAGGACCTCGGTCTCACCGTCAAAATGAAGATGGTCAGCTTCGCCTTCGCCGGCGTTGAGCCGGAGGTCATGGGCCTCGGCCCGGTCCCCTCCACCGAGAAGGCCCTACGCAAGGCCGGCCTCAACATCATGGACATCGGCCTGTTCGAACTCAATGAGGCTTTCGCCGTGCAGGTCATCTCGTTCCTCGACCACTTCGGCATCGACGACGAGGACCCGCGGGTGAACGAGTACGGCGGCGCGATCGCCATCGGACATCCGCTCGCTTCCTCCGGCGTGCGCCTGATGAACCAGCTCGCCCGTCAGTTCAGCGAGCACCCGGAGGTGCGCTACGGCCTCACCGCCATGTGCATCGGCCTCGGCCAGGGCGGCACCGTGATTTGGGAGAACCCGAACTTCAACCGGAAAGCAAGCAAGCGATGAGCAACTACTCCGAACTCGATTTCACCCCGCTGGTCGAGCTGTCTGCCGACGAGGTCGTCACCCACTGCTACGTACACGATGTGCCTCTGTCCGGTGGAAAGATCCTGGCGTTGGTCACGCTCGACAACGGCCGGGACCACACCCGCCCGAACACGCTCGGCCCGATCACCCTGCTCGAGTTCGCCATGACGATGGACCTTCTCCGGGAACGCGCCGCCCTCGGCGCCATCCACGGAGTCGCCGTCACCGGCAAACCGTTCATCCTCGCCGCGGGCGCCGACCTGAGCAAGGTCAGCGAGATCCCGTCGCTCGCGACGGGCAAACTACTGGCCCAGTTGGGCCACTATGCGCTGGGCAAGCAGGCCGAACTGGGTGTGCCCTCCTTCGTGTTCATCAACGGGCTCGCACTGGGGGGCGGGCTGGAGATCGCCCTCAACGCCGACTACCGAACCGTCGACGCGACCGTGCCCGCGATCGCGTTGCCCGAGGTGTCCCTTGGGCTGATCCCGGGCTGGGGCGGCTCCTACCTGCTGCCCAACCTGATCGGCATCGAGAACGCGCTCAAGGTGATCATCGAGAATCCGCTCAAGCACCGCACGCTCAAAGCGGCGGATGCTCTCGAGCTGGGCATCGCCGACGTGCAGTTCGCCTCGGCCAGGTTCCTCGAACAGTCCATCGAGTGGGCCGATGGCGTGATCGCCGGAAAGACAAAGGTCGCCCGGCCCAATACGCCCGGCAAGGTCGAACGGCTCGTGAAATGGGATGTGGCCGTGGGAGTGGCCCGCAAGATGCTGGAAAACCGCATCGGAACCGTCGCCCGGTCGCCGTATATCGCCCTCGACCTGCTCAAAGCAGCCAAGAGCGGATCTCGCCAGGAAGGATTCGAGCGGGAAGACGACTCCTTGGCCGAACTCATCTCCGGAGACCAGCTGCAGGCCAGTATTTACGCGTTCAACCTGGTGCAGAAGCGAGCCAAGCGGCCGGCCGGTGCGCCGGACAAGGCCCTCGCCCGCCCGATCAAGAAGGTAGGCGTCATCGGCGCCGGCCTGATGGCCAGCCAGTTCGCCCTTCTCTTCGTGCGTCGCCTGCGCGTGCCCGTAGTCATCACTGACCTCGACCAGGCCCGCGTCGACAAGGGCGTCGCGTACATCCACGGCGAGATCCTCACCTTGGAGACCAAGAACCGTATCTCCCCCGACGAGGCCAACCGACTCCGCGCTCTGGTCTCGGGAACGACAGACAAGGCACAGTTCGCCGACGCCGACTGGGTGATCGAGGCGGTCTTCGAGGAACTCGGCGTGAAACAGGATGTCTTCGCCGAAATCGAGAAGCACATCTCTCCCGACGCCATCCTCGCCACCAACACCTCGTCCCTCTCGGTCGAGCAGATCGGTGCGAAGCTGGCCCACCCCGAGCGCCTGGTCGGTTTCCACTTTTTCAACCCAGTGGCGATCATGCCGCTGATCGAGGTCGTGAACACCCCGCGGACCAACGACGCCACTCTCTCCACGGCGATGGTCGTGGCAGCCAAACTGCGAAAGAACGCGGTCATCACCCGGGACACCCCCGGGTTCGTCGTGAACCGCCTCCTGGCGAAGCTCCTGGGTGAGGCCATGCATGCCGTCGACACCGGCACCCCATTCGAGGTCGTCGATGGGTCACTGGCTCCGTTCGGGATGCCGATGACCCCGTTCGAGCTGCTCGAGCTGGTCGGCCTCAAGGTCGGCGCACACGTTCTGGACACCCACCATGCCGCATTCCCGGACCGGTTCTTCGAGAGCGCGAACCTGCATAAGCTGGCCGAGCACGGAACCATTCTGGAGCGCGACGCCAAGGGCAGGATCAAGGGCTTCGACAAGGGCGCCGTCAAGATCGTCGCGGGCGGGCAGACCCCGATGACAGCCGAGCAGATCCTGCGCCGGATCGAGGACGGCCTCGCCGATGAAATCAAGCGGATGCTGGACGACGGCGTCGTGCACGCCGCGGAGGACATCGACCTGTGCATGATTCTCGGGGCCAACTGGCCGTTCCAGATGGGCGGGATCACTCCCTACCTCGACCGTGTCGGCGCGAGCGAACGGGTCTTCCAGGGCACGTTCCACACCCCACCGATCCGCGGCGTCGCTGCCGCGGGCCTGCCTGCCACCCGCACGACCGTAGGCGACTGACCGTAGGCGACTCACCGTAGGCAACTCACCGTAGGCGACTAACGGCGATATTATTGTGCGGCCGGCGGGCCGGAAGGGTGAGGCCCGCCACGTGGGGGCGTTGGGGTTCGCCCGGGTCGGGGTTTTTCGAACCGGGCGTTCCCCTTGCCGACGTAGGCGCTCAGGGGACCTCGATGCACGGAACCGCGCCTGTGATGAACAGCGACCACGGGGTGATCTCAGCCCCAGCCTTCCAGAAACGACCCGACCATTCGATGGGGAATCACCTAGTCGTGCTGACGGTTTGCCGGGATGCTCGCGGTGTCGGCGCGGTCCGCCGGCAGGGGCCGCGCATGCGGGATCTTGCTGCCGAGCACCATTGCGACGACATCGCGGGCGATGCGCTGGGGGGTGAGCCCAACACGGTCGAGGATCTCGGCGCGGGTGCCGTGGTCGAGGAATTCGTCGGGCAGCCCCAGTTCGGTGACCGCCGTGTCCACGCCGGCTTCACGCAGATCCTGACGGACACGGGTGCCAACGCCGCCGACCCGGATGCCGTCCTCGATGGTCACGACGATGCGGTACTCCGCGGCCAGGGCCACGATGCTCCGCGGTACCGGGACGACCCAGCGCGGGTCGACGACGGTGGCTCCGATGCCCTGGGCTGCGAGCCGGTCCGCCACATCGAGACCCATCGCGGCCATCGGCCCGACGGTGACGATCAGCACGTCTTTCTGGGCTGATTCCAGGAGCACGTCTACGCCGTCGTCCAAGCGGCGCACGGCGTCGATTGGGACGCTCACGCTGCCCTTGGGGAAACGCAGCACAGTGGGCGCGTCGTCGACGGCCACGGCCTCTTCGAGCTCCTCTGCCAGGCGCACCGAGTCCCGAGGTGCCGCTAGGCGGATCCCGGGGACGACCTGAAGGATCGCCAGGTCCCAGATGCCGTGATGGCTGGGACCGTCGGGCCCGGTCACCCCGGCCCGGTCGAGCACGAATGTGACGCCGGCCTTGTGCAGGGCGACATCCATCAGGACCTGGTCAAACGCCCGGTTGATGAAGGTGGCGTAGAGCGCGACGACCGGGTGCAGGCCGCCGAAGGCGAGGCCAGCGGCACTGGTGACGGCGTGCTGCTCGGCGATGCCCACGTCGTGTACCCGGGCAGGGAATCGCTCGGCCATCTTGTGCAGGCCGGTGGGACGGAGCATGGCCGCGGTGATGCCCACGATCTTCGGATCGAGTGTGGCGAGGCGCAGCAGCTCGTCGGCGAACACCGACGTCCAGGAGGGTGCGCCGGCTGATTCGATGGACTCCCCTGTTTCCGGGTCGATCTGGCCGACCGCATGGAACTGGTCGGCGGTGTCCTGAACGGCCGGGTCGTATCCCTTACCCTTCTGGGTGATCGCGTGCACGATCACCGGCGCGCCGTAGCCCTTGGCCTGATGGAGCGCCTCGACCATCGCCGCCATGTCGTGGCCGTCGATCGGGCCGATGTACTTGATGTCGAGGTTGGAGTAGAGCGCCTCATTGTTGGAGAACCGGGCGAGGAACCCGTGCATGCCGCCGCGCACACCGCGGAAGAACGCCCGGGCGGGCGCGCCCATCCGTTCGAAGGCCTGACGGCTGGTCAGATAGGCACTGTGGTACGCCTGTCGGGTGCGCACGGTGTTCAGGAAGCGGGCCATGCCGCCGATAGTGGGCGCGTAGGAGCGGCCGTTGTCATTCACGATGATGATCAGGCGACGGGTGTTGTCGTCGCTGATGTTGTTGAGGGCTTCCCAGGTCATGCCGCCGGTCAGGGAGCCGTCGCCGACGACCGCGATCACATGGCGGTCGCTCTGCCCGGTCATCTCGAAGGCTCGGGAAATGCCGTCAGCCCAGGACAATGAGCTGGAGGCGTGGGAACTCTCCACGATGTCGTGCTCGGACTCGCGCCGCTGCGGGTAGCCGGCCAGGCCGCCGGCCTGGCGGAGGAGGCTGAAGTCCTGACGCCCGGTGAGCAGCTTATGCACGTAGGCCTGGTGTCCGGTGTCGAAGACAATGGCGTCACGCGGGGATTCGAAGACCCGGTGCATCGCGATGGTCAGCTCGACCACGCCAAGGTTGGGACCAAGGTGCCCGCCGGTCTTGGAGACTTCCCGAACGAGGAACGCCCGCACCTCGGCCGCGAGCTGGACGAGCTGGTCCATCGAGAGGCGATCCAGATCTCTCGGCCCGAAGATCGTGTCCAGTAGCGCCATCGATAACACCTTTCACGTTGCGCTATCCGCCACCAGAAAACCGGCGCATAGATTCGGTCAAGCCGAGTCTACGCGCCGGTTTCGGTAGCGAGCCGAAAGGCTCCTGGGTGCTAGGCGACCAGCGAACGCAGGACGTACTGCAGGATGCCGCCGTTGCGGTAGTAATCGGCCTCACCCGGAGTGTCGATGCGGACGACCGCGTCGAACTCGACCGTGGCCTTGCCGGGGGCAGACTGCGCACTCGGCGCCGCCGTGACGCGCACCGTCTTCGGGGTGACCCCGCTGTTCAGCTCGACGAGACCCTCGATCGTGACGACCTCCGTGCCGTCCAGTCCCAGTGATGCCCAGCTCTGGCCGGCCGGGAACTGCAGCGGCACGACGCCCATCCCGATCAGGTTCGAACGGTGGATGCGTTCGAAGCTCTCCGTGATGACGGCCTTCACCCCGAGGAGGCTGGTGCCCTTCGCGGCCCAGTCGCGGGACGAACCCGAACCGTATTCCTTGCCACCGAAGATGACCAGCGGCGTGCCGGCGGCCTGGTAGTTCTGCGAAGCGTCATAGATGAACGCCTGCGGCGCCCCGTCAACGGTGAAGTCGCGGGTGTAGCCACCCTCGACTCCGTCCAGCAGCTGGTTGCGGAGACGGATGTTCGCGAACGTGCCGCGGATCATGATCTCGTGGTTGCCGCGGCGCGAGCCGTAGGAGTTGAAGTCGCCCCGTTCGACTCCGTGCTCCAGCAGGTAGGCACCGGCCGGGCTGTCGGCCTTGATCGATCCAGCAGGGCTGATGTGGTCGGTCGTGACCGAGTCGCCCAGTTTGGCCAGCACACGGGCACCGACAATGTCGACCACCGGGGTGGTCTCCATGGTCATGCCGTCGAAGTATGGGGGCTTCCGCACATACGTGGACTCAAGGTCCCACTCGAAGACCTCGCTGTCCGGTGTCGGTAGGCCGCGCCAGCGCTCGTCGCCCTCGAAGACATGGCCGTACTGCTTCGTGAACATGCCGGTGTCGATCGAGCTGTCGATCGTGGACTGCACCTCGGCGGAGTCGGGCCAGATGTCCTTGAGGAACACCTCGTTGCCGTCGCTGCCGATGCCGAGCGCATCCGTCTCGAAGTCGAAGTTCATCGAGCCCGCGAGGGCGTAAGCGATGACCAGCGGCGGGCTGGCCAGGTAGTTCATCTTGACGTCGGGGCTGATCCGACCCTCGAAGTTGCGGTTGCCTGAGAGCACCGCGGTGACGGCCAGGTCGTTGTCGTTGATCGCGGTCGTGACCTCGTCGATGAGCGGGCCGGTGTTGCCGATGCAGACCGTGCAGCCGTAGCCGACTGTGTAGAAGCCGAGGGCCTCCAGGTCGCCGGTGAGGCCGGCCTTCTCGTAGTAGTCGGTGACGACCTTCGAGCCCGGAGCCAGGGTGGTCTTGACCCACGGCTTGCTCGTGAGGCCCTTCCTGACGGCGTTTCGGGCGAGCAGACCCGCGGCGAGCATGACACTCGGATTGGACGTGTTGGTGCACGAGGTGATGGCCGCGACAGCGACCGCTCCGTGGTCGAGCGTATAGTTCGCGCCGGCCTGCGTGGTGATCGCGACGGGCCTGGACACGCTGATCGGAGCGTGGCTCACGTGGTTGTGTGAGGCCTTGTGGTCCAGGTTCTCGTCCTCGGCGGTAAAGCCGATCGGGTCTGAAGCCGGGAAGGAGGCCTCGACGGCCGCGTCCACAACAGTCCAGTCCTGCGTCGCGTAGCTCTGCAGGTCAAGTTCGAACTGCGACTTCGCCTCGGTGAGGATGACGCGGTCTTGCGGGCGCTTCGGGCCCGCAATCGACGGCACGACGGTGCCCAGGTCGAGTTCGAGGTACTCGCTGAAGACGGGCTCCTTGTCGGCATCGTGCCACAGGCCCTGCAGCTTCGAGTAGGCCTCGACAAGTGCAACCTGCTCGTCGCTGCGACCGGTCAGGCGCAGGTAGTCGAGGGTGACGTCGTCGATCGGGAACATCGCGGCCGTGGATCCGAACTCCGGGCTCATGTTGCCGATCGTGGCCCGGTTGGCCAGCGGAACCTGCGAGACACCCGCGCCGTAGAACTCGACAAACTTACCGACCACGCCGTGCTTGCGCAGAATCTGGGTGATGGTGAGCACGACATCCGTCGCGGTGACGCCGGTCGGAATGGAGCCGTTGAGCTTGAAGCCGACCACCTTGGGAATGAGCATCGAGATGGACTGGCCGAGCATGGCTGCCTCAGCTTCGATGCCGCCCACACCCCAGGCGAGTACGCCGAGGCCGTTAACCATGGTCGTGTGCGAGTCGGTCCCCACGCAGGTGTCGGGGTAGGCCTGGAGCACGTCGTTGCCCTCGGCGTCCGGCACGGTGCGGGTCATCGTGACGCGGGCCAGATACTCCAGGTTGACCTGATGCACAATGCCGGTTCCGGGCGGCACGACCTTGAAGTCGTTGAACGCGGTCTGGCCCCAGCGCAGGAACTGGTACCGCTCACCGTTGCGCTCGTACTCGATCTCCACGTTGCGCTCGAGGGCCTCCGCGGTTCCGAACAGGTCGGCGATGACGGAGTGGTCGATGACCAGCTCGGCCGGAGCCAGCGGGTTGATCTTCTTCGGGTCGCCGCCGAGTTCGGCGACGGCCTCGCGCATGGTGGCGAGGTCGACGATGCACGGCACGCCCGTGAAGTCCTGCATGACCACGCGGCCAGGCGTGAACTGGATCTCGGTGTCGGGTTCCGCCGTTGGAACCCACTCGCCGAGGGCACGAATGTGGGCCTCGGTGATGTTGGCGCCGTCCTCGGTGCGAAGAAGGTTCTCCAGCAGCACTTTCAGGCTGAACGGGAGCTTCTCGTAGCCCGACACCGCGTCAAGACGAAAGACCTCGTAGTCCGTCGACCCGACCCGCAGGGTGTCCTTGGCTCCAAAACTGTTTACAACCGCATTATTAAGCGCCGACACGATGCCCTCTCCTTCGTGGAAACCGACGGCGAAACCGTCCGCAATCCTCAATCCTGACGACCGGACGCCTGCCCCTGCCAGCAAGGGTAACCTAACCGGCGGATGCCACGTGCGGACGATGTCCAACGCCGAATTATCTTGACGTAGAGATAACTCTAGCGGTGCCACCGCGTTTCCCGCGCTTCTTTCCGGCGGGTGTCACGGAATCGTGGTGAATCTATTCGGGCCGGCGACCCGCTGCGTCGTCGGTCGCCCGGTCGTCGGCGCGGTAGACCGCCCGGACCACCAGCCACGAGATCACCAGGAGCGGCGCGTAGAGCGGAATCCCCATCAGGAGCTTGACGGCGCCGAGCCACTCCACGTTTCCGGAGTAGTAGAGGGGAAGCTGAACGGCCAGGCGCAGGGCGAACAAGCCAGCCCAGCAGAGCGTGAGAATGCTCAGCACCCGGCGCCTGGACCGGTTCGACCGCCAGGCGATCCCCTCGCCCATCAGGAATCCGACAGCCAGCCCGATCAGCGGCCAGCCGACGACCGCCGAGATGAAAAGTGCACCGCCGTAAAGTCCATTGGTCCAGAATCCGGGCAAAAAGAAGTCTTCGGCGCGGCCGGTGAACAAAGCGAGCACGGCGCTGACGATCAATGCCACCAGGCCGCCGACGGCCGGCGTCACCGTTTGGCGGCTAATCCGGCGTAGCACGATGAAAACGACGCCGATCAGCACCGGCACAACAAGGGACAGCACCAGCGACTGCTCGGGGAAAAGTTGCCGGGTAAAGGTGTAGGTGATCAGGAAGACGAGACCGGGCAGCACGGCCTCGACCAGTCCACGGATGCCGCCCATCGCGGCCAGCAGGGCGCGCCCGCTGATCGCGTCGCCCTCGGCCGCCGGCGTGAAGCCGGCCCGCCGGGCCGCCGCCGCCATGCCGTCGGCGAACGCGGCGGGCACGGGCGAGTCAGACGCGTTCTCCGATGCGTCGGGCTCGAGGGCCTCCTCGGGCAGGGGTGCGTCCGTCATCCCGGCGTTCTTCAGGACTGGCCCGGCTCGGCCGCAGAGGCGGGGGTGGCCGGCATCCGCAGCGGAATGAGGTCACGCGGCGGCATCGGAGCGGATCCGCGCACCACGACGATGCTGCGGAATAGGTCTTCGATCTCGGTCGCGGCGTCGGCGTTGATGGCACCCTCGCCGGCAATCACGCCGCGCAGGAACCAGCGCGGGCCGTCGACTCCGATGAAGCGGGCCAGCCTGCTCATTCCGTCGGATCCCTGACCCGCGGCCACGGGGATCTCTGCCACCAATTCCGGGCCGAACGGGCCTTCGCGCAGAGTCGTCGTTCCCCCCTGCTTGCCGATCTGATCGGCGATCTGGGCGCGAATTTCGTTCCACAGGCCACTTGAGCGGGGCGCGGCGAACGGCTGTACCTGGAGGGTGGAGCCGGCGTAATCGAGCCCGATCGCCACGACCCGCTTGCTGCCTTCTTCGATCTCCAACCGTAGGTGAAGCCCCTCACGCGGGAGGATCTTGACCCCGCCGAGGTCCACGTAGGGCCGCACCGGGTTGGCTTCGGCTTCGTCGAGGGGACCCTCGGTCGCACGATCTTCCGGCGCCGACTTGGCCGTCTCGTCCGGGTTCTCCTCCGGGTTCGCGGTGTCGCTCACTGGTTGTCTCCTGACGTTGAGGTGCCCGTGCTGATGTTCCGGCTCAGGCCGGTGGACCCGAACCCGCCAACTCCGCGTTGGCTGCCGGGCAGCCGATCCACGGGAATGAACGCAGCCCGGCTGACGGGCATGATGATGATCTGGGCGATGCGGTCGCCGATCGCGATCGCATGGGGCGTGGTCTGGTCGGTGTTGAGCAGCGTCACCTTGATCTCGCCGCGATACCCGGCGTCGACGGTGCCCGGCGCGTTCACGATCGTGATGCCGTGCTTTGACGCGAGACCGCTGCGGGGCACGACGAATGCCGCGAAACCGTCGGGCAGGGCGATCGACACGCCCGTGCCGACCAGTGCTCGTTCGCCGGGGGCCAGGACTAGAGCCTCGGAGGAATGAAGGTCCGCTCCCGCGTCACCCGGGTGCGCGTAGCTCGGGAGGATGGACGCGGTAATCAGGACTTCGACGCTTTCTGCCACGTGTCGAGGCTAGTGCAGAAGTCTGATCGAATAGACCCATGCCTGAATATCGCGAAAAACTCTGGGCCTCGCCCGCACCCTATGTGGCGACTGCGCTCATTATTCCTGCCAGCATCCTCGTGTTCGCACCGATTTCGATGCTGGCCGGGGTGCTGCTGGCCGCCGGTCTGTACGCCGCTTGCGTTCTGGCGCTGCTCTTGTCGGCACCGGTGGTGCAGGTGCGGGGCGGTGAGCTCACCGCCGGGCGCGCGACTATATCGATCGATCTGGTCGGCGAGGTTCAGCCCTTCGACGGAGCTGAGGCAGCCCTGGAACGTGGCCAACGGCTCGACGCCCGGGCCTGGCTGCTCATCCGCGGCTGGATTCGGCCCGTCGTGCGAATCCCGATCGTGGATGCGACGGATCCGGCGCCGTATTGGCTGGTGTCGACGCGGCGCCCACAGAAATTGGCCGCCGCGATCAATGGATCGCGACGGCCAGCATCACATGATTGAGCGCGTTTAGGAGTCGCACTCCTGGCATACCGGGCCGAGCTTGGTCTCGTGCGACATCTGCGAACGGTGCTTCACCAGGAAGCACTCCACGCAGGTGAACTCGTCCGCCTGCGGAGGCAGAACGACGACATCGAGGTCGAGGTCGGACAGATCGGCGCCGGGAAGGTCGAAACCACCGGGGTTGTCCGAGTCGTCGACATCTACGACACCGGACATCTTGTCGGGTACGCGCTCCTTGAGGGCCTCAATCGACTCTGAGTCGTCTTCGGTCTTCCGTGGTGCGTCGTAATCGGTTGCCATACCCATCCATTCAGTTACGCCGAGAAAGGATTTCGGCGGCCATAGTTTCCAACAATCCGGGCGGAATAGCAAACTACACGCCGCGCTATTTGCTCGGCACAGTGATCAACTTGCGGCACGCCCGGCGTATTCCCCGAAGATTCACTCTTTACATGGCAGTCTTGGTCGCACTAGTGATGGCGAAAGGGCTTTCAACATGCAGGAATTGAAAGTTATTGGAGTCGAGAGCGGTGCGCTGCTCGCAGCGTCTGAAGAGGGAGACCGATTCAGGATCCCCATCGACGAAGTTCTCCAGTCCCGGCTGCGCCAGGCCCAGGTGGAACCGGCGTCGGGGCCGAAGCTGAGCCCCCGGGAGGTTCAGGCGCACATCCGGGCCGGCATGTCCGCCGAGGACGTCGCCGCGGTCACGGGTGCGGCCATCGAGTTTGTGCGCCGCTTCGAGGGCCCGGTCGTCGCCGAACGCGACTACATGGTCTCTTGCGCGCTGAGCGTGCCGGTGCACACCGCCATCGATCTCGACCCGATCGAGGGCGGCGCCAACTTCGGCACCGTCATCCGTGAGCGTCTGGCCTCGCTCGGCGCTACGAACGAGCGCTGGGCCAGTTGGAAAGAACCCGGCGCCGGCTGGATCGTCAAATTGGCCTTCACTGCCGATGACATCGACCACGACGCTCGGTGGAGCTTCGAACCCAAGAAGAACTCTCTTTCTCCGGTCGGCAGTGAAGCCATCGCCCTGTCGCAACAGGGCGAACTGAAGGGTGCCCTGATCCCGCGGCTGCGGGCCGTCGGCGCCGAGACCAGCCTCGCCGATGTGTCCCGCTTCGACAGCGGCGCCTTCACATTCAAGGAATCACTGTCCGAGGAGACGTTGAACGATACTGCGCCGCTTCTGGACCCGGTGCCGTATTCCCGTTCGGCCGGTACGACGGATGCCGTGTCCCGTGCAGCCATCAAGCGCGCCGACGAACCGCCGCAGAGCCTGAGCGAGACGGCCGACCTGCTGGCGTCACTGCGCCGCCGCCGCGGGGAGCGCGAAGCCGCCGCTTTCGAAAGTAACCAGGTCGAGAGCCATTCCAGCCTCAGCAACCCCGCCAGCACCAGCCCGGCCCCGGGCATCCGTCTGGTGGACCAGCCGGCCGAGGCCGCCGCGGAACCCCACGCCGCTCCCTCGGCTCTCGCCGCTCCGCCGACCGAGGCCCCCCGCAACGCCTGGTCTGCCCAGGCCGCCGGGGGTCAGTCACCGGCCGCAACTCCGCGAGCGTCGGGTCATGGCAAGCGCGGGCGGGCCTCGATGCCCAGCTGGGACGAAATCGTGTTCGGTGCCCGCACCGACGACGACCTGCCCTAGCACCAGGGTTTAAGCGGCACCGGCACCGGTCCGACGTGCCGGTGCATGCGACCCGCCGACGCATTCGACTACCCTAGGCACGTGAGAATCAACACCCGGCTGCGATCCACAAGCCGGATTCCTCTGCTCCAGGCAGTGAAGACATCCGTGGCGGTCGCCCTCGGCTGGATCCTGTCGCAACTGCTACTGGACACGGAGCAGCTGCCGGTCTTCGCCGCGATCGCCGCCCTGCTGGTGGTGCAGCCGAACATCAACCAGACCCTCGGTCGCGCGGTCGAACGCAGTCTGGGTGTTATCGGCGGGGTCATCATCGCCTATGGCGTCGGTGTCGCATTCGGCCAGTCCAGCTGGGTCGTTCTCCTGGCCATCGTGTTCTGCATCATGCTGGCGTGGGCGCTTCGGCTGGCCCCCAGCTCGGCGAGCCAAATTCCAATCAGCGCCATGCTCTTACTCACAATCGGTACGGCTACGGCTGAATACGCGCGGGATCGCATCGTCGAAACCATCATCGGGGCGGCAGCCGCCCTCCTCGTCAACGCCCTGATCGTGCCACCAGTGCTTCTTCGTCCGGCCCACGCGGCTGTGATCCGACTTGCCTACGAGATCGCGGACACCCTCGACCGGATCGTTGACGCCCTGCGGTTTCCGCAGAAGGCCAGCCAGATCGAAGAGATGATGATCAAGGTGCGTCTGCTGCGCCCCATGCTCGCCAAGGCGGATCAGGCGCTCAAGCAGGCCGAGGAGAGCCTCACGCTTAACCCGCGGCATGCGGTGAACCGGCGTCTCCTCGACATCGACGAGGAGCTCTTCGCGCGGCTGACCTCGCTCGTGGCACGCGCGATCGGTATGACCCGGTCCCTGCGCGACCACTACGACCATTCCCTGCACCTCGAGCCCACGGTGCTCGCGATCACTGTCGAGCTGAGCCGTGCCGCCCATGACCTGAGGCTCCTCGCCGAACAGGTGGACCACCCCGGCGCCCAGCAGGTCAGCCTGTCACAGGAACCACCCACCCTGACCGCCCCTCTGATCATTGCGACGCCGCATCCGCAGCACTGGATCCTGATCGGATCGCTGATGGAGGACCTACGCCGGGTGCGTGAGGAGATCAAGGGCGAATAGCCGATGATTTCCGAGGTTCGGAATATGCCCGTCGGATCGAAAGTGAGCGCGCGAATTTCTGTCCCCGGACGCCTGCGCTCGGCCCGAGCAGCGTGGTCTCTCATTCACGAGCACTAACCCGGGGCGCAGAGGGTCGGAGCGACCGCGTCGGTACCCTGACCAAAGGTCAACACGAGAGGGACCCCACTCCCGTGGGGTCCCTCTCGTAATCGTGTCCACCCGGCGCAGACCTCTGCGCGGGAACGACTACGCCTGGTTGAGCGCGGCCTGAAGTTCGATGGTGATGGTGACCTTTTCGCCGAGCAGCATTCCGCCGGTCTCAAGGGCCGCGTTATAGGTGAGGCCGAAGTCGGCGCGGGTGACCTCGGTCTTCGCTGTGGCGCCGGCCTTGTAGTTGCCGTACGGGTCGGTGCCGAAGCCGCCGAACTCGAAGTCGAAGGTTACGGGCTTGGTGACGCCCTTGATGGTGAGGTTGCCGTCGACGAGGAAGTCCTCCTTGACCTGGCGCACGCCGGTAGAGACGAAGCTGATGGTCGGGTAGGTCTCGGCGTCGAAGAAATCGCCGGTGCGCAGGTGGCCGTCGCGGTCCGCCTGGTTGGTGTTGATCGACACGACCTGAGCCGTGGCCGTAACGGAGGAGTCGAGCGGGTTCTCGCCGGTGACGAAGGTCGCGTCGAACTTCTCGAACGTGCCCTTGACCTTGCTGATCATGAGGTGACGGATGCTGAATCCGACCTCACTGTGGGTCGGGTCGATGGTCCAGGTTCCGGCCTTGTAGCCGGGGATGCTCACTGCGGTGGTCTGAGTCATGGGTTCTCCTCAATTCGCGGAACGGTGGATTCTCGTCCTCACTTTCATGCAAGCGCATAGGAAAGTGAATTATTCCGAATCGGGGAGAGTTCTTTTCGACAGTGGTCCGGCCACTCCCGCCTGAATCCCTTGACTGCCTCCGGGGCCGAGGGTACCGTCAGTCGCTCAGGGGGCTGGTGCATGGGTGGAACGGAGGGCTGAAATGCGCTCACGGTTCTTGCTCCCCCTGGGTCTGCTGATCGCCTTGCTCGCCGGGTGCGCGTCCCCGGCCCCTTCGTCTCCCTCCTCTACTACGGCGCCGGGAACCGAGATCGTGGTAATGCGCCCGATCACCGAGGACGGTCTGCCTGCCGCGGGCTTCACCGTCACCGAGGTGACGACCGTCACGCTCGACTGTGGCAGCGCGTCGGTCGATATACGGCCGTCCGCGGTCGCCGTCGACGACAACATCCACGCCTGCACACCGTCGAGCGCGTTCGCCGTAGCGTGCTGGCAGGATGCGGCGCCCGGTTTTGTGGTCTGCTACCGCGACCCGTGGACCACGGAGGTGGTGCGCCTGCCGAGCACCGGGAGCCGGCCGGCGGCCACCGCGCCCGAGCAGGCGCGACCGCTCGGGCTGTTGCTCAGCGACGGGGACCGCTGCCTGATTCGCAGCGGTGGCGTTTGGAACGACCTGACCGAGCACCCCGCCTGGTACGGCACCTACTCGTGCACGGACGATGGTGCGGTCTGGGCCGAGAGCGCAGACGGCATCGATCGGTCAGGTCCCCGGTGGACGGTGCGCGTCGCGCCCATTTCGGGGGAAGATCCGCTCACCACCCGCGAGGTTGTCACGGCGTACTTCGTCGGCACGGCAGAGGGTTAGCGGACTGAGCGCTGACCGGGCGTTCGGCGTACTGGGTCATGACCCTGGTGACACCCCACTGAGGGCGGCCCGGACGCGCAGCACCAGGAGCTTGTAGGCAGCATCATCGATCTGCTCCGACGTGAGCCGCCCGGTATCGACCGCTTCGACGAATCTGCCGATCAGTACGGTGACATCGGTGCCGTACCGTGCGGGATTCGCCGGGAGACCTCGCCGCCCCTCTGGTCGATGCCGATGAGTAGCGGGAGTTCCGGGTCGGGGCTGAGGGCATCCGTCATTGCCCGCATTTCTTCCAGGATGACAGCGGGGCGGCGGCGCTTTTCGCGTCCGTTCCGCGCGCCGCGGTGCAGCCGGAGAGGGTGAGGGCCAGCAGGGCCATGGCGGCGAGCGCCGCCAGGCGGCGGGCTGGGGCCGGGTGTCGTCGGCCGGAGATCATCGGTCCAGGCTGACCCGCCGGCAGCAGTCGTGGCGAAGCGCCCATCCGTTTCACCGCCGGCGCCGTTACAATCGGTCTTCGAGCGGGGAGGCGCGCATGCAGATGAGGGACATGGCCGGCGAGGCCGTGCTGATCGCCGCCGGCGGGCGGTCAATCCTCCTGCAGATCGCCGATCCGGCGATCGGCCACGGAATTGCGCACCACAGCGACTTCGCCTCCCGACCGCTCGATCGGCTGCGCGGCACCCTGACCTACGTGTACGCGGTCGTGTTCGGATCGCCGGAGGCGGCCGGCCGGGCACGGCGCCGGGTCGATCACGCCCACGCCCCGGTGTCGGGCTTGGCCACCGCGGATCGTCCGGCTTACAACGCCTTCACCCCGGAGCTGCAGCTCTGGGTGGCGGCGACCCTATATGACTCCGCCCTGACCATGCGGGAGCTGGTCTACGGCCCGCTTGACGGAGCCACGGCGGACGCGCTCTACCGGGAGTACGCCGTGCTAGGCACGGCGTTGCAGATGCCGGCGGAGCTGTGGCCGCCCAACCGGGCCGCCTTCGGCGCCTACTGGGACCGACGCATCGGCGAGTTGCAGACGGATGCCGCCACGCGCGCCGTGGCACGCCAGCTGCTGCATCCCCGCACCGGGCCGCTCTGGCTGCGGCTGATGATGCCACTGGGCCGGTTCGTGACCGTCGGGCTGCTCCCTGGCTCGGTGCGGGAACTGTTCGGCCTGCCCTGGACCGCGGGGGCGCAGCGCCGCTTCGACCGGCTGATCCGGCTGACCGCACGTGTCTATCCGCGGCTTCCGCGCCGGCTGCGCCACTGGCCCAAGAACCACTACCTGCGCGCGATGCGGTAGTCACCTGGGCTGGCGGTAGTCTGAGGGTTTCCCCAGCCTGAGGATTCCAATGACGCAGCACTCGGCCCCCGCCGCCCCCGGCACGCCCGACGGTCTCGACGCGATCGACCGGCAGATCGTGGCCGAACTCAGCCGCGACGGCCGCCTATCGATGCGCCAGCTGGCCGTGCTCGTGCACATTTCCCGCACCACCGCGCACAGCCGGATGCAGAATCTCGTGCGTCACGGTGTGGTCACCGGATTCGGAGCACAGATCGACCGGCGGGCGCTCGGGCTCAGGGTCTCCGCCCTCGTGATCGTCAAGATCGGCGATGTCTCCTGGGCCGAGATGGCCCGGCGCCTGAGTGAACTGCCCTTCGTCGAAAAAGCTCAGGCCGTGAGCGGCGACATCGACATCATCCTCACCGTCAGCGCTCCGGACCACGAGCAGCTGAGCCAAGCCATCCTGCGCGATATCCACAGCATGCCCGGCGTGATCTCCACCCGGTCCCACCTCATCCTCGAGGAAATCACCGGCCTGCCCCCGGCCCGCGCTGCGGACAGCTGGCGCTGAACGGTCGTTTTCCGCGGACGAATGGTCCGGCGCGACGCAGCTTCGGACCAATCGTTCGCATCCGTCACCCGGACATCGTCTAGGGCGCGGAGATGCCCCACCATTGCGACATGAGCCTCAATGTCGAGAGCCTGGTTGAGAGCCCCCTCGCCGCGCCGCGTCCCCTCCGCCTGATCGATGACACCGGCCGCGCCGCGCCGCTCGATGAGGCCGGCGGGTTTGTCCTGCCGGACCCGGCCACACTACTCAATCTCTACCGGCGCATGGTCGTCGCCCGCCGCTTCGACGTGCAGGTGACCGCGTTGACCCGGCAGGGACGCCTGGCGACGTACCCATCAGCTCTCGGCCAGGAGGCCTGCGAGATCGCCGCGGTCGCCGCCCTCGGCGCCGAGGACTGGCTCTTCCCCACCTACCGGGACAGCATCGCCCTACTGTCCCGCGGCGTACCGCCCGAGCACATCCTGGCCTCGTTCCGTGGGGACTGGCACAGCGGTTACGACCAGAACGCCCACCGGATCGCCCCGCAGTCCACCCCTCTGGCGACACAGGCACTGCACGCCGTGGGGCTCGCGACCGCGTCCAAGCTCAAACGGGAACGCACCGTCGCACTGACCCTGCTCGGCGACGGCGCCACCAGCGAGGGGGACGCCCACGAGGCGTTCAACTTCGCTGCCGTCTGGCAGGCCCCGGTCGTCTTCGTAGTGCAGAACAACCAGTACGCGATCAGCGTGCCACTGGACAAGCAGATGCGCTGCCGCACCATCGCCGACAAGGCCATCGGCTACGGGATGCCTGGCTACTTTGTGGACGGCAACGACGTCGCCGCGATGTACGCGGTCACCACGACGGCAGTGGAGAACGCCCGCGCCGGCCACGGTCCAACCCTGATCGAAGGTCTGACCTATCGGATGGAGGCACACACGAACTCCGACGACCCGAGCCGCTACCGCGATCCCGGGGATCTGGAGATCTGGCGACGCCGCGACCCGATCACCCGCCTGGACACCTACCTGTGCGAAATCGGCGCGCTGAACGACGCGGAGCGTACGGACATCCGTGCCGAGGCCGAGGACCTGGCGGCGGACACCCGCGAATGCATGACCCGGTCCGCCCCAGTGGATCCGCTGGAGCTGTTCGACCACGTCTACGCGACCCCGCGCGCCGCCCTGGCGGAACAACGAGCCTTCCTCGCAGCCGAGCTCGCCGAGCACGCAGAGCACGCAGAGCACGCAGAGCACGCAGAGCACGCAGAGCACGCCGCCGCAGCATCCGTCGCCGCCCACTCAGGAGTCAACTCATGACGCTCCCCGACACCGCACCGACGCCCCTGCGCGCACCGGTCACTCTCACCATGGCGGCGGCGCTGAATGCCGCGATCCAGGACGCGATGCGCGACGATCCGACCGTCGTGCTGTTCGGTGAGGATGTCGGCCCGCTCGGCGGCGTCTTCCGGGTGACTGACGGGCTGTACGCCGAATTCGGGGAGAGCCGAGTGAGCGACTCGCCGCTGGCCGAATCGGGGATCGTGGGCACCGCGATCGGCATGGCCATGTACGGCCTGCGCCCGGTGGTCGAGATGCAGTTCGACGCGTTCAGCTACCCGGCGTTTGAGCAGATCGTTTCGCACGTGGCCAAGATGCGCAACCGCACCCGTGGGCGCATCCAGCTGCCCATTGTGATCCGGATCCCCTACGCCGGCGATATCGGGGGTGTGGAACACCACTCCGATTCCTCCGAGGCCTACTGGACGGCCACGCCCGGTCTCACTGTGGTCTCGCCATCGAATCCGGCGGATGCCTATTCGATGCTCCGCGAGGCCATTGTTTCTGACGACCCGGTCATTTTCCTCGAACCCAAGAGCCGGTACTGGGCCAAGGCCGAGCTCAGCCTGCCTGTGCGCACCGCGCCGATGACCACCGCGGTCGTGCTGAGGGAGGGAACCGACGTCACGCTGATCGCCTACGGTCCGACCGTGAAAACGGCCCTCGCGACGGCCGAGCTGGCCGTCGCCGAGGGGCTCTCGATCGAGGTGATCGACCTGCGCAGCCTCTCCCCGTTCGACGACGAGACGGTGGGTGCCTCCCTGCGGAAGACCTCCCGCGCTGCTGTGCTGCACGAGGCGGCGCAGTTCGGCGGCTACGGGGCCGAGGTTGCCGCCCGGCTGACCGAGCGCAACTTCTTCCACCTGGCAGCGCCGATCCTGCGGATCACGGGTTTCGATATCCCCTATCCCTCCCCCAAGCTCGAGCAATACTTTCTTCCCACTCCCGACCGCATCCTGGCCGCCCTAGGAACCTGGGAGTGGAACTGATGGCTCAAAACTTCATCCTGCCCGACCTCGGCGAAGGACTCACCGAGGCTGAAATCGTGTCCTGGCTGGTGGCCGTGGGCGACACCATCACCATCGACCAGCCCGTGGTGGAGGTCGAATCGGCCAAGTCCATCGTGGAGTTGCCGTCGCCGTTCGGCGGTGTGGTCGAGGCCCTGAACGGGGTCGCCGGCCAGATCGTTCACGCCGGGCAGGTGCTGCTGACAGTGACGGATGCCGCCGAGGCCGACACCGCACGGCCGACCGCTCGGACTGCTGTATCGCCCGCAGCGATTTCAGCCGGGGTTCCGGTCACGGAGGTCGACGGGTCGGCATCCGGTGCCGTGCTCATCGGCTACGGCACGAGCGAGATCACGCGTCCCGTGCGGCGCCCTGCCACTGCGCGCTTCGGCGTGCGATCCGGCTCAGCGGCTCCGGTCCTCGCGGCAATCGTCGAACCGGTCTCCGACGTGACTCCGGCCACCCCGGTAACGGCTCCCACCTCTGCGTCTTACCTGGCCGGCCGCTCCCCCGTGGTCTCACCGCTGGTTCGGCGTCTGGCCCGCGAAAACGGCCTCGACGCGACCCTGCTGATCGGCAGCGGGAGCAACGCGCTTGTGCTGCGCCGGGACGTGGAATCGGCAATCCGGGAACGGGCCGCAGTGGTTGAGTCCACACCGGTGGTCGATCCCGCGGCACTGGCCCAACCTGCACCCGTGGCGGAGCCGGTCGTATTCCGGGCCGCGCCCACCGACGACATCCGCATCCCGATCACCGGCCTGCGCAGGGTGGTGTCGGAGCGAATGACCGTCTCGCGCCGGGAGATCCCCGAGGCAACCGTCTGGCTCGATGTGGACGCCACCGAGCTCTTCGCCGCGCGGGACCGCCTCTTCGAAGCCACAGGTGAGCGCTTCAGCGTGACTGCGCTGATCGCCCGGTTCACGGTGGCCGGACTGCGCCGGTTTCCGCTGCTGAACTCCTCAGTCGACACGGCCAGCCAAGAGATCCTGCAACGCGGTGCCATCAACCTCGGGCTCGCCGCTCAGACCCCGCGGGGGCTGATGGTGCCGGTGGTGCACGACGCCCACTCACTGACCACACGCGAACTGCGGGATGCGATCGCCGGTATCGTGACCCAAGCGGCGGATGGCTCGTTTTCCCCATCTCGACTCAGCGGCGGCACCTTCACCCTGAACAACTTCGGTGCTCTGGGTGTCGACGGGTCAGCAGCGATCATCAACCACCCCGAGGCTGCAATTCTGGGCATCGGGCGGATGATCGAGCGCCCCTGGGTGGTCAATCACGCCCTTGCGGTGCGCACTGTGGTCGAGCTGTCGCTGGTCTTCGACCACCGGGTCTGTGACGGAGGCACCGCCGCCGGTTTCCTCACCTACGTCGCACGCTGCATCGAGAACCCGGTGAGCATGCTCGCCGACCTCTGACCGAGCCGCGAACCGCCTCGACCCTGCTGTGCCATCTGGGGTCGAGGCGTGCGCCGGGTCGTCTACGACAGGCAAAGACACCTCGGGGCAGGGGTCCTGCCACTGGGGTGTGTTGCCATTGACGCCCTCAAGTGCGAATCCTCACCGGACGGGCTATCCGGGCGGGCGTTGACGTTTCTTGCAAGGGTTCACTCGGCCATCGGTGTGTGCGCGAGACGATCGTGCGGGACTCGGAGGCGCGCCAACTAGCGCTGCGATAACCGCGCTACTTATCGATCACGGTCACAGCGATGCCCTGGCGACTGGGTGTGACACGAAACTTCTATCCTTCACGCGTGTTGTCGGGCCATGCATAACCACGGGTTTCCGTCCGAGACGCATCGCAGCAACCGCACATTTTGGAAAGTGCGCAACGGGCATGACGTGGGGGGTGCCGTGGAATACTTGCGGCCGAATTTAGCTGGCCACCGACAGAGAGATGGTCTTCCATGACCGAATTCAACCCGACGGGGGCGTCACCGCTGCGTGCGCTGCGCGATCTTTCAGAAACTACAGGTGAGCGACGAGAATCCGGAAGGCTTGCCCGTAAACGTGCGGGTCGGAGGCGAACAGGGGTATGGGATGAGGCGGCACGAGGCCACGACGCTCTGGAAACGATCCTGTCCCAAGACAGTATCCGGGTCCCCGAGCTCCTCCCCATTCGCCACGATCGAATGGCGGCCTCTCCTTGGAACTATTTCCGAGGGGCTGCGGCCGTCATGGCAGCCGACCTCGCCTCTCAACCGAACAGTGGGCTCAATGTGCAGCTCTGCGGTGATGCCCATGTCCTCAATTTCGGCCTTTGGGCCACTCCAGAGCGGCGCCTGATGTTTGACCTGCGCGATTTTGACGAGACGCTACCTGGACCCTTCGAGTGGGATGTGAAGCGGCTCGCGGCCAGTTTGGTGGTAGCCGCACGCCAGGACAGGATTAGCGCGAGACGCGCTGATGCTGCCGTGGGCGCTGCTATCGAGGCCTATCAGATCCGGATGCGCCGCTACGCCACCGCGCCCGAGCTAGACATTTGGTACGACGGCATGCACGTTGAGAGGTTGGTCAATTACTTCAAGCCTGCCGATCGCGGGGGCGTGTCGATCCACATCGAGAAGCAGAAGGAGCGGCGCACAAGCCGGCATGCCTTCACCAAGCTCACTGACATGGTTCACGGTCGCCCGCGCATCACCGAAGATCCACCGATCCGGGTCACCATCGACGCGCCACCGACATCTTTGTCGGTTGGGGCTCGTTCCACGGGAGGGACTATTACGTACGCCAATTCCGTGACATGAAGATTATCCCGAGCATCGACCTTGTCGGCTCACGCCTCATCGAGTTTGCCACTGCCTGTGGCGAGACATTAGCTCGCGCCCACGCCCGCTCCGGCGACCCGCAAGCCATAAGCAGCTACATGGGAAAAGGTCCTCAGTTCGCCACAGGAATGACAGAGTTTTCCCGCCGCTACGCCGAGCAGAACGAGCGGGATCACGTACAGCTGGTCAAGGCCATCGCCGACAAGACCGTCGAGAGCATGCCGCGGTGATAGACACTGTCGACGACCGGGGCTCTACCGCGGCACCGACAGCAAGAGGAGTCCCAGTCCGTTCGCGCCAGCGCTAGGCGCGGCAGAGCAGCGAGCGGACTACGGCCCACACGGGGTTGCGCGTTTGGCGTTGGGCGAAAACAAATGTGCAACAGACCGTTGCACGCAGTCGCGTGGGAGGCTTACTCAGGGGTAGGCATGTCTTGACGGGTAGGCAACGGCTCTGCATGCCGCGCTCGTCGAGCAGGAGAGGACGGGCAAGTGACGGGACCTGTAATGGAGCCAGCGGCGCCTGAACGGTCCCGGTACGGCTGGGGTGCCGTATCTCTGATCGTCGCAGCCTTACTGGTTACCGGATCCGTCGCCGGAACTCTTGTGTTCATTGTCCCGGCCACAGTCGGCATAGTCATGCTCTGTGGTGGTCCGTTCTATGCGGGCTACTTCGTGCCCACAATGATTGCACGCTGGCGCCGAGCAGCTCTGAGAGCGGATGCCTCTGAGGTCCTCGATCAGGAGGGGTTTCCGAATCAGCGATATATCCTGCATTTTGGGACGACGAATCAGCGAATGACTCTGCTCCTGAACGCTGTGCTCATTGTCAACTTGGTCTCGTTCGGACTGTTCCAGTTGATCAGCCGTCTGAATCCCCGCAGTGATGACGTCCTGGCCTCACCTGTGTTGATCTTCGGCATTATTGCGGTCGTTGCCGGTATTCCGCTCATTGTCTTGAATCTCAAGTGGAGACTGAACAAGGCAACGGTCCCAGTGGAGACGATGGCGCTCCGACATCAACTGGGATCGTGGCGGTTCATCCGCGCAGGCCGAATCCTATCCATGGCCGTGTGGTGTGGTTACCCGGCAGCGTCGATTCTGGTGATTGCTCTCGGTATGGCATCCGGGCAGTGACCGCGGTGGCGATCGGTGGCATGTGTCCCACGAAACGATCTACCATGCCCTCTAATGGCCGGGAAACAGCAGTTTGACCGGGAAATTGAAACCCCACCTCCGAACGGGTCTGCCGACCACTGGAATTGGCCCGAGAACTCACCTGGCAGAAGTGGTCCTGTTCTCGGTCGGCGTTAACAGCCACGGTCAGGCGACTCTCTGAATTCGTCCAGACAGCACGGGCTGGCTGAAGAAATCGGTTGCGCGAGCACACGTGAACAAGCAGTGGCTACGGTAAGCCTCCGTTCTCGGACTCCAGCGCCCTTAGTGGACGCCGGGTTGGCCCGACGAAGATGCTTCGGCAGAAACAGATTCTCGAGAATCACTCCCCGTTGAAGGTTCGCGAGTGCGAGGGCGACCCACCGCGGAGGGTAAGGAACCGCCACGGCCGTGAGGCTAGTACGAAGGCGATGATTCCGACGGCCGGGCAGACCCAGCCGACGTCGACCGCGAGGCTGAAGCCACTGGCGGACGGGCTGTAGGTAAGGCTCGACCCGGGGAAAAAAGTCATCGCCCCGGTAACCGGGCTTTCGGGAGTTGCAGCCATTGCACCATCAAGCCAGCTCAGTGCAGCGAGTAGCTCGGCTAGCAGTGACAGTCCGAGGAGACTGATGCCGACCGTGAATCCGACTGTCCAACGCGGGCGCGTGGGATCTGGGCAGCTTGCAGCTGCGGCCATCCCGCGGGTGCTACCCAATCCTCGGACGGCATCACGCGACCCGACGAGTGCGGTCGCAGCACCGAGGTTGGCCCTGAGCTCACGCCTCAGATCGCGTCGTCTCTGGCCCGGGACGCCGGCGAAGTCGAGCCACAGGTCGTAGGACAGAGTGGCGCCCACGATGCGGGCGCGGTCGAGGACATTCATTCTGGATTCCTTCACTTGAGGACATGATCAACGTTGGCGGTGAGCGTGGTCCACGCGTCGAGTGCGCGAGTCGCTTCTACCTGGCCGGCGGCGGTGAGAACGTAATACTTTCGTGCCGGTCCCGAGGCCGACCGCACGAGGCGCGAATCAAGCAGCCCGGCCGACTCCAAACGAGTCAGTGCGGGATATACGCTGCCTTCCGTCAGTTCCGTGAACCCGGCCTCTCGAAGACGAACCACGAGGGCGTATCCGTAGTCGTCCTGCTCCCGGACGAGGCGCAGTAGGAGGAGGGAGAGGACTCCCTTGAGCATCTGCGCATCGTGTGCCATCCCGTCAGCATAAGACCCAGTACTAGGTATACACAAGTACCCGAGTGCGCCAGCGCCAAACGCTCATGGGCTCATGGGCTCATGGGCTCAATTCATGTCGGAGAGGTCTACTCCTGGTACTGGTGTGGACAGTAGCGCCGCAAATTCGTCCCGATAGCCGTGCCCGAATGCCGCTCCCCCGAGACTTCGGAACCGCCGCGCATGGGCAGCGCATCTGCCTCCGTCGAGGTTGGGCTCGCGGGCGAAGCAGGGGACCATTCAGTTGACGCGCTGGGCAGCACCCTGAACCGCACCAGCAAGGAAATCCTGTGTCATCGAGACACCGCGGAGATCCACGACATCTCGCCGCTCCTGCGGTGTCCGAGGCCGTCCACGAGCAGGCGATGCGACGCTTCAGGGAAGCAACCGGGCTCGTGCCAGTCGAGAATCCGACAACACGACTGCTCGGCGCGCGTGCCGAGACGCGAGCTGCCGATGTCGAAGCGGCGTTCGCGGACCCGACCATCCGGGCGTTCCTGCAACGATGGGCGACGACGATCAGATCGTTCCTCGGAGACAGCGACACACCTCGGGCCAGGCCCGCACCTCGATGACGTGCACGTGGCGTCACTTCGCGCGTCACTGCTGGACGAAGGCAATATCGAACTCACCGATCCGGGCGAGTCCGAGGACTTCGGCATCCCCTGGACCGACCACCAAGCCCTGATGGAGTTCGGCGTAGGTGAAGCGACGGAACCGTGGACTTGGGCGGGCGTCAACACGGTGGCCGACGGTCCGACATGGGGCGGTTGCATCGAGGTCATTGATGAACGAGGAGTTCATGATGCCGTCGCCGGCGTGCTCATCGCCCGACCGCCGGTCAGCGAACTGAATTCGGCCGTGCAGTCCGTGAGCGAGCAGGCTCGCCTGCGCGCAGTTCAGCACGACACGATTACGGCAGTGGATCGTCCCGCACGGCAATACGGTCACGCAGGCCCAGACCGTTCATGGTGCGTTGGTTCGACCGGCGCCAGCAGGTAACCGGACGCCGCTAGAACTGTAGCCGTTGCGCATTAGAAACCGAACCAGCTTGTTCACCGGAACACGCGTGGAGCCGATAATGCGGTCAATCTCATTTCGACGGGACTTTCTCGGCGGAACACATTTTGTAGAAACGGACTTCCCTGATGGCCAAAAATACCGCATTAGTTCTCGTTACCCTCGTCGGCCTCGCTACCGTCACCGGCGCGGCCGCACCACCACCGGCCGACATCGTGCTCGGTGAACCGCAGGCTGCCGCCCACGCTCACAATGACTATGAGCATGAGCGTCCGTTATTTGATGCCCTCGAGCACGGATTCACCAGTGTGGAAGCCGATGTTTGGCTCGTAGATGGCGAACTTCTCGTCGCTCACGATCTCGAGGATGTCCAGGCGGGGGTCACTCTCGAAAGCCTCTACCTGGATCCGCTCGACCGCATCGTGGACGGACGTGCTGGCAGTGTCTACTCTGGCTGGGATGGCAGCTTCCAACTTCTGATCGACATTAAGAGTGACGGCGAGAGCACCTACGCTGCGATTGAGGAAGACTTGGCTGAGCATCGCTCGATCATGACCACGTACACCAACGGCAAAACCAAATCCGCACCGGTTGTCGCCGTGGTCAGCGGCAACCGCCCTCTAAAAACCATGCAAAATCTTGACTCACGGTTGGCATTTTATGACGGCCGCTCCGGCGACCTGACATCTGGAATACCAGCCGATCTCATGCCGCTGGTCAGTGAGAATTGGAACAAGCTATTCGTGTGGCAGGGCGTCGGTCCGATGCCGGAAAGCGAAAAGGTCAAGCTGCGCGAATACGTGCAGTCGGCGCACTCCCAGGGCTACCGCGTCCGTTTCTGGGGGACCCTCGATATTCCGGGCGAAGCCCGCGAAGCGATCTGGACTGAACTGCACGAGGCCGGCGTTGACCACATAAATACCGATGACCTCGCCGCGCTGGAGGAGTTCTTGGGGAGCCGGAGCTAGCGGAAATCGCCATCCGCTCGCCCGGACCTGAAAGAAGTACTGTGTACACAGTTGATATCGATCGGTGTCCCCAGTTCGGCCCGAACACGGTGTTCGCGGCGTTGACGTAGCCGAAACTGTCGACCGATTTCTGATACCCGGCCGAGCCGCTGCCAATGAACCACAGGCCGCAGGCTGATCCACCGGCCCTGTCGCAGGGTACGCCCTTCGCTGCCGACTGGGCGTACGGAACCTGGTGTAGCCAGGACCGAGATCCACATCGTGCCTCTCCACTTCACGGAGCGTCTGCACCGGGCAGGCAGCTACGCCGTAGTCACCACCACCGTGCAGGAGAGTCCAGGTATCTGACGCTGGGCGCAGTCCTAAACGGTGCCACCCAGTTCGGGGTGGTTGGCCTGCTGGTTGCACCCTATCTGTGCTCGGAGGGGCCCTTTCAGTCGCTTTGGTCGACCGGAGCTCAGTTCGCGAGAGCGCGGCCAGCATGGTCGCGGGCGGCTTGGGCACAGCGGTCGGGGTGGGCATTGCTGGCATCGCGTTGGGGCTCATCACGAGTAGCGACTTCCTCCGTTACTCGCCGTGCGACAGCACGTCCCTCCTCGTTATCGCGCAGGGAGTTCTCGTTACTGTCCCACTCGTCGTCGTCGTGCTTGTGGTAGAACCTCGTCCATTCCGGAAGTTCAACTTCAGAGCGCCCGAAATCGGCTGCCGGGTTCGATCATCAGCAATCGCGTTGCCAAACCAGAGTGGCCACTTCACTACGTTCCGGCACGGAGCGATGGTCCTCAACCAGACAACGATCTGGCAGATCCTGCCCTCGGATTGGATGTGCACGCTGGTTTACACGCCGCGGAGCAGCCAGTCGTAGTCAGGGTTCCTGCCACCCTCGGGGTCAGGTGCGTCCGAAGCTGGCACGGACATGCTCTGCTCGTCCACGCGCACCCGTGCCGGCAGGTCTCGCCAGCGGTCCAGCGGGGCCGCGACAACAGGACCAGGATCGTCCTCTTGAACGCTTTCGTTCGAATCGCCGATCACGTTGCCCACCTTCCGTTTGCCAACCTCAGCGTCCCGCTGTGTGATCCATCCAGCCGACTGTGACGCTCGTCGCTCAAGCACCCGCCGCCCCGGGGTTGCGAACCGACCGACCTGGAACGGCGCCGTTCAGCCCTGCTGTTGAGTGCACGCGCGTCTCCCAGCGGGCTGCTGGAAAATCGATGCGGAAAACGTCCCGCTCTCGGTGTCTCTTTGCTCGGGCGGCGAACTCGTCACGGACCTGAACGACGTCCTTTGCTAGCCCAATTCGATTTCGTCGTCCGTCTGTGATTTGGGTCAAAATGGTGGCGTCAACAAAGCGATCGATCGCGACCTGGGCAACCTGAAGGGCAGCGCTGGATGGCGGTGAATTCGCGTCGCTCAATGGCGTGAATGAACGGGGCAGCGCGATTTCAGCGATCACCGAGTCAGGGCGCTGGGTTGGAACGATGGCAGGATTCGTGCCCGATCCAAACACCGGCCCACCCTCTCATGGGCGTGTAAGTGGCACCTGCCCTTCGTGGCGGCGAGTTCGGCTTGACCGATGCTCTGTTGACGGCCGTTGAAGCCTGGGCCCGTAGCGAGACCGTCCGGTTGACTCTCCCTGTTCACGAGGACGCGGCCGCGCCGGGCGTCCGAAAGTCGGGGCTTCGCGGCCACCGGGCACCGTGTCCCGTACAACCTCGACACCAGCAGGAGCGAACTGAAAATGGTCAAGACGTTCTCACGCCTAATTGCCACCTTTTCGGTGGTAGTGGCAACGCTGGCCGGGCTCGCTCACGTCCAGGGTTCCGCTTCAGCCCTTAGGTTGGAGAGATGGATGAAGAGGTTCTGGCGGGGGGAAACTCGAGCATTGTCGTGCGGGTAGGCGACACCGTTCACCGCCCCGCCGGTCCTTGGACTCCCGCGGTACATCAACTTCTGAGCACACTCCGCGCGGCGGGAGTGACGGAAGTACCTGAGCCCTTGGGCATGGACGAGCAGGGCCGCGAAGTGCTCTCTTACCTTCCGGGAATCGTCGGCCACTACCCAATGCCCAGCTGGATCTGGTCGCCCACGATCCTGCACGAGGCTGGGTCTCTGCTCCGACGGGTGCATGACGCCAGCGCGCCCCTCGCGCATTCGGCCGCCATATGGCAGCTGCCTGCGCACCAGCCAATCGAGGTGGTGTGCCTGAACGACATCGCACCGTACAACATGGTCTTCCAAGACGGGCACATTGCGGGTCTGATCGACGTCGACCTGGCCTCCCCCGGGCCTCGGATTTGGGACCTCGCGTACCTCGCATATCGGCTCGTTCCGCTTGGCGAGTACGCAGACCATGACGCTCCGGACCGGGATGCTCGCCCCGGCCGCCTCGATGGGCTCATCCGTGCGTACGGCTATGAGTTCGATCAGGCTGCTGTGCTCCGTGCGGCAGCGCACCGGATGGAAGATCTTGCCGTTTTCACTGATCAACGTGCCGCAGACACGGGTCGCAGTGATTTCGTGGAGCATGCCGCACTATACCGACGTGATCGCGGCCGACTTCTTGACATGATCGCAAGCCTGAAAGCATCGTGAACGCGGATATCCAGGTAGTCCAAGTCAACGATCCACGCCTGCAGCATCTCACGGCGGCGGGGTACGTTGTTGTCGGCGAATCGTGGGGTGCACGCCTGCGCCTGAGCGATCCAGCCAAGTTCACAGCACTGGAAGCGGCCGTCGTCGCGGCAACGGACCAAGGATTCCTGATCGAGGAACTCGCTGCCAGCTGGGCGCCTCAGGTCACAGCACTCGAAGCAGTGAACCACGCCGACTACCCGTACACGCCAGCGACATCCGTGCCGCACCGCAACGAGTTTGATGTACTCGAACTGTGGGAATCCGGGCGCCACCTTTACGGCGCCATCAATGACGGGAACTCGTTGCCATCAGCGTCATCAGCGTCATCAGCCTGATGACTGCGCGCGCAGAAACCAAATTCACGTCCGTTCACCGTTCCTACCGCCGCAGAGGGCTCGCCGTGGCCGTCAAGGTCGCATCGCACGGGTGGAGGTCAAGTCAACGCCGGCAACATCCGCATGAATGATCATCTCGGCTATGCCATCGAAGAACGCTGGCTCAGCCTCACGATGCCGTGAAAGCACAAGAAAACCCGACCGGAAGAGGTTTCCGAATGCCACTCTTCCGGAACGTCGGAATCTCGGCGAATTGGTGCCGAACCTGTGTCCACAGGCGTCCGACGAACGAGTCTGTCGTCAGCGCAGTTCAGCTTCAAGGCACAACGCGGAAAGCGTCAGGTAGCCAGGCTTCGACGGGCGCCTGCTCGGGTACCGGAAGTTCTGTACAGGTCGCAGGAACGACAAGGTGCCACCGCCCGCGCGGCCGCGTGAGCCGCCCAATATGACAACTTCGATAGTGAAGTTCATCGCAGGTACTAAATGGAGCGCTGGCCGATAGCCGCGGCGGGTTCCAGGAGTAGCCCGTCATCCATTCAGGGCACTTGGAGGCGCCTGCTAAATCCATTTTGCGCAACCGTTCTCGCGCGTACCATTCGATGCGTCGCCAGACCGTGACCGGCGCGCCATGCTTGTCCGCGCGGAGCTATCCCGAAGGAGTGCACCATGCGTGCAACCAGCGACAACTACAGGCGTCCCGCATCGGAGAAAACAACGGTCGGGAACATAAATCGGTCAGCATTGCGCTCAGGTGGGATAGCGGTTATCGTCGCCGGACTTGCAGGCATCGCGATGTTCACCCTCGAACTAATGGGACCGGTTCTCGGTTTCGATGACACCGACAACCCCGCCGTGAGCCTCGACTATCTGCGCCAGTATCCGCAGTTTTATGCTTTGGCGGCGGTCGCAACGTTCACCATGGCACTCGCGTACATCGTGGCCAGTTTCGCTATCTCAGATGTGCTTACGCCACGCACGAGTAGTATCACCCGCCGAAGCCTGAGCGCGCTCGGACTTTTCGCGGCTGCGTTCTTGTTCATGCAAGGGGTCTTGCGCGAGTCGGTGGGGCCGTTGCTCTACATCGACTCGCTCGATAGGGGATGGGGCGAGTCCGCATACCTCACCATTCAGATGTCGGGAACCCATGGTTTCCTTGCGGCGGGCCTCATTACGCTCGCTATCTGGTCCGTGGGCATCTGTGTGGCCGGGGCTCTCTCCCGCTCCCTTCCGATCTGGTTATGTGTCTTGGGATTAGTCGCAGGCCTCCGTCTCGTGATGCTCCTGGCTGGGCCATTGATGACGGCAGCAGCGATCGACCTGCCCGGGATCTGGCTTGCCTCCATGGCACTGATCCCTCTGGGAATGCTTTGGTGGCTGGCCCTCGGCGTGGTGCTGCTGGTCAAGTCCCGCCGCAATCACGAGCAGCCACCTGTCAATTCAGCACAGTGAGCCACACCGAGTAAACGCGTACTGAGACCTGTATGCAGGTCCCGCCGGGAAGGTACACCACCGGCGGCTGCGGCACTGCAACCCGCCCGCACGAGGATCCCCTTGGGCCCCCTACGACCTGGGCTCAGCACAGCTCATCCTCCACGCTCTCCCGAATTTGTCCGGATGCACCGACGCTTCTCAGCCTTTATGAATCAGGTCTACGATTTTCTGGGCGTTGTCGTCTGGAGAGACGCTGATCTGCACATGATCACTTTCCATGGCCTCCATCACCACGACGGCAGCCTGTATCTCCCCGCCGATCTTGATAATCAGGCGCACCGAATCCCCGGCTTGGACAGCCTTCACCGTGAGGGCGTTAAAGACGACCGCCCCGTCTTCGGTAAACGTCACATCAACCGCGTTCTGCCCCTCACTTTCGGCGATGGTGGCATCCTTCACTCCAGCTCGCTCAAGTACGGATGGGAGAACAACATTCTCGCCATTGACCTGAACGCATTGCGGGTCGGCCCCATCAGCGCAAGTCTGCGATACCGCCAACTCGATCGCTCCCCCGGCAGCCGACGCTGAGTCACCGGTGCCAACTCCAGCCGAACACCCACTGAGGACCAACCCGACAAGTACGACCAGAGAGAGCCTGGGTGTTCGAGAAGCCATGAATAACCTTCCTTCGACGCGGGCTGAGGACCTGCAGAGCTTCCGCGTCCATCTTTTGCCCGACCGCGGATTGGCGATCTATGAAGTGTTCAATTGCACCAGCAGAGTCTCAGCAGCACTGGAGATGCTGCCAATTGAGGAAAGAGTGACGATGCCAGCAACGCCCCAGAACCAGTAACGGTCACTCCGACCCGCTTTCATCCGGTTGAACGACGGCCACCAAGCCGCCACCGAGCGCCCGGGGCGCGACGTGCAGGACATCGCCAACCTGCTCGCGATCTGCGATGTTCGTGAGCTCAGTGCGGCCGAGGAATTGCTGACTGTCTTTTTCCCGGGAGACGGGCTCCCAGACTAAGCACTGCGCCTCCTCGAACCCATCTTCAAGCAGGGCATCCCCGCAGTCCAGCATTGCCGCCCCCTCCGCTCCTGGGTACACGCACCTCACATCGAGCACAACAACAACCGTCAGGTCCCGCAGAGTAGGGGAGCTCCGCGGTACCCAAATGGCACCCAGCTGCCCAGCGCCGGCTCGAAGCCCTGGCGGTGAATTCTGTGCCCCATGAAGGTCCGTTAGAGCAAATGACGAGCGGGAGCCAGACGTTTCTTTGCCCTCCGGACCTGGTGGAGGATCGGCTCGGTGTATCCGTTGGGTGAGGATGCACCGTCGATGATGAGTCTGCGGGCGGCCAGAAACGCGAGCCCAGGCCCGGTTCTGCCGATCAGCGCTTCATAGGTCGGGTCATCGGAATTCTGTGCATCGACGACCGCCGCCAGTCGCCCGAGGCTGGCGTCGACATCCGTCTTGCTGATGACGCCGTGGGTGAGCCAGTTCGCGAGGAGTTGACTGGAAATGCGCAGCGTCGCACGGTCCTCCATGAGGCCGACGCCGTGAATGTTCGGGACCTTGGAACAGCCGACCCCCTGGTCGACCCATCGAACGACATAGCCGAGGATCGACTGAACGTTGTCGTCCAGCTCGGTCAGGCGCTCCTCGTCGCTGAGGTCCCGCTCGGCGAGTGGGAGGACAAGAATCGGGTCCAGCGCCTGGCGGGTCCGCCCGGCCAGTTCTCGTTGACGGGCGGCCACATCCACCTCGTGATAGTGGGTCGCGTGCAGCGTCGCCGCCGTGGGAGACGGGACCCAGGCGGTGGTTGCGCCGGCACGGGGATGCGCGATCTTCTGCTCGAGCATGTCGTGCATGAGATCGGGCATCGCCCACATGCCCTTGCCGATCTGAGCACGGCCGGGAAAGCCCGCCGCGAGACCGGCGTCGACGTTCGCGTTCTCGTAGGCAGCCATGAACGGCATGGAACGGATCTCGCTCTTGGTGGCGATTGGCCCGGCGTGCATGGAGGTGTGGATCTCATCGCCCGTGCGATCGAGGAATCCCGTGTTGATGAAGACGATGCGCTCCGCGGCAACGGCGATACAGGCCCGCAGATTCAGCGTAGTTCGCCGTTCTTCGTCCATGATCCCCACCTTCACGGTGAGCGGGGGCAGACCGAGGAGCTGCTCCACCCGCGCGAATAGGTCGACGGTGAACGCCACCTCGTCGGGGCCGTGCATCTTCGGCTTGACGATGTACACCGAGCCGGTGCGGGAATTGCCGCCTCGGGTCTCGCCGACGAGGTCGGGGAACGAACCGAGCACGGTCAGCACCGCGTCGAGAATGCCTTCGAAGACCTCGACGCCGGACGCATCCCGCACGGTTTCGGTCTGCATCAGGTGCCCGACGTTGCGCACCAGCAGCAGGCTCCGGCCGGGCAGCGTCACCTTGCCGCCGTCAGGAGCCGTGTAGACGCGGTCGGCGTTCATGGTGCGCGTGAAGACGCCGGCGCCCTTCCTGACGGTCTCGCTCAGCGTGCCGCGCATGAGCTCGCGCCAGTTGCGGTAGCCGAGCACCTTGTCCTCGGCGTCGACCGCGGCAACCGAGTCTTCGAGGTCCATGATCGTGGTGACCGCGGACTCGAGCACGATGTCCTGGATGCCCGCACTGTCCGTGGCCCCGATAGGTGCGGTCCGATCAACGATCACGTCGAGGTGCAGTCCGTGATGTCGGAAGAGCACGGACGACGGTTCCAACGCCTCTCCCCTGTAGCCGACCAGCGCCGAGGGCGACGCCAGGACAGCGGATGATCCGTCTGTCAAAGCCACGACCAGCGCACCGTTCTCGACTCGGTAAGCAACGGCATCAGTGTGCGAGCCCCGTTCGAGTGGGATGGCCTGGTCAAGCAGGGCCCGTCCGCGCGCGATCACCCGTCCGCCGCGGACGGCGTTGTAGGAATCCGCCCGGGACGCACCGCCGTCCTCGGATATCGCGTCGGTGCCGTACAGCGCGTCGTAAAGCGAACCCCAGCGGGCGTTCGCCGCGTTGACAGCGAACCGCGCGTTGAGCAGCGGAACGACAAGCTGGGGTCCCGCCTGCGACGCGATCTCCGCATCGACGTTCGAGGTGGTGATGGTGAAGTCCCCGGGTTCGGTCGCGAGGTACCCGATCCTGGTGAGGAAAGCACGGTACTCGCCCGGGTCAGGCTGGCCGGGGTTGGCCCGGTGAAAGGTATCGATCTGGGCCTGCAGGTCATCCCTGATGCCGAGCAACTCCGTGTTCCGGGGAGTGAGGTCGCTGATCAGCGTGCTCAGCCCCGGCCAAAAGGCGTCCGCGGTGATTCCGGTTCCCTGCAGCGCCTCGTTCTCGACGAACGCGGCGAATGAGGAGGCGACATCGAGATCTGCTCGTTCGACGCGGGCGGAGAGGCCGGCAATAGGCGCTGGGACGGATGCTGTGATGGGTGTGTTCATCGTTGAACTCCTTGGGCTAGTGCGGGTACGCCCGCTCGGCCGACTGTGTCTGGCCAGTCTCGCACCCCGGCGCCGCCGCTCCATGACACACACGCGTCGGCCAGGTCTCGTGCAATAGGGTTCAACTATCCGGCAGAGGCTTCACCCTCAGTTCGCCGCCTGGTCACAAACGCTGAATTGGGAACCTGATGGCTGAAGTTCGTGCACGCCCCAGTCGATCCGAGCGATTGGATGCGCTGCCGTTCACCCGAGAGCACCGTCGTGTGCTTGTGGGTTCCGGATTGGGCTGGGCGCTTGATGCGATGGACGTTGGACTCATTTCTTTCGTTCTTGCACAATTGGCGGTGCAATGGCAAGTCTCCGACCTGGAGCTGTCCTGGATCGCATCCGCCGGGTTCGTCGGTATGGCCATTGGCGCAGTTCTCGGTGGTTTGCTGGCCGACCGTATCGGCCGACGCCAGGTTTTCGCTCTCACCCTTCTCGTTTACGGTCTCGCGACGGGAGCGTCGGCACTGTCCGAGACTGTGGCCGTACTTATTGCATGGCGATTTATCGTGGGGCTCGGTCTTGGCGGTGAGCTCCCGGTCGCTTCGACGCTCGTGAGCGAGTTCGCGCCTCCACGAATTCGCGGCCGCATCATCGTCATCCTCGAATCCTTCTGGGCCATTGGCTGGACCGTTTCCGCAGTCATCGGGTACTTGGTCGTACCGTCATCGGCCGACGGCTGGCGCTGGGCACTCGCTGTCGGAGCGGTTCCGGCCGTGTACGCGGTGGTCGTGCGCCTTCGGTTGCCGGAATCGGTTCGCTTCCTCGAGTCGCGTGGCCGCCTCTCTGAGGCGGAATCGACCGTCCGACGTTTCGAAAAGTCAGCCGGAATCACCGCCGGACCCTATGATTCTGCGTGCCCCGCAAAGACAGGTGAGGGGACGATCAAAACCGGTTCCCGGACACGCGTCACCGCGCTGTGGTCGCGCGGCCTGCGTCGCCGAACCGGTGCGCTGTGGCTGGTCTGGTTCTGCGTAAACTTCTCCTACTACGGCGCCTTCATCTGGCTTCCGACCATCCTGGTCGCGTCGGGATACTCGCTCGTTCGCTCCTTCGCGTACACGCTGATCATCACCGTGGCCCAACTGCCGGGTTATGCTGCTTCGGCGTACCTCATCGAGCATTGGGGACGGCGCAGGACACTGGCCGTATTCCTTGCCGGCTCCGCACTTGCGGCGGCGTTATTCGCGGTAGCCGGCGATGCCACCCAGGTGATCGGTGCCGGCATGCTTCTTTCCTTTTTTAACCTGGGTGCGTGGGGAGCGCTCTACGCCGTCACCCCTGAGCTGTACCCGACCCGCATCCGTGCCACCGGGGCCGGCTGGGCAGCCGGCGTTGGACGGATCGCCGCCATCCTGGCTCCGCTGGCCGTGCCGATGCTACGCGAGATGGGCGGGACCGCACTTCTTTTCACGGTCTTCGCAATGTTCTTCGTGGTCGCTGCACTCGGCGCTCTCGGACTCCCCGAGAAACGGGGCAAGGCTCTGGAGGACTGAAACGGCAGGAACGGTTGCGCGAGACACTGTGGTGAGCCCGATCTGACTTTGCACGGCGGCGGCCGATTTCCGTCTTCTTCTCGGTATTCAAGTGGCAGTGGTTGCCGAAGAACGCATCGAACCCGTGCATGGTGGGCAGGAACTCGTTCGGTGAAGGCGATGCCCTCGGCCTGGCCCAACACCGCGAAACCGGGGAATCTGCAGTGTCTCGCAGGGATCAGGGCTTCGGCGGAACCCACTTCACGAAAGCCCGCTGACACTGGCAGGCTCGAAGGATGAATTATGCGATGACGGCAGCCGTACTGATGAGATTCGGTGGCCCCGAAGCATTGGAATTGCACGACGATTGGCTCCGGCCGCGGCCGCAGTACCACCAGGTGCTGGTGAAAGTAACGGCGGCTGCCGTCAACAACACAGACATTTGGACGCGCCGGGGAGCATATGGGTTGCCGGAAGATCCCACGGCGCAGGCCGGCTGGCCGGGTTCGTTTGATTTTCCGCGCATCCAGGGTGGGGATATCACCGGCATTGTCGTCGAGGTGGGTCATGGTGTGACCGACGAGCTGTTGGGCCGCCGGGTGCTCGTGGACCCGGCTATCTACGGATGCGAAAGCGAGGATGCGTCTCCGGTGGGGTACCTGGGCAGCGAGGCCGATGGCGGGTTCGCGCAGTACGTCGCCGTGGATGCAACTCATGCTCATGACGTTCAGGATTCCCCTCTATCGGATGAGCAGCTGGCGTGCCTGCCGGTGGCGTTCGGCACCGCGATCGGAATGCTTGAACGTGCCGACGTGCGAGGCGGCGAAACCGTGCTCGTGACGGGAGCATCCGGCGGCGTCGGTCTCGCCCTCGTTCAGCTGGCGGCCGCTCGAGGCGCACTGGTCCTGGCGATCACGAGTGGGTCCAAAGGGGATGCCGTGCTCGCCAATGGGCAGCCCAGGTCTTCAACCGGGACTCACCCGGTATCCTCGCCGAGATCGGTGCCACCGCCCCGGCGGGGTTGGACGTGGTTGCTGACGTCGCCGGTGGACCGGGGGTCTCCACCATGATGCCGATGCTTCGGGATAACGGGCGCTGGGTGATCGCGGGTGCTGTGGCGGGGCCGGTGATCGACTTCGACCTCCGTCGCCTCTATCTTCACAATGTGCAACTGATCGGATCCTCGATACACACCCGGGTTCATTTTCGTCGGCTGGTCGAGCTTGCACGCGGCGGCGAGGTCAGTCCTCAGCTCAGCAGCACGTTTGCCCGGACCGAGATTGCGGAAGCCCAAAAAGAGTTCTCCGAGCGACGACACATCGGCAAGATCGTCATCCTCCCCCACTGAGAACGACTGTTGGTACCCGAGGAAACCTTGATTGATGCACCAATAGTGCACTATTTTGCACTTATGAATGAAGGTGCTGCGGAACTTGCGACCGCCATCGGTGTGCGCGTCAAACACGAACGCCAACAGCACCGGTGGACTCTGGACCAGCTGGCGGAAGGCACCGGGGTGAGTCGCCGAATGCTGGTCAACATCGAGCAGGGTGCCGCGAACCCGAGCGTAGGGACACTGCTCCGGATCAGTGCCGCCCTCGGCGTGGGCCTCCCCGATCTGGTCGAACCGCCCCGATCGAAGCCGATGAAAGTCACCCGGAGGGGCGAGGGCGCGGTGTTGTGGACCGGCGCGCACGGCGGGCGCGGAGTGCTCGTCGCGGTGACTGAACCGCCGAACGTCGTCGAACTGTGGGACTGGACCCTCGAAGCAGGCGATCGACAGGTGAGTGAACCGCATACGGCCGGCACGAGAGAGCTCGTGCAGGTGCACGTGGGAGCGATCTCGATTTCGTCGGGAGAGCAGACGGTCACGCTCAACGATCGCGACGCGCTCTGCTTCCCCGGCGACGTAGCCCATGCCTACGTCAACGGCGGCGCGCACGCAGCACGATTCTCACTGACAGTGTTTGACCCGGGCGTCGGCTCGGCTACCCGAATGGAACGAGCTGATGCCTGACCGGACGGCCTTGAACACGTTTCTCGACGCCGCCCGAATCGACGATGACGTCTTCGCGTTACGGCCCGACTACCGGGCGGTGTTGGTCGCTGTCGATGGACTCGAGCCCGGCCCGAGTGATGAGGCAAGCGAGGCGCTGCTCCTCGCGGCGGAAGAGGTCGCTCGTGCCACGCTCCAGCAACAGGCTGTCGAGGAGGTTCCGCACATTGCCGCGTGGCGCGAGGCGTATCGGGCGTTCGGTGCGAAGCCACAGCGCACCCGCAATAGTCTGGAGGCGCTCATGCGCCGCGCGGCATCCGGGCTGCCCCGTGTGAATCGGCTCACGGACCTGTACAACGCAATCTCGATTCTGCACGCGGTGCCGCTCGGCGGGGAGGACCTGGCGCACTACGTCGGAGCACCACGCCTGATCCGCGCAACCGGGTCGGAACCTTTCGAGATCATGTCCGAGGGCGCATCCGTGACTGAGCATCCCGACGCCGGGGAGGTCGTGTGGACCGACACGGGCGGTGTGACGTGTCGACGCTGGAACTGGCGTCAAGCACGTCGCACCCAGCTCACCGACACCACCACCAGCGCCCTGTTCATCCTCGACGCGCTCGAACCGCTCGACGACGACGCACTATTGGCAGCAGCTCGGGAGCTGGAGCGGGAGCTCATTCGCCTCGGCTCGAACGTTCAGGTCGCGCAGCGCCGGCTCGGAGCAAACGCACTGTCCGGAAATGCCTGACATGAACCACCGCAGCATCCCGATTCCCGTCTCGGCGCTTGCTGTCACGGCCATGCTGTCCGTTCAGCTCGGCTCTGCGCTCTCCGTCGACCTGATTGCGACAGTGGCTGCTGCCGGAACGGCGTGGTTGCGCCTCACGGACGGAGCGAATCCCGATCGGCACCGCGGTGGCCATCGAGTTCCTGGGCCCGCTCACGATCCCCGGTGCCGCCGCAACCGCGGCCGTGTTCCGTATCCCCAGGCCTGTGGGCAGCTCACCCGGGGCGTCCTCGCATCCCCGGTCGGGCTCTCACTGCTTCTGCCCGTTCTACCGTTCACGCTCGAAATCTCGCCTGACGACGGATGTCTCACACCGCGTTCGGCACGCACCTGGCGGTCGAGTCCGCCATCGGCGTGCTTGCGGGATGCGAGGTTTGGTATTCGGTGATCGGCGGCACACTCCCCGCACTGGCCCTCACGATCACCCGCGCAGCACAGGCAGGAGATACCGCTGCGGCCGACGCGGAATCTCAGCGTCTGCAGCCGCTCTGGGAGATGTTCGCCGCTCAGGGCAGTCTGCGAGTGACGGCCACGATCGCGGAACACCTGGGGCTCGTTCCTCCCGCCTCGCTGCCGCGCCCCATCCGCGGCCTCAACGTGGCAGCACGCACGCGAGTCGCCCAGCTCGTCGAGGATCTCGACTTACGTAACTGACGACCGTGACGATGCGTCTCGGGCTCTTCGCCGCCGCCCTTCTTGGACTTCAGAATCGGAGACCGCCGCGCGGCATCACCACGATGAGGAAAGTTGCGATCGGCCCAAGGACAAGGGATAACAACCACCAGAGCAGTCGGCCGCGTCCTTTCGACTCAGCTAGCCCGCAACGCTGTTCCTGGGGGGAGGCTGATTTTTCCCCTGACGACGCTCGCGACGCGGATCGCATTCACCGTCCCTTCGGGCATGCTCGCGGCCGTTGCCCTGGGACTGACCGAACCGACCCTGTTCGTGCCGGCAAGCATGGTCATCGTCAGTGCGCAATATCTGCCGTTCGTGTTCCTTCACGGGATGCGTCTCGTCGCCGTGCTCGCCGGACTGCTGATCCTGGTCGGAACAGTGCTTCTCCTGTGGTGACCGGTGGGCGCTCCGCTCGGCGGATGGTTCGAGGGTGCACTCCTGGTCGGTTTCGCGTGTCTGCCGCGCGCGTCCTCAGAACGGCGCGGGCACCTCTGACTGGGTATCCCGGCTGGGTGGGGCTTGCGACGGTGTGGTCGACGCCGTGCGGATGACCGTGGCCGGCTCACTCACGAACGTGCGCCCGGTCGGCGACGTCCACTCAAGCGTGCCATCACCGATGGTGCAACACCTGCCACCCCGTCTCGCTCTTCAACGCATGACACGCCGGGCACAGGTGCGCGAGGTTGTCGTGCGCGGTCAGCCCGTCGAACTGCCAATCCAGGGAATGGTCCAGATCGCAATGCGCCG
>NZ_SOFU01000009.1:0-94824 GCF_004402245.1 Cryobacterium sp. TMT2-18-2
GCGTTCGTTGCCGGATGAGCCCAGAAAGCTAGACGGGCCCAGTGTTCAAATACCCGACGCCGATAGCGGGGGTTTCGCGAACTGACTCATCTGATCACGCTGGCTCTGACGTGCCCGACTTCTAGTGCTGATTGTCGGCCAAGGCCTTTATTGCGGGAAATCGGGCACGTCGCGCGTGTGATTGAGCCTGGCAAAACCACGAGCAATCTCGACCACCGGCGGTGTGGCCAACCTGACATAAGCCCGTTCTCTCGGTGCGTGGGCTTGATGACGGATGTCTCAACACTGGTGCCACCGGATGTGCGGAGCGCATCGAGGCGTTTTACGCGGCGCTCTGGAACCGCAACGTGACGGTGGACTTCGCTCATCCCACCGGGGACCTCAGCAGCTATGACCTGGTGATCGCGCCCAGCCTTTACCTCGCCGGACAAGCCGCATCGAAGAACCTCACCGGGTACGTGCGAGACGGCGGCCACCTTGTGGTCTCCTACTTCTCCGGCATTGTCGACCTGAACGACACCGTTTATCCCGGCGCGGCGCCCGGCGCCCTCCGCGAGGTCCTCGGCCTCACCATCCCCGAGTTCCTGCCCTTGCACGAGAACGAGACCGTCACGCTCAGCGACTCCCGCACCGGTGCCGCGTGGACCGACGACATCGAGGTGACCACCGCCGAGGTTCTGGCCTGGTACGTCGACGGACCGGCGGCGGGCGGACCGGCCATCACCCGGAACGCGTTCGGTGCCGGGTCGGCATGGTATCTGTCCACCAAGCTCGTCGGCAGCGACCTGGGCTCACTCCTCATGGACGCGCTCAATGCGGCCGGCATCGACGCGGCCCACGGTATCGGCGGCGTCGAGGTGGTCACCCGCTCGACCGACACCGAGGACTTCCACATCAACCACACGGATGCGGACCACGCCGTGCCCGCAACCGGCACCGAGCTGCTCACCAACACTCCGGTCGACGGCACCCTGCTAGTGCCGGCCGGCCTCACCCGGGTGGTGCGCACCACTCGCTAGAGCCGACTCTGGGAAACTTCATCGACGGGAAGAGAGTCGGTGTGGGCGTTCCGAGTAACCAAAAGATGCTAGTAATGTGACGACGTTGCGCTGCTGAGTATCTCAGTTGGGCACCGAAGAGCGCCGGTTGCCCTGACGTCGAGAAGGGTAGCCCGTTCCCCCATAAGTATCCTCAGTTGCACGTGGCAGCGCTGCGTAAAGGAGCGGCCGTCGCCAGATCCGGAGGTTCCGATTTCACGTGGTGGCCCAGGCATTTTCGTGACGGGGCTACTGACCGGCAGGCCGGACTTATATGCAATACTCTGCGTATTAATGCAAACGCGAATGGTTGCACATTGGACCCCGATAGTGAATACGTCGAATTAGCCAGGGAGGTTTTCGCGATGTTCGTCGACGCCACGCGCATTCGGATTATCCTGGCTCTTCGCGATCAGGAACTCGCAGTCAACCAGCTCGCGGAAACGGTCAATAAGCCTCACCAGAACGATCTGGCTTCATGGGGCTCGATCCCGTGAAGTTTGGGGATTCCTGAATGCAGAATCCATTGCACTCCGGATCGGCGAGCACAACCCATGACTGCTCCTCTCGCACGGTATCCGTCCGTTTGGCCCCCCATGCCCAACAGGCGATCAATTTCTGCTTTTTGGTCGCTCGGGTGAAAGCCCAGGTGCAACCGACTCTTGCCGACCTTGACCTCAAGCATGGTCACGAACGTCAAGTCCGGCATTCGATCGGCAACGGGCCGGATCAAATATTTATCGCCACTTAGCAATCAACTCCACAGCATTCGGAGCGATGGGCACCTAGTCGCGTCTGCTGAACGTCCCTTTTACGGGATCAGGATCGGCCCGTGGAAGGACGTACACATGGCACGTGGAAGCGCTGGACATTTTGCGCCGACCAAGTCGGGGTTCCCTCGTGACACCCGCCATGGCAGGCCAGCATCGTTGAGTTCTGGATCCCTAGCCGCGGCGGTTCTGGTCTGCTGGTGACTCAGCGCTTGGGTTGCCGATGTGGTCCCTCAGCAGGCTTCTAGTAAGCGTCGGGTGCGACCGTCTTCGCGCCGACTTGCAGGGCCAGCGCCTCGAGTACGTGCGCGGGGGTCGTGGCGGCCTGGAGGGCGTCGCGGAAGGTGGGCTTTATCAGGGCGCGGGATAGCTGGGCGAGTACCTTCAGGTGCTCGGTTCCGGCCTTCGCCTCCGGGACGGCGATCATGAAGATCAGCGTGGCCTTGGAGCCGTCGGCTGAGTTCCAGTCGATGCCTTGCGTGCTGCGGGCGAAGGCGAGTAACGGGGCGGTTACACCGTCCGACTTGGCGTGGGGGATCGCGATGCCGTCGCCGATGCCCGTCGTGCCGTGCTTCTCACGGGCGAGGGCGGCCTGGGTCACCAGGGTCTCGTCGGTGACGCGGCCGGTCTTGCTCATCAGGCCGGCGAGGGTGCTGATCATCGCATCCCGGTCGGTCTCGTCGACGTCGAGCACGATCGTGCGTTCGTCGATATAGTCGAGCACCGTCTTCTTCGCCGGGGGCACAGGCGACGATTCGGACTCGGACGCGACCGAGCTGACCGTGCCGGCATCCGCGTCCGATGGGCCCGTGGGCGCGGGGACAGGACCGGAAGCCCCGGCGGCGGTGCCCGTGGCCGCACCCGTCGCTGCAGCGTGGCGGGTCGACTTGCGCGCGGAAATGCCGAGCAGCAGCACCGAAACGAGGGCGGTGACGACGGCGCCGGTGAGCAAGGCCGCGAAATACATCGGCACCCCGGAGACCGCACCGAAGACGGCGACGATTGGGCCGCCGTGCGGTACGGAGTTGGTGACCCCGAGCAGGGCGGCAATGCCTCCGGCCATGGCGCCACCGATCATGTTCGCCGGGATGACCTGCAACGGCTTGGCCGCGGCGAGCGGAATCGCGCCCTCGGTGATGCCGAAGAATCCCAGGAACAGTGCGGCGATGCCGGCTTCACGCTCTGGTTTGGAAAAGTAGCGGCCGCGGATCAGGGTGGCCAAGCCCATCCCGAGCGGCGGGACGGCGATCGCGGCGGCGACCATGCCCATCGGGGCTGAGTTCCCCTCCGCGATCAATGCTCCACCAAAGAGGAATGCGGTCTTGTTGATCGGGCCGCCCATGTCGAAGGCGACCATGGCGCCGAGGATCAGGCCAAGCACGATCGCGCTGCCACCCTGCAGGCCGGTGAGGAACGTGGTCATGGTGGAGAAGACCCAGCTGATCGGCTGGCCGAGGGCGAGCACGAAGGCGCCGCCGACGATCACGGTGGTGAGCACGGGGATCACGAGGATCGGCATGATCGGCTTGATAAAGCGGTGCACGGGGATTTTCTTGATGCCGAGGGCGACGAAGCCGACCAGGAAACCAGTGATGATGCCGCCAATAAAGCCGGCGCCTGATTCGGAATTGTAGAAGGCCCCGGTCGTGGCGATCCAGCCGCAGATCATGCCCGGTGCGAGCCCGGGCCGGTCGGCGATGGCGTAGGCGATGAAGCCAGAGAGGATCGGCACCATCAGGGTGAAACCGAGTCCGCCGATCTGGTTGAGCGTCAGCCAGAAACTGCCCTCCGGGATGACGAGCCCATTCGGGGTCGCCTCGCCGCCGAAGGAGAGCGAGATGGCGATCAGGAGCCCGCCGACCACAACGAACGGGATCATGTACGACACGCCGTTCATCAGTGCGCGGTACAGGGTGCTTCCGAAGTCGGCCTTACCGCTGCGCGAGGGCGTGGCGTCGCGGCTGGAACTGTCGCCGACGGTGGACGGCTCGGCGGCGAGGGCGTCCCGGATCAAGGCGGCGGGGCGGTGAATGCCGTCGGCGACCCCGACGGAGACGATCCGCTTGCCCGCGAAGCGCGAGCAATCGATCTTGGTGTCGGCCGCGATCACGATTGCGTCCGAACGGTCGATGTCGTCTTGGCTGAAGGTGCCTTCGACGCCGACCGAGCCGTGCGTCTCGACCTTCATCTCGTAGCCCAACTCAGCCGCTGCGCTCTCAAGCTTTTCGGCCGCCATGTAGGTGTGCGCGATGCCGGTGGGGCAGGCGGTGATCCCGAGGATCAGGAGTCTCGGTGGCACCGTGCTCGCTTCGAAGAGAGGTTGGGACATGGCTAAATAGTCCTTCCGGGGCGAGGCCGACCGGAACTTCCGCGGACACCACAGCCCAAGTTCATAAGTTTTGCGAAGTTTATCATTGCCCCGAAAGTGGGTGCGTGCCTTAGCCCTTTGACCTGATGGAGCCCCTGAGGGCGAGTGCGTCCGTCGCAATCCGGGTCGTCGACACGACGTCGCGCATCCATTGGCCATGACCCCGCTGGCAGGCTTCACGCCGGGGGCCAGGGTGGAGTAGTCAGGCGATTATCGATCGCGTGCGGGCGCCTCCAGCTCGGCCGGTTCCGGCGTTACCCTCAGGCCGCCCGGTGTGTTTGACAGGCGCACCAATTCTTCGACCCAAGCACGGTTTAGGAGGGGCTCCCTATTACCGAAGAAGTCGAATTGAAGCGGAATCGTTGGGTGGATCCAAATGGTGCTGTGACCGTGTCCTGATGCCGCCGAGTATTCCCACGAAAACGTGAAACTTTCCCCCCGGCGTACCTTGGACAGAATGACGACCTTGAGGTGCGCGAGCACCCGGTCGTCGAAATTGACGGTGATCGACGGAGTCCCGTAGATAAATTTACCCATGAGTGCTCCCAAGGCCATTGTCGATTTCGTTAGCGACAAAGTTAAAGTCTTTGGCTGTCCGACCAGCGTCGCCTGTGGTTTCGACGGTGCCGGTAATACCGATCATCGGCATTTCAGGTAACGGGAAACGCGTAGCTTCATCTTCCTCCGTAATCCCTTCGACGTCGACATCGACGACGTCGAACTGATTGGTTGGGCTGAGAATTAGCGTGTGTACGGATGTCTCGTCGTTCTCGTCGAGCGTGGTGACACCCACAGCCACACTGTTGTCGCTATCGGCCACAGAGGTGATGTAGTCGAGTAGCGCTGTCGTGATGCTGTTGCTCGTGACAATGGAACCGCCGTTGTACGTTATGCGCTTCATGCGGTGATGTTAGCTGATTGTTGTGGCTCGCGCACGGCGATGATCCACGTCGCGGGCCAGCGGGAGAAGGAGGGTCTCGCGAGAGGCTGCCCCGACGATGGCGGGTCGGTCGTCGAAAGGCAGCGGAGAGAACGGTTGCAGCCCTGCTCTAGTAACGTTTCCTCACTAGTTTCAACGCGAATAAGAGCCAACGAAACCAGGCGGCGATGCAAATGTCTCGCAACCTCAGGACGCGGCCAGCATTCGACTTCAGCGGCACTCCGAAGTGCGCTTCGATGCCGCCCGTATTCCCCGGGTGAGCTATTTCCTCGAGAGGCTTCGCCCCCTCAGACAGCGACTTCCCCGCAGGCTAAACATGTCGATACAACGTATGCGGATTGATTCCAAGTTCCTTGTGGAGGGTGCCCACCTTCATTTCTCTGCCCCGTCGCAGCCATGGCCGAGAGAATCTTGGTCCGGCGTCATCTTGAAATGGAGCCCACCGGTCCGGCCTCTCACCCTCGCCACTGCGAGCCCGGTAACGGTGCGCTCCGAAATGAGTGGCCGCTCCATTTCGGCAAGGCCGCGAAGATCCCGAATACGATCTTGCCGGGGTGACGTCCGTCTGATCTGACCGGTGTGTACCCGGCGCCCATGACTCGGTCAGGGGCAGTGATGGGGACGAAATTGTTGTTCTCACATGCGACGTTGACCTCGTCACTGGCGTGAATATGAGCCATCCGGGGACCGGGACTCATCCGAGAAGAGTGTTATCCGTTTCTCGGGCCAGGCACTCGGTCTGAGCGTGAAACTCGGCGTGGTGTTCCGCAGTCCTAATAATGATGGACCAAGGCGACCCGTCCAGCCCCGACAACATCGCCGCATTTTGCCAGACGTACAGCCACAGACCGAGCATGGCCTCGTCGACCGCTGCCGGGGTCTTCAGATGGTGATTGCAGATGTCAAAAGTCGTAACACTTAAGCGATCGTAGATCAGGCCGAACGCGGCCTGATTACCCGAAGCCATGCTGAGCATCAGCGTCTGCTGATCGGATGCCTCAGACAGCGGCGTCACCGCGCTGGTCCGCTTCGATAGCTGGCGTCCGTTGACATTCTTCTGCACATAGGATCTCCACTGCTGAAATGCCGAGGCTCATGCCAAGTGGTGAAAAATTTGCTGTGACCAGACAATCTACGTGCTTTGTACCGATTATGGGCATCGTGACAATAGCACTCGTTCCGGATTAGGGCGTGTCTCCTGACCGGTTGATGTGTGATTTGGGAGGATTTCGATGTGTCTCGAACCGATTCCTCAATCGATCCCGAGTGGACTTTGTTTGAGCCGTTACTGACGAGTGTGGTTACGTCCCTGTGAGTGGTGTGGTTTCCGGCTTCTGAGTGTTGCTTCGTCAACGTGAAGAGCCACCGTGGGATGGTCAGTGAGTACCGACTAAAGCAACTCACAAAGGACACCACACGATGGCTCTAGACCAGTTTGCCCTGCTTGACCTGCTGGGAGAACTCAAACTCACCGATGTCACCGACCGCATCCGCGTCGCGACCGAAACGTTGTATCAAGAACTGATCGATGCGGAAGCGACCGTATTCATCGGTGCCGCCCCGTTCGAACGCTCGGGCGACCGCACCACCCACCGCAACGGCACCCGGCCGCGGACGCTGAGCACCACGGCCGGGGACCTCGACCTGAAGATCCCGAAGCTGCGCGCCGGGTCGTTCTTCCCGGCGCTGCTGGAGCGGCGCCGCCGCGTTGATCAAGCCCTGTTCGCCGTCGTGATGGAGGCTTATGTCCACGGCGTCTCAACCCGCAAAGTCGACGACCTCGTCAAAGCTCTCGGCGCTGATACCGGGATCTCCAAGTCCGGAGTGTCCCGGATCTGCGCCGGCCTCGATGCGGAAGTGGCGGAGTTTCGGGATCGGACCCTCGCCGCACAAGACTTCCCCTACGTGTTCCTCGACGCGACCTACTGCAAAGCGCGCGTCGGGCACCGGATCGTGTCCCAGGCCATCGTCGTCGCGGTCGGCGTCGCGGCCGACGGACGCCGTGAAGTACTCGGTTTCGACGTTGGCGACAGCGAGAACGAGGGCTTCTGGACCAGCTTCCTGCGGTCGTTGAAGACTCGCGGTCTGGATGGGGTGAAGCTGGTCATGTCTGACGCTCACACCGGGCTGAAGAAAGCCATCGGGACCGTCTTTCAGGGCGCTGGCTGGCAGAGATGCCGGGTGCACTTCATGCGCAACGTCCTCGCGGTCGTGCCGAAGGGATCCCAGGAGATGGTCGCCTCGATCATCCGCACCATCTTCGCCCAACCGGACCGCGAACACATCGAGAAGCAGTTCCGTGAGGTCACCACCATGCTCGGCCGCTCGCACCCCAAAGTCGCTGCCATGCTCGTCGACGCGCAACCCGACCTCCTCGCGTTCGCCGGGTTTCCGCGGCGGCACTGGCGCCAGATCTGGTCCACCAACCCGCTAGAACGGGTCAACAAGGAGATCAAACGCCGCACCGACGTCGTCGGCGTTTTCCCCAACGCGGCGGCCCTGCTGCGCCTGGCCGGGTCAGTGTTGATCGAGCAACATGACGAGTGGGAGGCCGGCGAACGACGCTACTTCTCCGAAGCATCAATGCTCGAGCTGGCCACCATGAACAACCCCATCGAAGTCCTCGACGAGGCGGTGATCCTGCCCGAACTCGCTGCCGCCTAAACTAAACCAACTGACCCGCACGGTGACGAGGAATTACACCACCCAGCGGGACGTGACCCTTCTGGATCGACGAGGAGTGGTTGGACGATGCATTCGTCAAGCTGAACGAATCAATATCTGCGATGAATGACCGGCGACCACCGCTCAGCTTCAGCTGACCCGCACCTCGTGCGTCACGACTGCGCGTTCAGGGATCGCACAAGGAAGCCCATACCCAATCCCCTGCTCTGCTGCTTGCCGTCATCCATCTGCTGCTACTCGCAGTAGCCGGCCATGGGAACCAGGCACCGTTGGCTGGCAAACGCACCGCGGAACATGCCGTTACTGGTCACCGATTCCAGGCTCGCGTTGATGGGGGCCGGGCCACCCGGCTAATACAAGCCTGTTGCGGCTGGCGATGGCTTCGAAAGCGAGGCGCAGCGCTAGCTAGGGCTGTTGCGGTTCGCGGCAGCCGGCCAGTTTCGCTCGTCGGCGAGGATCGCGCGCACCGTGTCGAATCGTCGCGCCCAACTGAATAGATCGGCCAGCTGCATCAGGGTCTCTCCACGCTGGATTCGAATGAGCCGGTCATAGGTGAGGCCCGGCTGTAGCGAGGTCGCACTCTCGCTCAGAACGAACTGCTCGAGGGTCATCCCGCGGACGAGTACCCCTTCACGGACCGCGTTCGCAACTTGGTGCTGTAGCTGCGCGGCGAGAAATCGTGGGTCGTTCTCATCAACGCCCGGTGCGGGGTGAAGCGGCACAGATGACTTGCCGAACTGTTTGCGCACGCCCACTAAGGTCCGCGGTTCGAATTTGAAGCCTCCCGGAACAGCTTGTCTACGCATGCAATCAGGCTATCGAAGAACGCGAATTTGAACGATTTTGACGCTTATTTTGATAGGAAAGACACCAAAATAGCGTGTAATGTACTGTCTGGATGGTGACATTCCCTGTTGCGAAGCTACTTCTCATGAAAACTGAACGCACAGAGTAAGGGTGAATACACCTTCCAACCATTCCTCAGGCCGTCTCGCCCGCACGCGGGGGCCACAGCAAGAGGTGCAGCCCGATCTCGAGTTTTGCGAGCGTCACAATGTCCGGCCAGGACAGGCCATTGAGCACGGCAGCGATAGTGGCCCGGTCAACGCCGGTAACGCGGGCAACCTCTCTAATGCTTCGGTCACCGATGGCTTCCCGCAGGTTGAGCACCAACCGTCGCGCTATCTCGGCGACCGGGTCATCGCTCGGCATCGTCGGCCAGTCGACACACAACTCGTGTGGGGCGACACGAGCTGGGCGCGGACTCATATGCAGAGCCTATCCGCAGTCATCGGCGCGTTCTCGGATTCGCCCCTGTCGGAGGTAGCTGGTCTACTCTCTGGCTGTAGCTACAGCCAGATGAACGAGGGGGTGCGCGCAGTCATGACCAACTACAAACCACAGCGCAGCCACCCCGAATGGACGCGCATTGAAGCGTTCGTGAAGGACGCCTGTTTCCTCGCCGCTCCCAAGACCACGTACACCGCCTCGTTGCTCCTCACCGTCACCAGCGCGTTTGCGCTGTGGTGCGTGGCTGAGCAGGGCTGGCCGTTGCAGGCCGATGTCATTTTCAGCCGACAGGCCATCGACATGTACTGCAGCCAGGAGAACCCCGACCGTTCAGAGGGCACCCGCCGCAACTACCGTGCGATTCTGATGCGGGTCTCCAAGGTCGTCGCTCCCGAGGAACACCCCGAAACCATGACCCCGTTGTCCAAAAAGCGCATCGCCGCGCCTTATTCAAAGAAGGAAATGGAGGAGTTCTCGCTGTGGGCGGTCGGACAACCCAGTGCGGAGAAGCGACGGAGCGCAATGCTCATGCTTGTGTTCTGCGCGGGAGCTGGCCTCCGCTCCAGCGATGTCAGCACCATCTATCCCGACGACGTCCTCGTTGACGAGCTCGGCGTCACAATCACCGTCCGTGGCACCAACCCCCGACTTGTCCCCCTCGAGGGCCAGTGGGAGCCGTGGATGGTCGCGATACTGGCGCAGGTCCTTCGGGACATTCCCATCTGGGGCAAGCCGAACCGCACCCTCGATGGCAAACTCCTCTCCAGCTTCACTCAATACACAGTGGGCCAGAGGCCGCGGGGTGACCGACTACGGGCAACCTGGATTGTCGCCCATCTCCGCACCGGCACCCGAATCAAGGAGTTGATGCCTGGGCGTCGACAAGTTCGAAAATCTGCCCCGCTACCTGGAGTACGTCGATTTACTCGACGATGACAGCTACCGGGTACAGCTGCGCGGGGAGGTCACCCCGTGAGCACCATTTCCGACGCAGCGCTGCTCGAACAGCGGATGCAAGCAACATTTGGCATGACCCGCCATGAGTACAAGCGAGAGCGCGCCCGCGGCCCCGTATCGCGCGCCTACCTGACCAATGCCATCCGGATCGTCGACAACTCCGGAGTAGTCACGAAACTGCTCGAATGGCGAGCTATGCGACTGAAGTCGAATGCAGGAGTCAAGCCCACCATTCCGTTCCGGGCAGTTCTGGTCCTTTTTCTTCTTCACGTCCAACTCGGCTACGGCATCAACTACCATCGCATCGCTGAGACCCTTGACGTCCACTTCGGCGCCGAGGTATTCGTCCTCCTAGGCATCGAGGACCGGTCGGGCGACCACGACGACTGATATCAGCGCCTCTGGCGCTCAGCGAACCGCATGATGAACCTCATCGACCCGCATCCGGCCCCTCGGAACAAGCGACTTAAGCCCAAACCATTCGCCAAACTCCTCGCCAAGCAATCGACGCCGAAAGCCCTGCAGAAGTCCGAACGCAATCTGGCTCGCCTCGACTGGCTCTGTGAACAGCTCCTCCACACGAGCGTACGGATGCTCCCTGCAGATATCTGGGCCCGATACCACGGCAACATCGCCGCAGACGCCACCCTCATCCCAGGCACCGGGCGACCCAACCCAACAGATAAAGGAATGCGGCGAGGGAATGCCGACCCGCACTCGGGACGGTACCGCCGGGGCGGAAAACACGACGGGCAGGGCGCAAAAACCGACAAGGCGGGCTACGAGCTCGAAATCAGCGTCATGGTGTGGGACAAACCAGGCCAGAACACGGTCTTCCCTTCCCTGATCACCGCGGTTGGGTTCCATCGGCCGGGTGAAATCATCGGTTCTGGGGTCCGACTCCTGGACTCTCATCAGCGACTGGGGTTCACGAGCGGCCTCGTGATCGTGGACCGGGCCTACAACGGAGAGAAACCGCGCAACTTCCACATTCCCGTGCGACAGCGAGGCTGCGAACTCGTCATCGACTACAAGAAGCCAGACCTCGGACTACAAAACCAGTGGCGCGACCTCATCCTGGTCGACGGAAACTGGTACGTCACCTGGATGCCCCAGGATCTCATCGATGCCGCCAAGAACTACAACACCCGGGTGAGCGACCCCCTCAACCCCGAGAAGCCCAAGCGACAGCTCGACAAAATCACCTTCCAGGCCTACCTCGCCAGACGCGATGCCTACCGAATGAAGCCGAAAGGGCGCCCCGACAAAGACGGATTCCAGCGTTTCATGTATCCCACTCCCGGCACCTACATGGCAATCGACCGTGCCAACGGGAAGCGCGTCGCCAGACCCGTCACACCAGCGACCGTCACCATCCCGATGGATGCTGGAGCCCCAGCCGAACGGAATAAGAACCCCCGGTTGGCCGTGAAGCACCTCCAGAAGTTCGCCTTCAAATCCCCAGAGCACCGGAAATACTTCGGCATGCGCAGCCTCGTCGAGTCCGCCAACAAGACCCTGAAGTCAAAGAATTTCGAGGACCTCGCCAACGTCAGCAAACGGTCCGGTCGCGGGTTCGCCTTCAATTACCTCGCGGCAACCCTCGCCGCAGTCTCATCGAACCTGCGGAAGATATTCGACTTCTTCGTGAAGACCGCGGAACGTGACAGCGGCGAGAGTCTCTCCCGAGGACGCCGACGCAAAGAAGCCACCGGAACACCGCTGAATAAACACAGCGCACTTCCCGCCCTGGCACCGCCGCAGTAGCGGGAACCTCCGCCAATTCCGAACGTCACCCCGCGCACCGAACGCTTCAGCCTGCCTACCAGCAGGCTGGTTGGCGTTTAACCCGCAAAACCCCGAGCGGCGAGCATCGAAACCGCTCCTGACTTCGCTCGGACTCGTTAAATGCAGAAGGCCGGCTGAGCATTTCTGCTCAACCGGCCTGTTCGCTTGGATTTCCTGAAACACCCACTGTGCGCGAGGGGGGACTTGAACCCCCACGTCCTTTCGAACACTGGCACCTGAAGCCAGCGCGTCTGCCAATTCCGCCACTCGCGCGAACTTAGGCAGATTAGCACTTTCCGAGGGCACAACGCCATTCGAGGCAGGCAGGCCACGCGAACACAGGTCTGCGCGGCGTGGCGAACATCCTGAACACGCGCCCGATAGGGGCCCGACATGGCGACCCGGACTGGCTCCCGTAGGATGACAACCCTCACCGGGTATTGCCCGGCGGGTGAGTTAACACTTGGGACAAGTAACATGCTCATAGCCGAAAGGATCGGATCGGGAGACCTGTGGGCATTCTGGATAGTTTTGAAAAGGGTCTCGAACGCGCCGTCAACGGTGCGTTCGCCAAGACCTTCAGGTCGGGGCTGCAGCCGGTGGAAATCACCTCAGCGCTGCGTCGCGAACTCGACACAAAAGCAGCGGTCGTGTCCCGCGATCGCATTCTCGCGCCCAATCGCTTCACGGTGCGAATGAGCCATGCCGACTTCCAGCGCATGTCCGCCCTCGGCCAGACCCTCCTCGACGAGCTCACCGAACTCGTGCAGCTGCACGGCCGCGAGCAGCGTTACCAGTTCGCCGGCGGCGTCTCGATCACCCTGTCCGCGGATCGCGGCCTCAGTGAGGGCATGGTCCAAATCGACTCCAGCACGATCAAGGGCAGCGTCGCCTGGATCCCCGTGGTCGAGGTCAACGGCAAGCGCTACCCCCTGACGCAGTCGCACACCGTCATCGGCCGCGGCAGCGACGCCGACATCACCATCGACGACTCCGGCACCTCCCGCCGGCATGTCGAGATCCTCTGGGACGGCTCCCGTGCCCAGGTGCGCGACCTCGGCTCGACAAACGGCTCCCAGCTAAACGGTTCACCGGTCACGCAGGCCATCCTCGAGCCCGATTCCGTCGTCACCATCGGCCGCACCCGCATCGTCTTCCGGGTCATCGCGCAGGCATCCTCTTCCGAGCCGGTGACCGAGCGTCGCCGCGACGGCGGCCGCGAACGTCACGACATGGATGGATTCTGGGGACCCACCGCATGAGCGTCAGCGAGCTCACCCTGCTTGTGCTGCGCCTCGGCTTCCTGCTGGTGCTCTGGCTCTTCATCTTCGGCATCGTCTATGCCCTGCGCAGCGACCTGTTCGGCCAGCGCGCCCGCAAGATGCAGGCAGATGTCGCTGGCGCAGCCGGCGCGCCCGCCACGTTCCCGAGCGCCACGCCCGTGCCGAGCGCCACCCAGCCTCCCGCCACCGCGGCCTCTGCGCCGACGGAGCAGTTCACGGCTCGGCCGAGCCCGGCGTTCACCGCCGTGGACGACAAGGCCACCAGCCAGAACGCGACCCGCCTCGTGATCACCTCCGGCCCGAAGGCCGGCACCGAATTCCCGCTCACCGGCGACTCGATCACGATCGGGAGGTCGGGCGACTCGAGCCTCGTCATCCGTGACGACTACACGTCCACCCACCACGCGCGTCTGATGCTCTGGCACGACAAGTGGATGATCCAGGATCTCGATTCGACCAACGGCACCTTCCTGGACGGCAACCGCTTGGCCGTGCCGACTCCGGTCCCCCTGAACACCACCGTCAAGATCGGCGCAACCAGCTTCGAGCTTCGGCGGTAGCTGCATGGCGACAGTCAGTCACAGCGCGGCCACGTCCCACGTTGGAAAGATTCGGTCCAACAACCAGGACTCCGGATATTCCGGGCGCCATCTCTTCCTGGTTGCCGACGGCATGGGCGGGCACGCCGGCGGCGACGTCGCTTCGGCGATCGCCACCAAACGCATCATGGAAGCTGACCGGGACTTCCAGTCCCCGCAAGACGCCGAGTTCGCCCTGCAGGCGGCGTTGATCGCCGCGAATTCACAGCTCGCCGAGACCGTGTTCGAGCACGCCGAACTCACCGGCATGGGCACCACCGTCAGCGCGCTGATCGTGCTGGAAGACGAGGTGGCGATCGCGCACATCGGTGACTCGCGCATCTACCTGCTCCGCGAGGGCGAACTTTCCCAGATCACGATCGACCACACCTTCGTGCAGAGGCTCGTCGACAGCGGCCGCATCACCGAGGCGGAAGCCATGGTGCATCCGCGCCGCTCTGTGCTCATGCGCGTGCTGGGCGACGTCGAATCGGCGCCGGAGATCGACACCTCCATCCTTGCGACCTTCCCCGGTGACCGCTGGCTGATCTGCTCCGACGGGCTCAGCGGCGTGGTCTCTAATTCGGGCATCGCCGCGGCCCTGCTCACCCCTCTTGACGCCCAGGGCGTGGCCGATCGCCTGGTCAAGGAAAGCCTCGACGGCGGAGCCCCTGACAACGTCACCATCGTCGTCGTCGACATCGGCTCACCCGCCGAACGCATCGACATGCCCACCGTGGTCGGGTCGGCATCCGCTCCCCTCGCCTTCGGCGAGGAGCCCACCCGCGGCCGGGCGCTGCGCATGTCGAGCTTGCGCCTACACCCCGTGCGGGAGACGCACTTCGAGCCTGACTCCCAGGACTATCTCTCGGAGCTGATCGAGGAAGACAATCGCCGCGCCCGCCGCCGCAAGATCACCTGGCTGGTCGGCATCATCCTGCTGGTCCTGGCCATCGTCGGCGCCGGCTTCCTCGGCTACCGGTGGACCCAGTCCCGTTACTACGTGGGGGTGGAAGGCAGCACGGTCGCCATCTTCCAGGGCGTGCAGCAGGACCTCGGCCCTCTCTCCCTGTCCTCCGTCTTCGAGGACACCGACCTGGAGCTGTCCGAACTGCGGGTCTACGACCGGCAGCAGGTCGAAAAAACCATCAGCGCAACCTCCCTTGCGGATGCGTTGCTTATCGTCGAACGGCTCCAAGATGCCAGCGTCCAGTAACCGGTCCACGACGACGGATGCGCCCGCGCGCCCGCCCCGCACGGGTCGCGTGCGCCGACTGCACCTGCCCCAGAAGCTGCGCAACCTCGAGTTGGTCCTGCTGCTCATCGCCTGCGGCATCAACGCGGCCACCGTCGTGCTCGTGCAGCTCGGCGCGCTCGGCCGAATCGACACGACACTGGTGCTGCTCGGCGCCGGCCTGTCGGTGCTGGTTCTGGCCATGCACGTGGTGCTGCGCGTCGTGGCCCGGGAGGCCGACCCGTTCATCCTGCCCATCGCCACCCTGCTCAACGGCCTCGGCATCGCCATGATCTATCGCATCGACCTGGCCAACGACGAGTCCGGCTGGGCCAGCGCCTCCGTGCGCCAGACCGTGTGGAGCGCCCTGGCCATCGGCTGCGCGATCGCGGTCATCCTGATCATCCGCAACCACCGGGTGCTGTTCCGCTACACCTACATCGCCGGGTTCGTCGGTGTGGCACTGTTGCTGCTCCCACTCGTGCCCGGCCTCGGCCGCGAGGTCAGCGGGGCGCGCGTCTGGATCGGCGTCGGATCCTTCGCCACCTTCCAGCCGGGCGAGATTGCGAAGATCGCCCTGGCCGTCTTCTTCGCCGGCTACCTCGTGCGCAACCGCGACAGCCTCTCCATGGTGGGCAAGAAATTTCTTGGCATGCGTTTCCCGCGCCTGCGCGACCTCGGCCCGATCCTTGTCGTCTGGGCGCTGTCCATGTCCGTGATCATCTTCCAGCGCGACCTCGGAACCGCCCTGCTCTACTTCGGTCTATTCCTGGTCATGCTCTACCTGGCCACCGGGCGCCTCAGCTGGGTGCTGCTGGGCATGTCCCTCTTCCTCGGCGGTGCCCTCATCGCCAGCCAGACCTTGGACTACGTCAACGGCCGGTTCCAGAACTGGCTCGACGCCCTCAACCCGGATGTCTACGCGGCCGACGGCGGCAGCTACCAGCTGGTGCAGGGGCTCTTCGGTCTCGCCAAAGGCGGGCTCATCGGCACGGGCCTGGGCCAGGGCCGTCCAGAGATCACCCCCGTCCCCCAGAGCGACTACATCATCGCCAGCCTCGGTGAGGAACTCGGCTTGGCCGGCATCTTCGCGATCCTCGCGCTCTACCTGCTCCTCGTCGCGCGCGGCTTCCGCATCGGCTTCGCCGGCAATGACGACTTCGGCAAGCTGCTCGGCGTGGGTCTCTCCTTCGTCATCGCCCTGCAGTGCTTCATCGTGATCGGCGGCGTCACCCGCGTGATTCCCCTCACTGGTCTGACCACACCCTTCCTCGCCGCCGGCGGGTCCTCCCTCGTCGCCAACTGGATCATTGTGGCCCTGCTCCTGCGCCTGTCCGACACTGTGCGCAACCAACCCAGGCTGGTGGTCTGATGAATCGTGAACTCAAACGAGTGAGCATCGTGGTCCTGCTTATGTTCGTGGCCCTGCTCGTCTCCACGACGATCGTGCAGGTCTTCCAGGCAGACAGCCTGTCCGCGGATGCCCGCAACACCCGCACGCTCTACGACAGCTACTCCGTCGAACGCGGTCCGATCCTCGTCGCGGGCGAGCCGATCGCCCAGTCGATGCCCGCCGACGATGAATACAAGTTTCAGCGCACCTACAGCAATGGGCCGCTCTACGCCCCGATCACCGGGTTCATTCCGCTCAACGGTGCGCCCACCGGGCTGGAGCACTCCCTTAACGGCGAACTCAGCGGAACGTCGGACGCCCAGTTCTTCGACAAGATGAACGCCCTGATCACCGGCCAGAACCCCAAGGGGGCTTCTGTGGAGGTCACAATCGACCCGGTCGCGCAGCAGGCCGCCTGGGATGCCCTCGGCGACCTCACCGGCTCCGTCGTCGTCTCCGAGCCGGCGACCGGTCGCATCCTCGCCCTGGTCTCCAAGCCCAGCTACGATCCGAACCTGCTCACCGTGCACGACAACCAGCAGGTCACCGACAATTATCAGTCGCTGCTGAACGACGACGGTAACCCGCTGCTCAGCCGCGCCACCAAGACTCTCAACCCACCCGGCTCGGTGTTCAAGCTGGTCGTGATGACGGCCGCCCTGGAATCGGGCAAGTTCACCCCGGAGAGCACCTTCCCGAACCCGCCCACGTACCAGCTGCCCGGCTCGTCGGCGATCGTCATCAACTCCGGCGGCGGCACCTGCGGCGGAGGGGACACCGTCACCCTCGCCACCGCCCTGCGTCTCTCCTGCAACATTCCGCTGGCCGAACTGGGTCTGCAGCTGGGCAACAAGGCCATTCGCGACACGGCCGAGAAGTTCGGCTTCAACAGCGACTATCCGATCCCCCTCGACGTGTCTCAGAGCGTGTACCCCACGGTTCTCGACGACGCCCAGACCGCACTTTCGGCCTTCGGCCAGACGGATGTCCGTGCGACGGCCCTGCAGATGGCGATGGTTTCAGCTGCGATCGCCAACGGCGGCCAGCTGATGACGCCCAACCTCGTCGACAAGGTGACCGCCCCGGACCTGAGTCCGATTCAGGTCTTCGAGCCGGAAGCGATGAAACGGGTGATGAGCGCCGAAACGGCGGCAACACTGAACCAAATGATGGTCAACGGAGTCCAGGATGGCGCCGCCAGCAATGCAAGAATAGACGGGGTCAAGGTGGCAGGAAAAACGGGCACGGCGGAGAACGCCGAGGACGAGCCTTACACCCTGTGGTTCACCGGATTCGCTCCTGCAGAGGATCCGAAATATGCGATCACCGTTCTCGTTGAAAATGGCGGGGGACTTGGCCAGACAGGGTACGGCAATCTGCTTGCCGCACCTATTGCAAAGGAAGTACTAGAGGCGGTGCTGAACAAATGAGACCCACATCAGGGCTCACCTTCGGGGGACGATACGAGCTGCAGTCCCGGATCGCCATTGGCGGGATGGGCGAGGTTTGGAAGTCGATCGACCTCGTAATCGGTCGCACGGTCGCCATCAAGATTCTCAAGGACGAGTACCTCGGTGACCCTGGGTTCCTCGAGCGGTTCCGCGCCGAGGCCCGTCACGCCGCGCTCGTCAACCACGAAGGCATCGCCAACGTGTTCGACTACGGCGAAGAAGACGGTAGCGCCTTCCTTGTGATGGAACTCGTACCCGGGGAAGCACTGTCCACCATCCTCGAGCGCGAGCATGTCCTCCCAGCGGACAAGGTGCTGGACATCGTCTCCCAGACGGCCGCCGCGCTTCACGCCGCGCACGCCGCCGGACTCGTGCACCGCGACATCAAGCCGGGCAACCTGTTGATCACGCCCGAAGGCCGCGTCAAGATCACCGACTTCGGCATTGCCCGCATCGCCGACCAGGTGCCGCTCACCGCGACCGGCCAGGTCATGGGCACCGTGCAGTACCTCTCACCCGAGCAGGCGAGCGGCCGCTCCGCCTCGCCCACCACCGACATCTACTCGCTCGGCATCGTCGCTTACGAAAGCCTCGCCGGGCGCCGGCCGTTCACGGGCGAGTCCCAGGTCGCGATCGCAATGGCGCAGATCAATGAGACCGCCCCCGACCTGCCCGACACGGTGTCGGAGCCGGTGCGCAACCTGGTGATCTCCTGCCTGGCCAAGAACCCCGCGGACCGTCCGGCCTCGGCCGCGCACCTGTCCCGTGCCGCCGCAGCCCTCCGACGCGGCGACATCGCGGCCGCTGCGGCATCCGTGCCTGCCATCATGAACGGCGTCACGCCCACCTCCGCGACCATGTTGATGCCCGGCGCCGGCGGAATGCAGGCCACGACCGTGCTGCCCACCGGAGCGCCCGCGACGCGTGCCTCCGCGGCGGCGGAACCCGAAGAGAAGAAGCGCAGCCCGTGGACCTGGCCGCTGATCGGCCTGATCGCCCTGCTCGCGCTCGTACTCACCGGCACCCTGATCGCCCTGTTCACACAGGACAACACGACGCCGGTGGAGACGCCGACCACGTCGGCACCGGCATCGGTGACTCCGTCGCCGAGCAAAACGCCCACCCCTTCGGCGACCCCGGCGCCCACGCCGACCCCAACGAGCAACACCGTCGAGGTCAGTCTGGCCGACTACCAGGGACTGACCAGCACGGAGGCACGCGACAAGCTATCCGGGCTGGGCTTCGTAGCGGATGTCCAAACCGGCAACGCGGCCACCACCCCGGAGCAGATCGCCGACACCGTCTACGACGTGAACCCCACCGGCCCGGTGACGAAGGGTTCCACGATCACGGTCACGGTCTACGCCCCCGCCGTCACCCCCGACGACCCGACCGCGGCTCCCACCGTCGCCCCCGCCTCGGTCGCCGCCGGAGCAGAGGCCACGGTCACCTGGGCTGCACAGTCCTGCCCAAGCGGCCAGACCCTCTCCGGCTATGAGGTCGTGGCCGACGGCGACGCCGTCTCCCCCGGCCCGATCAGCCCGGACGCTACCTCTACGAAGATCACCGCGGGTCCCGACGCCGGCACCTTCACGGTCAAGTTCCGCTTCATCTGCGGCCAGGTCGCATCGGCCTACTCGGAGTCCAGTACACCCGTCACCGTCACCCCGGCGGCGTAGCGGAGGCTCAGGAAGGTACGGCTAAAATACGGTGTTCTGTGTGCGCGAGCTGGGAGTAATGCTTTGACTGATGAAGGCCGTCTGCTCGCTGGTCGTTACCGGGTGGGTGCGCTCCTCGGGCGAGGTGGAATGTCCGATGTGCACATCGGCACCGATTCCCGGCTCGGCCGCACGGTCGCGATCAAGCTGCTCAAGTCATCGCTTGCCGCCGACCCGGCATTCCGCACCCGCTTCCGCCAGGAGGCGCAGGCGGCCGCCCGTATGGCTCACCCCACCATCGTGCGCGTCTTCGACGCGGGCGAGGAGTCTGTCTCCGAGATCGGCGGCCACGAATCGCAGATCCCGTTCATCGTGATGGAGTACGTCGACGGTCGACTGCTCAAGGACATCATCCGCGAGGGCCCGGTTCAGTCCGACGAGGCCGTTCGCATCATCGTCGGCGTTCTGACAGCCCTCGAGTACTCTCATCGCGCGGGCGTCGTGCACCGCGATATCAAACCCGGCAACATCATGATCACCAAGACCGGTCAGGTCAAGGTGATGGACTTCGGCATTGCGCGGGCCATCTCCGACTCCTCGACGACCGTGGCGCAGACCACGGCCATCCTCGGCACGGCCTCCTATTTCTCCCCCGAGCAGGCCAAGGGTGAATCGGTGGATGCCCGCACCGACCTCTACTCCACGGGCGTGGTCCTGTTCGAGATGCTCGCCGGCCGCCCGCCATTCCGCGGAGACTCCGCCGTGGCTGTCGCCTACCAGCACGTCAGCGAGACCCCGGTCGAACCGAGCTCGATCAACTCCCGGGTGTCCCCCGCGCTCGACGCCGTCGTGCTGCATTCCCTGGCGAAGGACCGTTTCGCGCGCTACCAGAGTGCCGTGGAGTTCCGCACCGACGTCGAGCTGGCTGGGTCAGGGCAGATTCCGGAGTACCCCACGTCCGATGACTCCAGCGGCGGGCTGTTCGCTGCTGCCCCGCTGGCGGCTTCCGGCTCCGAGCTCGCGCTCAAGCAGCTCACCGAAGACGAATCCATGGTGCGTACGCAGCGCCGCCCACCCGTGATCTGGATCTGGGCCGGTATCCTCAGCGTCGTCGTCATCGTGCTCTCCGTCATGATCTGGGCCTTCAGCCTCACGCCAAGCGTTGATCTGCCCGACAACTCGCGCCGGGTGCCGTCGCTCACCGGATTCAGCTATGAGAACGCCCAGAATTCGCTTCTGGACCAGGACCTGGCCGCAATCCGGGCCGAGGAGGCCAGCGCCACGGTGCCCAAGGACCAGGTGATCCGCACAGACCCTCCGGCAGGCACGATTGCCCAGCCGACCGACCTGATCGAGGTTTATGTCTCCACCGGCGCCCAGCCGGTCGACGTTCCGGATGTCACCAACCTGCCCCTCGCCGACGCTCAGACCGCGGTAACGGACCTCGGCCTCACCGCGGGGTCGGTCACTCGCGAGAACTCTCCGACCATCGCCGCCGGTCTGGTGCTCCGAACCGACCCAGTCGCCGCGACGACGGAAAAAACCGGCGTCACGGTCGATTTCATCGTCTCCAGCGGCCTCGTAGCCCTCCCCGACCTCGAGGGTCAGCTCCTGAGCGCGGCGATCGATATGCTCGCCGCAGCCGACGTGCAGTTGTTCCCCATCCCCACACCCGATGAGACCTGTCCCCAGCAGGATGGCTCGCCGGTGACCCAGCAGTCCCTGGCTCCGGGCGACGTGCCCCAGAAGTCCGAGGTCACGCTGGTCTACTGCACCGGCCCGGCTGCCGACTGAGTCCCGGCCCGGCGGCTGACCGCCTCAGCTGAACTTCAGAAGGGGAGTGAGGCCCTGGGCCGTCGTCCGGGCGCCGGGCAGTCCGGCCAGAGCCAGCCAGTTCGCCACCATCAGGTAGCCGCCCTCGGTCAGCACCGACTCGGGGTGGAACTGCACACCCAGAATAGGGGCGCTCACGTGCCGGAGCCCCATGATCACGCCGCCCGCCGTGCGTGAGGTGACGATCAGGTCGCTCGGCACTGTGCCGTCGACGACGGCGAGCGAGTGATACCGCGTCGCCGTGAACGGCTGCGGCACCCCGGCGTAGAATTCGCTGCCGTCGTGCGTGATCAGGCTGGTCTTGCCGTGCATGAGTTCTTCGGCGTTGGTGACCGTGGCCCCGAAGGCCTCGGCAATCGCCTGGTGCCCCAGGCAGACGCCGAACAGGGGCTGGCCGGAATCGAGGGCGGCGCGCACGATCGGCACGGAGACGCCGGCGTCGGACGGCTTGCCGGGACCGGGTGAGATGAGCACGCCGTCAAATTCCGCGATGCGCGCCGCGGCCTCCTCCGGCGCGAAGGCATCGTTGCGCAGCACGACCGTTTCGGCTCCGAGCTCCATCAGGTAGCCGTTGAGCGTGTAGACGAAACTATCGTAGTTATCGATGACGAGGATGCGGGTCATGGGCTTCCCACCGTGACTTCCTGATTGTTGACAATGGAATCCACCCATGGGAACACCCAGGTGGCAAGGACGAATAACACGGCTGTGAGCAACACGAACACCAGCACGATCCGGAGCCAGACCGGTCCGGGCAGAACCCGCCAGAGAGCAGCGTACATTCGAGCCTCCTAGCCCTGGGCCTGGGCATTGATAACGGTCGCGACTTCGGCCGGCGGGCCGGCAGATGTCGGTTGCCACGCCTCGAAGACACCGTACGCGATGATGCGCTCGGCCGTGGAGAGCAGGGGATTGCAGCTCGTGAGAGTGATGAACCGATCGACGGGCGCCACATCCGGATTGTGCGGCACCGGCGCGATCACATCGACCGCGGTCGGGGCGACGTACTCGAGGTCGCGGAACCGGTAGGTGTAGTAGCCGTCGGCGGTCTGAACATAGATCGCATCGCCCAGCTGGAGTTCGTTGATCAGGTGCATGCCACCGCCGTTGGCACTGCGGTGCGCCGCCAGGGCGAAGTTGCCGACCTCACCGGGCATCTGGGTGTCGGGGTAGTGGCCGATCCCCGACCGGGAACTGTTGAGCACATTGTTGCCAATCCCCTCGGCGATGGACCGGTGATAGTTCGCCCCGAATCGCGGCACGTAAAGCACGGCGAAGGATTGGGCGCTGGGGGGAGCCTCACGGACGACCGGGTCGCCGAAGTCGGTCGGCGCCGACTCCCCCGGGGCGCTTGTCTGCGGGGAATCCGCGGCCTGATCGCGACTGGACCGCTCGTCGTCAATCCAGGTCTGGCTGATCTCGGCTGCCGCCTTCGACTGCTGACCGGCCATAATCATGTCATTCCACCAGAGTTGCCAGCCCAGGAATGCGAGCACCAGAATACCGGCCGTGGTGAGCAGCTCGCCGATGATTCCCACGGCACTGAGTCGCGGGCGACTCTTGTGGCGGGGGGCGTGGCGGGTCGCCTCTGCGGGAGGCTGATCTGCTCGCTCGGACATGGACTCAATTCTAATCGGGGAGGTGGGCCCTCTCTGCCGGGCGCCTGCCGGTCAATCCAGCCAAAGACGCTAGAATCGCAGGCATGTCACGCTCGAATCCCCGCAGCAAGCCCGCCCGCACCGAGGTCGCCCGCTCCGGCGAGGCCGGTCCGAACGCCGTGTGGTTCAAGCCGGTGATGTTCGGTTTCATGCTCATCGGGCTGGCCTGGATCATCGTCTTCTACGTGAGCCAGGGAACACTGCCCGTCGCTGGTTTCGGGTCGTGGAACATTCTGGTCGGTTTCGGGATCGCCTTCGTGGGCTTCCTGATGACCACCCGCTGGCGCTGATCCCGCCCTTATCCGGCCCGGTGGTCAAGCCTGTCGAGACCCCGTCCTGCACCCCCGCGGCGGGATAATGACAACGGTGTAATTATCCCCATGTGGACAAACCTGTGGATAACTTTCCCGGCAGTCAAAACCGCGGCCGCGCCGCCCGCTGAAACCCGGCGCTGTGACTCACATTGTGCACCTGCTAGGGTGCTGTGTGAAACCAAGCGGGGGCACCGGCCGAGACGCGGTCGAGACGTGTTTTCGCTGTGTGAGAAGAGGCGTAACTCATGAAAGCATCAGCAGAACTCGGCTCCAACCTGCAGTCCGTCCTCGTCGACCTGATCGAGTTGCACGTGCAGGGCAAGCAGGCGCACTGGAGCGTCGTGGGCAAGAACTTCCGGGACCTGCACCTCCAGCTCGACGAGATCATCGACGATGCCCGGCTATTCTCCGACCAGCTGGCCGAGCGGATGCGCGCGCTCGACGCCCTGCCGGACGGCCGAAGCGAGACGGTCACGGCGACCACCCACTTGCCCAAGTTCCCCGCCGGAGAGGTAGACACCTCGGAGACCGTCGGCCTGGTCACCGACCGCCTCGATGCGGCGGTCGACAACATCCGTGCCGTCCACGACGCGGTCGACGAGGAAGACCCGACGAGCGCCGACATCCTGCACGGCTTCATCGAGAAGCTGGAACAGTACGCCTGGATGGTCAGCGCCGAGAACCGCACCCCGCGCAAGGCGCCGGCCAAGGCCCCGACCAGGCCAGCCGGCAAGGCCTGAGTCGGAAGCTGCGGCTCCTGCTTCACGCACCTGCACACCGACCCTGGTGTGGTCGGTACCAAACCAGGAGGTCGGTTTGACGAGGATCGAAAGTCCGGGCCCGGCCTGGCTGACCGTGCCCGGGGAACGCACGGCGGAGTCCAGCCTGCGCGACGCCGCAACGGCTGCCTTCGCCGTGAACGGAGACGCGGGGCGGGCCCTGGAACTGGCCCGCGCGCTCGGCGGCTCCGTTCCCCGACCAGGTTCAGGGCAGACGCTACGCCTGCTTGAAACCCTGGCGTCCCTGGCCGCCGCGGACCTCACGGCCGCGCGGGTGGCCGAGGCGCATCTGGACGCCCTAGCCATCCTCGACCAGGCCGCCCTGGATCCGGCCGGGCTCGTCGCAGGGGGCAGCCCGGAGCCGAGCTGGGGCGTCTTCGCCGCCGAGGCCGCGGGGTCTCGTGTCGAGGCGAGACCGGTCGGCGGCGCACGGTGGCGTCTCGACGGCACGAAACCCTGGTGCTCGCTCGCCGGCTCGCTCAGCCACGCCCTGGTCACGGCGAATACCGCGGCCACCACCCGGCGGCTGTTCGTGGTCGACCTGGCCGACCCCGGAATCACCGTCCGCACGGACGCCTGGGTGAGCCGAGGGCTCCCCGCCGTGCCGAGCGGCCCGGTCGAGTTCCGATGCACTATGGCTCGGCCGGTCGGCGACGACGGCTGGTACCTCCGCAGACCGGGCTTCGCCTGGGGTGGGATCGGCGTCGCGGCCTGCTGGTGGGGTGGCGCCGTGGGTCTGGCCAGGCGGGTCTGGGAGTCCGTACTGGAGCGAGAGCCCGATCAGATCGCGCTCGCGTACCTGGGCGCCCTCGACCTCGCGCTGACCGCCGCCGGGACCACCCTGGCTGCCGCCGCGGCGGCGATCGACGCCGGGGACGCCGTCGGTGACCAGGGTGCACTCCTGGCAGCTCGGGTGCGCGGCCAGGTCGCGCGTACAGTCGACGAGGTGATCGCCCGCACGGGCCACGCGCTCGGCCCCGCGCCGCTCGCCTTCGACGCTCGGCACGCTGGGCGCATCGCCGATCTGCAGCTCTACGTTCGCCAGCACCACGCCGAACGGGACGACGCTGCGCTCGGCCGCCGACTACGGGACGCCGGGGTATCCCCGTGGTGAGCTTCAGTCACACGGATGCCGGCACGGCCGAAACCGTGTGGACGGCGGTACATGGTGATGCGGCCGGCGTGCAGGCACTGCGCATCGACGAATTGCGTCGACTCGTCGTGGTCGCGTCGCATCCCGACGACGAAACGCTCGGTGCCGGCGGGCTGATCGCCCGGGCCGGGCGGGCCGGAGTTCCGGTGACGGTTGTGGTGCTCACCAATGGTGAGGCCTCCCATCCCCGGTCGCGTACGCACGACCCCGGGCGGCTTGCGTCATTGCGCCGGGTTGAGGTGACGGCTGCCGTCACCGCCCTGGCGCCCACGGCCCTGGTGCGCCTGGTCGAGCTCCCCGATGGATCCCTCGCCGAGCGCCCGGAGGAGGTGTCCCGGGCGATTTCCGCCGAGCTCGGGGCTGGCGGGCCGGGAACCTGGTTGGTCGCCCCCTGGAGCCTGGACGGCCATCCTGACCATGCGGCGGCGGCCGAGGCCGCCCTCCGCGCGGCCCGCGGCCGAGGTGTCAGCCTCTTCGAATATCCGATTTGGGCCTGGCACTGGTCCACCCCGGGGGACCCGATCTGGTCGGATGGCGTGCTGCGGACCCTCGACCTGGCGCCCGAAGACCGTCGGCGCAAATCTACGGCAATGGCCTTGCACACCAGTCAGGTGCAGCCGTTGTCCGAGCTGCCCGGCGACGAAGCGATCATCCAGGCGGAATTCGGTGCGCACTTCGAACGCGCCTATGAGATTTTCGTCGAGATCGAAACTGAGAAGGAGTCGGGGAATAGAGCGAGTCTGGCCGGGAACTTCTTTGAGGAGTTCTACGCCGGGAACCGTGACCCGTGGGGTTTCGAAACTCGCTGGTACGAGGAGCGCAAGCGGTCACTGACCCTGTCGGCGCTGCCTCGGAAACGCTTCCGAGCGGCGCTGGAACTGGGCTGCTCGATCGGCATGCTGACGGCTGGTCTTGCCGACCGGTGCGACACTGTCGCCGCGGTCGACATCGCCGAGCAGCCGCTCCAGGTCGCCCGCGCCCGGCTGATGTCACGCTCCGGCGTCACTTTCGCACGGCGCACCCTGCCGACCGAGTGGCCGGAGGGCACCTTCGATCTCATTGTGTTCTCCGAGGTCGGGTACTACTTCTCGGCGGAGGAATTGCGAGCGGTTCTCGGGCGATGCCGCGACAGCCTTGCTGCCGGTGGTGTGCTCGTGGCCTGCCACTGGCGGCATCCGGTGCCGGAGTATCCACTGACCGGCGACCAGGTGCACGCAGAACTCGGCAGGCTGGCCGGGTTCGAGCGCACGGTGGAGCACCGAGAACGCGACTTCCTGCTCGAGGTGTTCGAAGCCGCGCCGGCGCGCTCGGTAGCACAACGCGAGGGTCTGGTTCCGTGAGCTGCCGCGGAGCGATCGACAGAATCATCGTCGTGGTACCGGCCCGCAATGAGGAGGAGCTCCTGCCGAGATGCCTGGCGGCGTTGGCCGTGGCCGTCGAAGAGGTCGGCGGGGTGGCCGGTCAGGCTCCGCCGGTCATCGACGTCGTGGTCGTGCTCGACCGGTGCAGTGATGGTACAGCCGACGTCGCCTCGGAGTGGCCGATATTCGCGAGCATCGAGACGAACGGTGGCGCTGTCGGCGTTGCCCGCCGCGCCGGGGTGCGGCACCTTGTGCCGACCTCTGACCAGTTCACCTCGGCCACGTGGATCGCGACGACGGATGCCGACTCCGCTGTGCCGCCGAACTGGCTGACCGTTCAGCTCGCATTCGCCCGCAACTCCATCGATCTCGTCCTGGGAACCGTGGTTCCCGACGACGGGTTGTCCGACGGAAGCAGGGAGAGGTGGGACGCCCAGCACCGCCTGGTCGAGGGCCACACCTATGTTCACGGTGCGAACCTCGGAGTGCGCGCCGACCGGTACCTGCACGCCGGAGAATTCGCGTGCGTCGACGGGCACGAGGACGTGCGGCTGGTCTCCGCCCTGCGCAGTCTCAGGGTGAGCGAGATTCGCACCGAACTGATCCCCGTGCTTACCTCCGGTCGCCTCGCCGGGCGCACTCCAGAAGGATTCGCCGGCTATCTGCGTGATCAGGCGGCCGAAGCCACGCCCTAGGGGTTTGAGTCCTCATCGTTTGGTTGTGTCGCTCCCGGAAGGACACGGGTTGACACCCGTTCCTCAGCCCAAACGGGCCGCTAGCGCAAAATCTCCGTCGACGCGTCGGCATCGGGAACACCCTCCTCGGCCACCCTCCGCGAACCCGCACTGCCCAGGGCAATCGGGGCTCACTCGGCGAGTTAGGTCATGAACATCGCACCGCTGAGCACCACCAGCAACGCCCCGAAAGCCGCTATCAGCACGGTCTGCAGCCGCTGCTGCTTGATGCGGCGGGTCTGCACGAAGATCAGCCCGACCACCGCCCCAGCGATCAGACCGCCCACGTGCGCCTGCCAGGCCACATTCAGCCCCGGTAGGAATCCGATCACCAGGTTGATGCCGACCAAGATCAAAAGCTGGGTCGCGTTGCCGCCCAGGCGCCGCTGGATGATCAGGAACGCGCCCATCAGGCCGAAGATGGCGCCGGAGGCGCCGACAACGGGAATCCGGGGGTCGGACAGGAACAGGACGCCCAGGGATCCGGCGAGGCCGCTCAGCACGTACAGGGCGAGGAAACGGCCACGACCGAGCATTCCCTCAAGGATCTGACCGAAGATCCAGAGCGTGTACATGTTCAGCAGTACGTGGAAGATGGAGCCGTGCACGAGCACGCTCGTCAATATGCGCCACGGCTCGAAGTTCCCGGGGGAGGAGTAGACGCCCGCGTACCAGAGAAGGCTGGTGAAACCATTACCCAGAATGAACTGCAGTAGGTACACCGCCAGTGTGACGCCGATGATCACTGTGGTCACCGGGTGCGAGGTGCTCTTCAGCCGGGTCAGGATGGCCGGCTTGGTGCGCGGGGCATTCCTGCGCTGCTCGTTCATGCACTCGGGGCAGATGACGCCGACGGCGCCCTGAGTTTGGCAGTCGGGGCAAATTGTGCGGCCGCAGCGCTGGCAAAGGATGTAACTCTGCCTGCCCGGATGCCGGTAGCAGAAGTTAGCGGCGGTTCCGGGCAGGCCTGTCATCGTAGGCGGAGCCTAGACCTGCTCGACGGTGACGCTCTCGATGACGACTTCGGTCTGCGGACGGTCGCGGCCGTCGGTGGGCACGGTCGCGAGCTTGGCGACGATTGCACGGGAGTCCTCGTCTTCGACGGCACCGAAGATGGTGTGCTTGCCCTGCAGCCAGGTCGTCGGAACGACGGTGATGAAGAACTGCGAGCCGTTGGTTCCGCGTCCGCCCTGGATACCGGCGTTCGCCATGGCGAGCACGTACGGCTGGGTGAAGTCGAGGTCCGGGTTGATTTCATCGTCGAACTGGTAGCCCGGTCCGCCGGTGCCCTGGCCGAGCGGGTCACCGGCCTGGATCATGAAGTCCTTGATGATGCGGTGGAAGACCGTACCGTCGTAGAGAGGTGCGTTGGAGGTTTGACCGGTGGCGGGGTGCTTCCACTCGATCTCGCCGGTTGCGAGACCGACGAAGTTCTTGACGGTCTTCGGCGCGTGATTGCCGAAGAGGTTGACCTTGATCGGTCCGAGGGTGGTATTGAGCGTTGCGACGGCAGTGTGCTTAGACATGAAGCCAATTCTTGCACAGCCGGATTGGTGGATTCCGATCGACACCGGCTCTACCCAGAGCCCTCCCAGACGATTGCGTGGCAAGATGGACAGTGTTCGCCACATGACATCGATGGAGGGTCCAGATGAGCCTGTCACGCAAGCGCCGCAAGGAACTTACTCGGCTGCGTAAGAGCGCAGACGAATTATGGAACAACCAGCAGGAAGTGCTCGAGCGTGCCAACGCCATTGCACGGGAGGCCAGCCGCCAGGCCGGCATCCTCACCCGTGAAGAAGTTGCTCCCCGCGTGCGTGAAAGCTACGAGCACCTTTTGCGCCCTGGAGTGCAGGCCACTCAGGATCTCGCTGAAGGCGTGCGCCATCAGGTCATCGACCGGGTGTTGCCCGGAATCGGCAGCGGAATCGGCACGGCCATCGGCTCGGTGATGAGCGTCGGAGACGTCGCCCGCGACGCCCGCGTTCGTGCGGCACTGAACCGCGTGCGGTTTCAGAAGCCTGTCGTGCTGGAGAACAAGGGTCCTGGCGCCGGCACCTACATCGCACTCGGGGTTGCCCTGGCCGCCGCCGCCGGCGTCGCCTACGCCGTCTGGCAGACCTTCCGCGCCGACGACGAGCTGTGGGTCGCAGAAGATGAGCCCGCCGTCGCCACGTCAGTCGAAGACTAGACCTCACCACTGCAACACCAAGGGAGGGCCCGCATCCAGTGGATGCGGGCCCTCCCCTTTTTCTTTCGGGTTACCGGGTCAGCCGATAAAAATCGTCGAGGCACCCTCGAGTTCTTCGAGCTGCGTCAAAAGCGACACGACGACACTCACGTCGATGACCACATTGAAGAGCGCGGCGACGATCGAGAGGATCAGCCCGATCTGCGCCAGCTCCCGGCGATTCGAGCGCCGCAGCGCGATAATGCCGAGCACAATCCCTACGCTGGCGAGCAATAGCCCGAGGACCGGGAGCCAGCAGGCGACGAAGGCCACAATGCCCATCCAGAGGGCCGTGATCGCGAGCCTGTCGGCCGTGGGCCGGGAGGGTAGCATTGCGGCCGCTAGTGCTGGGCGGTTGTTGGCTGACATGCGCCTCACCGTACCAAATCGCAGGCTGAAGCGGTGCGAAGGCGACTGAGGGTCAATAAATGAGGAACGCCCGGCCCCTCCAAAAAGGGGCCGAGCGTTCTTCTGTTGTGGAGCCACGGGGAATCGAACCCCGGACCTCCTGCTTGCAAAGCAGGCGCTCTACCAATTGAGCTATGGCCCCGCATGATCACGGGGATTGTATGCCGCAGTGTCGAAACTGTTCGTGCGTGGGGATACCGGGATTTGAACCTGGGACCTCTTCGTTATCAGCGAAGCGCTCTAACCAACTGAGCTATATCCCCCCAATGGGCAGGTTTGAGACTACCCGATGCAGCGGGATTCTCCCAATCGAGCCGCAAAGCGACCCGACCGGCAACATCCGACGACTAGTTGTTGGTGAATCCGACGAGCAAACCGCCGGTGATCTTCACGCTCAGGTTGTACAGAACCGCGTAGACGGCTCCCAGCGCGGTGATAACGACCGTGTTCAAGATGGCCACGACGAAGGCGAAGCCCATAACGTTCCCGATGGACAGAATGCTGGCCAGATCGGACGAAGCGCCGGCGATATCGGTGTACAGGTCGTCGACCTTGCCGAAGATGCCCGTTCCGTTCAAGATTGTGAAGATCAGGAACGTGGCCACGATCGTGACGATGCCCAGGCACAGAGCGATCAGGAAAGACAGTTTGACGGCCGACCAGAAATCCACGTAGACGAGCTTGAGCCGCACCTGCTTGGTCGCGGCCGGCTTGTGGCTGGATTTCTTGGCGAGCTTTTCAGCGACGCTACTCATTTACAGGTTCTTCCTCTCCCAAGGCGTTTTCCGGTTCGGCCGCAAGGATCTCGGCCACCAGATTGCGCTCGGTGTTTTTCGCTATGGCGATGATTCTGTCTTCATCCGCAAACTTAGCGAAAACAACGCCCATCGTGTCCCGTCCCTTGGCCGGGACTTCGGAGACGTCAGAGCGTACCACCTTGCCGCTGGCAAGTACCACGAGCACCTCGTCTTCCTCGTCGACGATCAGTGAACCCACCAGGTCGCCACGGTCGTCGTTGAGCTTGGCCACCTTGATGCCCAGGCCGCCTCGGTTTTGGAGGCGGTACTGGTCGGCCGCGGTGCGTTTGGCGTAGCCGCCCTCGGTCACGACGAACACATAGCCGTCGTCCGAGACCACGGATGCGTCCAGCAGGCTGTCCTCGCCGCGGAAGTGCATTCCGATGACGCCGGAGGTGCTGCGTCCCATCGGGCGCAACGCCTCATCCGACGCCGTGAACCGGATCGACATTCCCTTTTTGGAGACGAGCAGCAGGTCGGAGTCATTTTCGACCAGCAGGGCCGAGACGAGTTCGTCGCCCTCGCGCAGCTTGATCGCGATGATGCCGCCCGTGCGGTTCGTGTCGTATTCGCTCAGCTCGGTCTTCTTGATCAGGCCGTCGCGGGTCGCAAGCGTCAGGTACTGGGCCACGCCGTAGTCGCGAATGTCCAGGATCTGCGCGATCTCCTCACCCGGCTGCAGCGCGAGCAGGTTGGCGACGTGCTGGCCCTTCGCGTCCCGGCCGGATTCCTGCGCTTCGTAGGCCTTGGCCCGGTAGACGCGCCCGGTGTTCGTGAAGAACAGCAGCCAGTGGTGCGTGGTGGTGACGAAGAAGTGCTCGACCACGTCGTCCGCCCGCAGCTGGGCTCCCTTGACACCCTTGCCGCCGCGGTGCTGATTGCGGTAATTGTCACTGCGCGTGCGCTTGATATAGCCGCCGCGGGTAACCGTGACCACCATCTCCTCTTCGGGGATGAGGTCCTCGATCGACATATCACCGTCGAAGCCGAACATGATCTCGGTGCGCCGGTCGTCACCGAATTTGTCGGTGATCTCGGTGAGCTCATCGCTGATGATGGTGCGCTGACGCTCCGGGCTGGCCAAGATCGACTGGAACTCCACGATCTGCAGTTCCAATTCGGCAGCCTGATCGATGATCTTCTGTCGTTCCAGAGCAGCCAGGCGTCGCAGCTGCATGGTCAGGATCGCATCGGCCTGGAGCTTGTCCACGTCGAGCAGGTCCATCAGGCCGGTACGAGCGTCGTCGACGGTGGGGGAGCGACGGATGAGTGCGATCACCTCGTCGAGGGCGTCGAGGGCCTTGAGATAGCCGCGCAGGATGTGCGCATCCGCTTCGGCTTTCTTCAGGCGGAACTGGGTGCGCCGCACGATGACCTCGACCTGGTGCGCGACCCATGCGGAAATGAAGCCGTCGAGGGACAGGGTGCGCGGCACCCCGTCGACGATGGCCAACATGTTCGCGCCGAAGTTCTCCTGCAGCTGGGTGTGCTTGTAGAGGTTGTTCAGCACGACCTTCGCCACCGCGTCGCGCTTGAGAACGATCACAAGGCGCTGACCCGTGCGGCCACTGGTCTCGTCACGGATGTCGGCGATGCCGCCGATCTTGCCGTCCTTCACCAGATCGGCGATCTTGATCGCGAGGTTGTCCGGGTTGACCTGGTACGGCAGCTCGGTGATCACCAGACAGGTGCGACCCTGGAGCTCCTCGATGCTCACCACGGCACGCATGGTGATGGAACCACGGCCGGTGCGATAGGCATCCTGGATGCCCTTGATGCCAAGGATCTGAGCGCCGGTGGGGAAGTCGGGGCCCTTGATGCGCTGGATCAGCGCTTCGAGCAGTTCGTCGCGGGTCGCATCGGGGTTCTGCAGGTACCACAGGGCGCCGGCCGCCACCTCGCGCAGGTTGTGCGGCGGGATATTCGTGGCCATACCCACGGCGATGCCGACCGAGCCGTTGACCAGCAGGTTCGGGAAGCGGGAAGGCAGCACGGTGGGCTCGAGTGTGCGGCCGTCGTAGTTGTCCTGGAAGTCGACGGTGTCCTCGTCGATGTCGCGCACCATTTCGAGTGCGAGCGGGGCCATCTTCGTCTCGGTGTACCGTGGGGCTGCGGCGCCGTCGTTGCCGGGGGAGCCGAAGTTGCCCTGCCCGAGAGCCAGCGGATAACGAAGACTCCAAGGCTGCACGAGGCGCACGAGCGCGTCGTAGATCGAAGAGTCACCGTGGGGGTGAAACTGCCCCATCACGTCGCCCACCACGCGGGCGCACTTGGAGAACGCCTTGTCCGGACGGTAGCCGCCGTCGAACATGGCGTAGATGACGCGACGGTGCACGGGCTTCATGCCGTCGCGCACGTCGGGCAGCGCGCGTCCGACGATGACGCTCATCGCGTAGTCGAGGTAGGAGCGTTGCATTTCCAGCTGCAGGTCGACCTGATCGATCTTGCCGTGCTGCACGAGGTGCGCAGCCTTGGCCGCGGTGTCTGCCGCCAGGGACGCGGCGTCCGTGTCGGTCCCGTCGGGGCCCTCGCCCGAGATGCCGCCGGTGTTGGAGTGGTCAGATGTCAAGGAAACGCACGTCCTTCGCGTTTTTCTGGATGAAGTTACGGCGGGACTCGACGTCCTCGCCCATCAGGGTGGAGAAGATTTCGTCGGCGGCGGCAGCATCGTCGAGGGTGACCTGCAGCAGAGTGCGGGACTCGGGTGCCATCGTGGTTTCCCACAGCTCCTTGTAGTCCATCTCGCCCAGACCCTTGTAGCGCTGGATCCCGTTGTCCTTCGGAATGCGCTTGCCGGCCGCGGCGCCGTCTTCGAGGAGCGCGTCGCGCTCTCGGTCGGAGTAGACGTACTCGTGTGCCGAGTTCGCCCATTTGAGGCGGTACAACGGCGGCTGGGCCAGGTAGACATATCCGAGATCGATAAGGGGCCGCATATACCGGAAGAGCAATGTGAGCAGCAGGGTCGTGATGTGCTGGCCGTCAACGTCGGCGTCGGCCATCAAAACGATCTTGTGGTACCGCACCTTGTCGGGGTTGAATTCTTCGCCCATGCCGGCGCCGAAGGCCGTGATCATGGCCTGAACCTCGGCGTTGCCGAGGGCACGGTCGAGCCGGGCCTTCTCCACGTTCAGGATCTTGCCCCGCAGCGGAAGAATCGCCTGGAACTCGGGGTTGCGGCCCTGCACGGCGGATCCGCCGGCCGAGTCACCCTCCACGATGAAGATTTCAGAAAGCGATGGGTCCTTGCTCTGGCAATCCTTGAGCTTGCCGGGCATGCCGCCACCCTCGAGGAGGCCCTTGCGCCGGGCGGTCTCTCGCGCTTTACGGGCGGCCATCCGTGCGTTCGATGCTTGAAGCGCCTTGCGGATGATTTCCCGCGCCGGGTTGGGGTTGCGGTTGAACCAGTCGGACAGCTGGTCGTTGGCGACCTTCTGCACGAAGGACTTCGCCTCGGTGTTGCCCAGCTTGGTCTTCGTCTGTCCCTCGAACTGCGGTTCGGCGAGCTTGATCGAGACCACGGCGGTCAGGCCCTCGCGCACGTCGTCACCGGTGAGGTTGTCGTCTTTTTCCTTGAGGATGCCCTTTTCCCGGGCGTATTTGTTGACGAGGGTGGTGAGCGCGGCGCGGAAGCCCTCCTCGTGGGTACCGCCCTCGTGGGTGTTGATCGTGTTCGCGTAGGTGTGCACGCTCTCGGTGTACGCGGTCGTCCACTGCATGGCCACTTCAAGCGCCATCTTGCGTTCGTGATCTTCCCACTCGAACGAGATGATCTCGTCGTTGACCAGGTCGGCTTTCTTGGCCCGGTTAAGGTATTCGACGTAGTCGACAAGGCCGTTCTCGTACAGGAAGGTCTTGGTGACCGGCGTGCCCTCGTCGTCGAGGTTCTCCGGCCGCTCGTCGGTGAGCGTGAGGCTGAGTCCCTTATTCAGGAAGCCCATCTGCTGGAAGCGGGCCCGCAGGGTCTCAAAGTCGAAGACCGTGGTCTCAAAGGTCTCCGAACTCGGCCAGAACGTGATGGTGGTGCCGGTTGCCTCCGACGGCTCGTCCATGGTGAGGGGAGCGTTGGGCACGCCGTCGTGGAAGCTCTGGCGCCAGACGTGACCCTGGCGGCGTACCTCCACCTCGAGGCGGCTGGACAGCGCGTTGACAACCGAGCTGCCCACGCCGTGCAGACCGCCGGACACCGAGTACCCTCCGCCGCCGAACTTGCCTCCGGCGTGCAGAACGGTGAGCACGACCTCGACGGTCGATCGGCCCTCCGCCTTGTGAATGTCGACCGGGATTCCGCGGCCGTTGTCGGCGACGCGAACCGCGCCATCCGCCAGGATCTTAATGTCGATGGTGTCGCAATGACCAGCGAGGGCCTCGTCGACGGAGTTGTCCACGATCTCGTAGACGAGGTGGTGCAGGCCGCGAGGTCCAGTGGACCCGATATACATTCCGGGTCGTTTACGAACGGCTTCAAGCCCCTCGAGAACTTGGATATCGTCTGCGCCGTATCCGTGCTCCGGCTCGATCTGTGGGTCAACTGACATCTGTAATGGGGCTCCTGACCGTCGCGCGGGCGACCCTTTAGCCTACCAAACGTGCCAAGCACTGCGGGCCAAATCGGGCATCTGCGGCGTTTAATGCACCGGGTTGACCTGTTTTGGACAGCTACCCGTAGGTATCGCGTGGACCGCGCCCTGGAATTGATCTGGGACCCTTTTTCCAGGAGGGGGCGTTAGGCCCTTGAAAACGGATCGACTCGATGCCTGCGTCCGGATACTTCACGGCGATATGCGTCATAATCTCCACCCGCATCATGCGCAGCTGCGTCGCCCAGGCCGTCGACTCACACTGCACCGTCAGAACGCCCTCGTCGATTCCAACCGGGGTCGAGTGTTTCGACGTCTCCTCGCCGGCCAGCAGGGTCCAGGAGGCAAGCAGCTCCGATTGGGCCAGTGGTGAATTCCAGCCCAGCTGCAGAGTGAGCAAATTGATCGTATCGCTCAGTCCCCGAGGATCCCGGCCCGCGCCAAACGGAACGCTCGAGCCGATTTCGGTTCCAGGGCGCCGTCGGGCGCGGTTGCGCTTGGCGTTTGGGTCACCGAATACGTCCTTGAAGCGCAGGTAGACCCGGGAGGCCTCGCTCGGCTCAGCCATCGACGACCGCCCCGGCATGGATGTGGATGGTGTGCGCGGTGAGTTCTTCCGGCACGTCTTCGAGCACCGCCGCGGTGATCAGGACCTGTTCGAAACCGGTGACGGCGGCGGATAGACGTTTCCGGCGGCTCAGATCCAGTTCGGCGAAGACGTCGTCCAGGATCAGGACCGGGTCGCCCGTCGTGGAATCCCGGCGCAGCAGCTCCGCCGAGGCGAGTTTCAGGGAGAGGGCGAACGACCACGACTCACCATGGCTGGCATAGCCCTTGGCGGGCAGTGCATTGAGCACGAAGACCAGGTCGTCCCGATGCGGTCCGACCAGGGTCATACCCCGGTCGAGCTCCTTGCGACGAAGGGCGGCCAGTGCCGTGCGAAACGAGTCCCCGGTGGTCGATCCTGACGAAACCGAGGCTGACGAAACCGAACCGGGGGGAACCGAGCCCGTCGAGGCCATCGCTTCCATCGCTGCATCCTCGTCTGCACCCAGGATGCTGAGCGAGGGAACCAGCATCGGCCCATGGTCTTCCCCCGCGACCGCCCGGTACGCGGCGCCCAGAGGTGGCCCGAGCAGGCGAACGAGTTCGGCCCGCTCATCGATGATTTCGGAGCCGAGAGCAACGAGGCGATCGTCCCAGATTTCGAGTGTTCCAAGCTGGGTTGTGCGCACGCCCGAGGCCCGCGCCGACTTCAGCAGCGTATTCCGCTGGCGCAGCACCCGGTCGTAGTCGGCCAGAACCCCGCTGAGCCGGGGGGTGCGAAGCACGAGCAATTGGTCGAGGAATCGTCGGCGTCCGGACGGGTCACCCCGAACCAGTGCCAGATCTTCAGGGGCGAAGAGCACGCTGGAGAAAAAACGTGGGAGTTCTCGAGTCTTGATCACCGACCGGTTGACCTGGGCTCGGTTCAGGCCCGAGCGGTTGATCTGCACCTCGGTCAGGATCTCGCGGCCGTTGAACTCGAGCTTGGCCCGGATGATGCCCGCGTCGCGACCGGCCCTGATCATGGCGGAGGTGTTGGAGACCCGGTGCGAACTGAGGGTACTGAGAAATCCCAGGGCCTCGACGAGATTGGTCTTTCCCTGCCCATTCCGGCCCACGAGCAGATTGGGTCCCGGCGCGAACGGCACCTCGACCTGCGCATAGTTACGAAAGTCGGTCAGCGAAAGGTGTTGGACCCGCACTCGGGTCAGTCGGCCGTTTTGACGGCGTGGCCGCCGAACTGATTGCGCAGGGCCGCGACCGCCTTCATCGCGGGGGAGTCGTCCTGCCGGGACACGAACCGCGCGAAAATGGCCGCGCTGATCGTCGGTACGGGAACCGCGTTATTGATGGCCTCTTCGATGGTCCAGCGGCCCTCACCGGATTCCTCGACGAAACCCTCGATGTTCTGAAGTTCCGGGTCGTCGTCCAAAGCTCGCACGAGAAGTTCAAGCAGCCAGGACCGCACCACGGTGCCGCGCTGCCAGGCCTTGAACACGCCGGGAACGTCGGTGATCAGGTCGCTACGCTTCTCCAGCAGTTCATAGCCCTCGGCGTATGACTGCATGAGGGCATATTCGATTCCGTTGTGCACCATCTTCGCGTAATGCCCGGCGCCGACCGCGCCGGCATGCACGAAACTCTCGTCGCGTGGACCCTCGGGGCGCAGGGCGTCAAAGACGGGCATGGCGCGCTCCACCTGTTCGGCGGCGCCACCGACCATCAGCCCGAATCCGTTGGTCAGGCCCCACACGCCCCCGGACACTCCGGCGTCGACGTAATGCACGCCCGACGCCGCCAGTAGAGCGGCATGGGCGAAGTCATCGGTGAAGCGCGAGTTTCCGCCGTCGATGACGAGGTCGCCGGCACACAGCTCAGTGGCCAATTCGGCGATCACGGCATCCGTCGCGGCACCGGCCGGGACCATTACCCAAACAAGCCGCGGAGCCGGCAGACCGGCAATCAGCTCGGCGATGCCGGCAACGTCCGAGATCTCGGGGTTCCGGTCGAAACCAGTGACCTCGACGCCATTGGCCCGCAGACGGTCGCGCATATTCGCGCCCATTTTTCCCAGGCCGATGATGCCGATGTGCATGGCTGTTCCTTCCGAGATTGTTCTAGCGCAACAGTAGGTTGGGCTGGAGCAGATACTTGTAGCTGTCGGCGCCCGGCTGATCCCGAGAGGTCTGGCTGGTGATCAGAACCGGGCCCGGCTTGTTGGGATTCTCGGTCTTCGTGAAGGAGATTCGCACAAATTCAGAGTGCACCGCGCCCAGCCCGTCCAGCAAAAACTGGGGTTTCAACGAAACGACCGTGTCCGTTCCGGACAGGATCGCGTCGATCGTCTCCGATGCCTGAGCCTGCTCGGATCCAACCGCCTCGAGGGTGAGACCGTCGGCGGTGAAGGTGAACCGCAGTGCTGCCTCGCGCTCGAGGACGAGCTGCACTCGACGAGTCGCCTCGATCAGGTCCGCCGTATTCATCACCGCGTAGTTGTCCACGTTATCGGGGAACAGGCGCCGCACGGGTGGATAGTTTCCCTTGATCAAAAGGGAGGTGACGGTTTTCTTATCGGCGGTGAACGCGATGAGCTCTCGGTCGTCGGTGTGGGTGATCGCGATGGAAATCGTGCCGCTGTGACCGAACGTCTTGCCGACCTCCTGCAGGGTGCGGGCCGGAACGAGGGCCGTGACGGTGTCGGTGGTCGTGGTGCTGCCTTTATCCCAGTCGATCTCGCGCACGGCAACGCGGTACCGGTCCGTGGCCACGAGGCTGAGGCTGTTTTCCGTGATTTGCAGCTGTACACCGGTGATCACGGGGGTGACATCGTCACGGGAGGCGGCCACAGCCACCTGGGCGACAGCGGCCGAGAACTCTTCGGCGGGCACGAGGCCGGACTGCGCGCTGACCTGCGGAATGCTCGGGTATTCCTCAACCGGCATGGAGAGCAACGTGAAGCTCGCACTGCCACAACTGACCGTGATCCGGGATTCGTTGGTCGAGAACCGCACCGGTGCGTTGGGCATCCGGCTGGCGATGTCGGCGAGGAGTCGTCCGGAGACGAGAACTTTGCCGACTTCTTCGACGTCGGCGGCGATTTCGGTTTGCGCGGAGACCTCGTAGTCGAACGAGGAGAGGATCAGCCCGGTTGCCGTCGCCTCGATCAGCACACCGCTCAAAATCGGCAGCGTCGTGCGCTGGGGAAGGAGCTTGACAGCGAAAGAGACGGCTTCACTGAAGACGTCCCGGTTGGCCTGAAATCTCACGAAGTCACTCCTGTTCGGTTAGAGACCTGGATACGGCCTCAATGGTAGCCGTGTTTCACGGAGCAAATTTTTGCAACCGCCGAGCACTCAAGGTTGTTGGATGGAGAGAAAGAGAAGTTAATTGTTAATCTTCTTAACCGGTGTGGAAACTGTGGATAACTCGTGGGATGCCGCCTGCCGACTGGGAACTACAAACTTGTAACTTGTTGGCAGCCTGTGAGTGCCCAGCACACTTCGGTGTCGTGCCGGTTTGGCAAGGAGGGGAGTTTGCACAACCACGTGCTGAGTTTCTACAGGTTGTGCCCAGTTGTGTAAACAATTTCCACAGGGTTATCCACAGGTGTGAAAACTGAAGAAATACCGCTATTTGTAACGGTGGTTTTGCTTGATGCGGTTCGTAAGCTCGGTCACCTGGTTGTAGATCGACCGGCGTTCCTTCATCAGCTCGCTGATCTTCTTATTCGCGTACATCACCGTGGTGTGGTCGCGGTTGCCGAATAATTGGCCGATCTTGGGCAGGGAGAGGTTGGTCAGCTCACGGCAGAGGTACATTGCGATCTGGCGCGCCGTGGCGATCGCCTGCGACCGGGATGACCCGTAGAGGTCATCGACGGAGAGCTTGAAGTAGTCGGCGGTGTTGGTGATGATATCGACGGGCGCGATCACGTTGTCCTCATCGAGGGTAATCAGGTCCTTCAACACCGTCTGCACCAGGTCCATGTCGACCGGGGTGCGGTTGAGGCTCGCGAAGGCCGTTACCCGGATCAGGGTTCCCTCGAGTTCACGGATGTTCGAGGAGACCTTTGAGGCCATGAACTCGAGAATGTCGTGTGGGACCTGGAGTTTCTCGCTCTGTGCCTTCTTGCGTAGGATCGCGATGCGCGTTTCCAGGTCGGGGGCCTGGACATCCGTGATCAGGCCCCACTCGAAGCGTGACCGCATTCGGTCCTCAAAACCGGTGAGGTGCTTGGGCGGGAGGTCGCTCGTGATCACCACCTGCTTGTTGTGATCGTGCAGGGTGTTGAAGGTGTGGAAGAAGGCTTCCTGCGTTTCCGCCTTACCCTGCAGAAATTGGATGTCGTCGATCATCAGGATGTCGATGTTGCGGTAACGCGACTGGAACGCGGAACCACGGTTGTTGGCGATCGAGTTGATGAAGTCGTTGGTGAATTCCTCGGAGCTGACATAACGCACCCGGATGCCGGGGTACAGGCTCATCGCGTAGTGGCCGATGGCGTGCAGGAGGTGGGTTTTGCCGAGGCCGGACGACCCATAGACGAAAAGGGGGTTGTAGGCCTTCGCCGGCGCCTCCGCTACCGCTACCGCCGCGGCGTGTGCGAAGCGGTTGGACTGGCCGATCACGAAGTTGTCGAAGCTGTACTTCGAGTTCAACCGGGTGTCATGGGGCCGCTCGGGTGAACTGCTCTCGAATACCGATTGCGGTGCGGCTGGGGTTTCCACATCGGGGGGAGAACTTGATTCGTGCACCGGCCGGATGGATTCCTTTTCCAGCTCGGGATTGACGACCACATAAAAAGTGGACACCGCGGACGCCTCATCCAGGTGGCCCATCGCCGTCAGGAGCGGCACCCGCATGCGTTGATTGAGCATGCTGGCCGTGAACTCGTTGGGCACCTCGAGGTAGAACGTGCCGGCGGCGATACCCTTGGGTTCGACCAGGTTGAGAAAGCCGTACAGCATCGGCGTGATGCTGTCGTCGGATTCCAGGCTGGTCAGGACAGACCGCCAGGTCTCCGTGATGGGCTGTTCTTCGGTGGCCATGGTTTTCTCCGCTTTTCTCTCATTGTTGCCTTCTACAACGACGGAGATCGAGGACTGGGCTCGTCTCTGAACGCGTAATCCAGCCAAAGCATCCACAAGGTTATCCACCGCCTGTGGGCAAATAAGCCCCAATTCACAGGGTTTGTTGAAAACCTGTGGATAACTTGTCCTCACGGTAGTCAATCACCGCCAGTCCGGACAAATTCGTTCGCATTTCGTGCGCGTGTCGATGCTCGAAATGGGCGCAATTGTGTGTACAACCGATGATTTCGGGAGGTCGAGTTTGACCATCACCGGCCAAAGCCGTAGTTTTAATCAGTTGACCCCAGCCCGAGGGCTACCTCACTCTTTCCCGGCCGCTCAGTTTGGCCTACGGAGATTTAACACGTGGAGACAAGACAATGAGCAAGAGAACGTTTCAGCCGAACAATCGCCGTCGCGCCAAGGTGCACGGCTTCCGCCTTCGCATGAAGACCCGTGCCGGCCGTGCGATTCTGGGTGCTCGCCGTCGCAAGGGTCGCATCGAACTCTCCGCTTAAGCACTCTCGTGCTTGCGGGGGCCAATCGCATCACCGCCGGTGACGACTACAAGTCGGTCGTGCGCAGGGGTGTGCGCATCGTCGGCCCGCACCTGGTGACGTATCTGCGCCGGAATCCCGACGGGGCTCCGGCACGGTTTGGTTTCATTGTGGCGAAAAACGTGGGTGTCGCCGTGCGGCGCAATCAAGTCCGACGTCGTTTGAAGGCGGCGAGCTACGCGGTGCTGCTCTCTACGCGGCCCGGCACGGATGTTGTCATCCGCGCTCTGCCGTCGGCAGCGGATGCGCCGTGGTCGTCCCTGCACGCGGAACTATCCGTGGCCCTGGAGAAGTTTCAGCGCACCGCGGTCACATCCGTCGCCGGTAAGGCCCCGGCAGCGATCCGATCGGATCGCTGACTGATGAACAGGTTCTTGATCACGCTCGTACTCCTCCCACGCAACGCGGGGGTTCTCGTACTGCGTGCGTACAGAGCCGTGATTTCCCCGCTCTACGGCGATGTTTGCCGGTACTACCCCTCCTGTTCGGCGTATGCACTCGGCGCCGTTCAGGAATACGGACTCGTCATGGGATCAGCCCGAGCCGCACTGCGGCTGGGCCGATGCCATCCGTGGGCCGAAGGCGGGATCGATGACGTTCCCCTCAGGCGGAAGCGTCGCTTCATCGTGACGTCGTTTGGTTTTGTTATCGCAGCGAGCCACGGAAAGGGCTGACGCAAAGATGGACCTCCTAGGTACGATTCTCTGGCCGCTGAAATGGGTCGTCGAGGCTCTGCTCGTCGCATTCCACTCCCTCTTCTCCGTCATGGGGATGAACTACGACGACGGCCTCACATGGGTGCTCTCGATCGTTGGTCTCGTGATCGTTGTCAGGGCCGCCCTGATTCCCATCTTCGTGCGGCAGATCAAGAGCCAGCGCAAGATGCTGGAGGTCGCGCCGCAACTCAAGAAGATCCAGGACAAGTACAAGGGCAAGAAAGACCAATTTTCGCGCGAGGCCATGTCCCGTGAGACCATGGAGCTCTACAAGCGCACAGGCACCAACCCGCTGAGCTCCTGCCTGCCTCTGTTGCTGCAGATGCCGATCTTCTTCGCCCTGTTCTCAGTATTGAATGACGCGCAACGCAGTCAGGCTGGGGTCGGCCCGCTCAACGATGATCTCGCGAAGAGTTTTGGAAACGCCACCCTCTTCGGCGACGCGCCGCTGCATGACTCGTTCGCGTCTCAGTGGACGAAAATGGTAGCTGGTCAGGACTTCAATGCGGTCGTCATGTGGATCGCGGCCATCATGGTGGTCCTGATGACCGCCTCGCAGTTCATCACCCAGCTACAGATCGTCTCCAAGAATATGTCGCCGGAGACCAAGGCGAGCCCCATGTTCAAGCAGCAGCGCATCATGCTCTACCTGCTTCCCCTTGTCTTTGCCTTCTCCGGTGTCGCCTTCCCCCTCGGCGTCATGTTCTACTGGCTCACCTCGAACATCTGGACAATGATCCAGCAGTTCCTGGTCATCCGGAATATGCCCACGCCCGGCAGTGAGGCCGCCAAGGCGCGCGAAGAGCGACTGGCCCGAAAGGGTAAACTCATCGCCACGGATGGTGACGTCATTGTGGTCGAAGAACCCAAGAAGCCTCAGCGTCAGCAGCCGATCGCAAAGAATCGTGCCAAGAAGCAATCCGGCCCAAAAAAATAAGAAGAGACCCAACGTGACTGAGAACACTGACGTTATCGCCGCACCTGGACCGGCGGACGATTCCCCCACGCTCGGCCAGCTCGAGCAGGAGGGGGATATCGCCGCGGACTATATCGAGGAATTCCTCGATATCTGCGACCTCGACGGGGACATCGACATTGACGCGCGGAATGGGCGGGCATACCTGTCCGTCAATTCCGCGGATGTCGCGAACCTGCGTCTGCTCTCCAAGCCGGAAACCGTCAATGCCCTGCAGGAGTTGACGCGACTGGCCGTACAGAACAAGACCGGAGCTTTCTCGCGATTGATCCTGGATATCGGCGGCTCGCGCGATGCCCGGCAGGCCGAATTGGCTTCGCTGGTGTCCCACGCCGTGGAACGCATCCAGGCGGGTGCCGCCGAGGCATCACTGCCGCCGATGTCTTCCTACGAGCGCAAGCTCGTGCATGACCTGGTGTCGGAAGCGGGTTTCGTCTCTGAGTCCAAGGGCGAGGGCCGGGACCGCCATACGGTCATCTCCGCTGCGTAGTACATCGAAATATCGTGACTCACACTCTTGAGGCGGAGCCGGCCGTTGCCGCGGATCTCTTCGGTGACCAGATCGAGGTTGCCCGCGCCTTCGTGGCCCACCTGGCTGCGCAGGGCGAGGAACTCGGCCTGATCGGCCCGGTGGAAGTACCACGCCTGTGGAGTCGACATATCCTCAACTGTGCGATCGTGGCGCCGCTGCTTCGACCCGGTCTCGTCGGCGATGTCGGTTCGGGGGCCGGGTTACCCGGCTTGGTGCTGGCGATCGCCCGGCCGGATGTGACGTTCGTACTCATCGAGCCCATGGAGCGCCGGGTCGCGTGGTTGACCGGCCAAGTGACCGCGCTCGGCCTGACCAATGCGACCGTGCTCCGGGCTCGGGCGGAAGACGTTCGGCTGCCTGGGCGGCTTGACCAGGTGACCGCCCGTGCGGTCAGTGCCTTCCGCACCCTGATTCCTCTCACGGCCCCCCTTCTGAATCCCGGCGGCGAGTTGGTGCTGATGAAGGGCGCGGGCGCCGCGGCTGAGGTCGAAGCCGCGGCGAAAGCCATCCGTAAGTTCCGGCTCAGCAATGTCGAGGTGATCACTCTCGGCGAGGGCGTGCTGCAGGATGTGACCCGAGTCATAAGGGCTACAGTGGATTAGTCCTTGGTGTCTGCTCTTGTCAGGGCTGAGGCACAACCGGAGTCCCTGCGGGGGTGGCTCATCAATCGTCGAACGCGAAGGTTTCACGTGAAACAACCTGGCGAAGACCAGCAATCAAACAAAGCGGCCGCGGTGTTTGACGATACGACCCCGCTTGCGCGTGAGATTTCTGACCTGACGCGGCGCCGACAGCGGATTGCCTCTGAGAGACTGCCGAAGCCGGAGAAGACGCGCGTCATCACCATCTCGAACCAGAAGGGTGGCGTCGGCAAGACCACGACCGCGGTCAACTTGTCGGCGGCTCTGGCCCGTCAGGGCGCGCGCGTTCTGGTGATCGACTTGGACCCCCAGGGCAACGCGTCCACAGCCCTGGGCGTCGAACATCGCGCGGAGACCCCCAGCGTTTACGACGTCATCGTCAACGACGAGGACATGGCTGCGGTCGTTCAGACCAGCCCGGAGTTCGGCTCGCTGTTCTGTGTGCCGGCCACCATCCACCTCGCGGGTGCAGAAATAGAGCTCGTCTCCCTGGTCGCCCGTGAGCAGCGTCTCAACCGTGCTCTCGAATCGCACCTGAAAACAATGGATGACCCCTACGATTACGTTTTCATCGACTGCCCCCCGTCTCTGGGACTCTTGACGATCAACGCCTTCGTCGCGGCCCGCGAGGTGCTGATCCCGATTCAGTGTGAGTACTACGCGCTCGAAGGTCTCAGCCAGCTGCTCAAAAATATTGAATTGATCGAGAAGCACTTGAACCCGGACCTCGGGGTGTCCACGATTCTGCTCACGATGTACGACAGCCGCACCAACCTGGCGAACCACGTGGCCCAGGATGTGCGTGAACACTTCCCCAAGCAGGTTCTGAACACCCTTATACCGCGTTCCGTGCGTGTCTCTGAGGCGCCGAGCTACGGTCAGAGCGTTATCAGTTACGACCTCAACTCTGCCGGATCACTCTCATACCTCGAAGCAGCAGCAGAGATCGCCCATCGGGGCGCCCCCAAGACAGGAGTCGCACTCTAATGGCTAAACGGACTGGGCTTGGCCGGGGGATCGGTGCACTTATCCCCATTCAGGACGATCCGACGCAGGCGCGTCCAGTCGATGTGTTCTTCCCATACGCCAATGCGGTGCGCCCGAACGAGACCGAGGGGCTCCTCCCGGTTCCGGGTGCGCGGCTCGCTCACCTCAATCCCAGCGACATCGTGCCGAACCACGTCCAGCCGCGGAGCACCTTCGATGAGGCCGACCTGGCCGAGCTGGTACACAGCATCCAGGAAGTCGGCGTGCTTCAGCCCATCGTGGTTCGTTCCATTGTGGAGCAGCCCGGCAAATACGAATTGGTGATGGGGGAGCGTCGGCTTCGCGCGACGAAGGTGGCCGGGCTGACCACCATTCCGGCTATCATCCGTGAGACGGCGGATGTCGACATGCTGCGTGACGCGCTGCTGGAGAACCTGCATCGCGCACAGCTGAACCCGCTTGAGGAGGCCTCCGCCTACCAGCAACTGCTGGCCGATTTCGGCATCACCCAGGAAGAGCTGGCACAGAAGATCGGTCGGTCGCGGCCTCAGATCACCAACACCATCCGTTTGCTGAAGCTTCCCGAGGCCGTGCAGATGCGCGTTGCCGCCGGTGTTCTGTCTGCCGGGCACGCGCGAGCGATCCTCTCCGTCGGGGATCAGGCGGGCATGGTCAAGCTGGCCGACAAGATCGTTAACGAGGATCTTTCCGTGCGGGCAGCGGAGGCTGCGGCCGCGATGCAGCCACGTGTCGATTCTGTCAAGCCCATGGGCGGACGTCGTCAGGGACACCTCGACGAGATCGCGGAACGCCTCGGTGACCGACTCGACACCCGCGTTAAGATCCACTTGGGCGCACGAAAAGGCCAGATCACAGTTGATTTCGCCACGATCGGTGATCTCAATCGCATTCTCGACGTCCTCGGTGAACCCGGTTTCGGAGCCAGCTAGCCTCACCCCACAGTGACGAGCGCCCCGTTGTTTGACCGCTCGGTGGGCGACCAGCCGGTGGCTGACCATCCGGAGGTCAATTACCCCGTGTTCGAGTGAGGCGACACCCGCCCTGCCCATCTCGCTCCGAGCCGACCGTGTTTCACGTGAAACATGAGCATCGACCATCACCCGCGCGTCGAACCCGGCCGCGGTGTTCAAGCCAGTCCAGAGTCTGCCCCTTCACCCTTTCCGGTGGTGGGGCCTGTCGACACCCGACACCCGACACCTCGTCTGCACGTCCATCCAGATACGCTGGACCGTCCGCTCAGGCCGGCCTGCACATCGTCAGACCGACCCGCGGTCATCGCCAGCGGAGTCTCCGGGTCGATCAAATCGGTCATCAACTGCACATTAGACGTCACCAGGAAGCAACCTAAGCACGACCGAGACAAAACAAAAATCCGCATCACGGCCCCTATGGGGCCTAAATCCTGCGCTTCAGAAACCGTGCACTCAAGAAGCGGACCGACCAGCCCACCCTGGATGCACGGTTCGACTCATGGTGCTCACTTCGAGTGAGCAGCCGGCCTGCGCCGAAAAAGACTTGCCTGCAGAGAGTGCAGCGATCCAGTGCTCACAGGTTGTGACAGGCTTGGCCACCGTCCCGTCCCGGTGGTGCACCGTGCCCAAGATTGATTCGCGTCGATCCGTTTCGGTGGTCGACGTCGTCACGCGTCGGGCACCGCGGGTCCTTCCAGGTGACCGTGCATGACGCGGACCAACTCGGTGGATCATAAGTGTTTCGCGGGTAAGGTTCATCGGTGAAGCCACCCTTGGCTCCCCTCAACCGAGGACTTGTTCCCCACGGCTCGTGTGGTTGGCCCCGCCGTTTATGAAACACGAAGGAGAGGCGCCTGCACCGAGTGCTGCGCAAACTCACCAGGACCCGCGGAAGGCCGTATCGGCAGCGCGTTTTTGTCCCTGATCCAGAATGCCGGGAACCAACCGCGGCGAGCTCAAGAATCCCGACAGGAAGACCCACAGATATGACGTTCAGACCGGGTGGGCCTCCATGCGCACGGGATACAGCGCGCTGCGTAGGCGAGAAGTATCGTCTCCCCGTCCCGTCCCGTCCCGACACGGTCATGTTTCACGTGAAACACACTTCGAGTTCGGATCCGGGCCCAAAAAGCTCGACACTGGTGCAGCTTCGCAGCGTCGCCACCTCCGCGCACCTGTGCTGGTGCCCATTCCGGTCTCGACAGTCGACCAACGATTTGAGTGTGTTCGTGAGATCGGGGATTGTCAGCGGATGCAACCGCCCACGGCCTGGCTGGCGTCTGTCACAGTCGCATTTCGATCCGCCACTCGCGCCGACCTGATTAATGTCTCCGGTGTGTATCGCGAGTGATCCTGGGCACACGGTGCGGCGGAACGGTGAGAATGTCCTACCGCGCTTTGGCGCTGTGTGCCGACTCCGTGGAGGCACAATAGGTCGTCTGTGGTCGGGTCTCATTCCACCGGCTCGGGTCACGGCGGCCGAATTCGCGAAGGAGGAACGCTGCCACAGGGGTGGGTAGGGTAGGGGTCAGTCACACCGAGCCTGCTCGCCCCGTGGATGTCCTCGGGCCGGTTCGTACGTGGAGACTCGGTTGCTTGGTACCTGGTGCGGTCAGCGAGTGCAGGTGTCGTGGGCGTTTCACGTGAAACGTTGAATTCCGCAGAACAGGGTCTCGGTCAGCGGACGGTGGCGAGTGTGGCCGGGGCTGTCCCTCGCGGGCATTGTTGATCCATTAATGCTTCTCGACGCAGGAAGACTTCGGCGACGTCGTCGGCAGCACCTGGAAGTGAGGTCGCGGACTCTTTCACTACACTGGCGGAAGGGGTGACGCGCACACACACCCGGCGCCGGCGTCCGGGCATTCGTCGGGCAGACACAGGGATTGCAGGGCGTCCATGCCGGCAGGGCGGGCAGTGTGGGCGGTGTGGGCGGTGTGGGCGCCGGGGTGGGTGCTCGACAACCACCACCAGCGTGAGGGGGGGGGTGGCGCGCCCTCGAAGAGCTTGTCCACCGACGGGCATCAGTAGCGCCAGAACCATGTTTCACGTGAAACACGGTCCTTGGCGCGTACTACGAGCCGGCGATGGCGGCTCGGGCGAGGGCGTCGTAGACGGCCCCGAGAGACTGACCGGAAGCCTCGATGCACATGGGTACCAGGGACGTCTCGGTCAGACCCGGAAGCACGTTCGCTTCCAAGAACCAGGGAACGCCATCCGAGTCCACGATCAGGTCGATGCGGGAGATGTGGCGCAGGCCGAGCAGTTCATGGATGGCGACCGCGGTTTGGGCCACCAGTTCCGCAAGCTCCGCGTGGATTCGGGCCGGTGTGTAGAACAGCGTCTCTCCCGCGTTGTAGCGGGCTTCGAAGCTGTAGACGCCGTCAATGGGCACGATCTCCACGGCGGGCAGTGCAACGGGGCCGTCTCCGATGTCGATGACCGTGACCGCGAGTTCGGTACCCTCGACCTTCTCCTCCACTAGGGCGACCGTGGCATAGGTGTAGGCGTCCACCATGGCACGCGGCAGTCCGGCGGGGGAGTCGATGATGTTGACCCCCTGGGCCGAGCCGCCCTCGGCCGGTTTCACCACGAGCGGCGTGGACAGGGCCGTCAGAAGGTGCTCGAGGACGCTGGCGGCACCGAGATCGCGGAACGTCTCGGAGGACAGGGCGATTGCGTCGGGGGTGGCGTAGCCGGCCCGGCGCACGAGCTCCTTGGCGATCGGCTTCGACCAGGCCAGACGGGCCGGTCCACCCAGGGAGCCCACATGCGGTATCCCGGTGGTCTCCAGCAGGGCCAGGAGTGCCCCGTCCTCACCAGTGGCTCCGTGCACAACCGGCCAGATCACATCGGGTTTCCGCATGGTCAGATCGGCGAGCAGGCCGGCCTGCGGGTCCAGAACGGTGACGGTGTGGCCCAGGCTCGTCAGTGCATCCGCGACCCGGCGACCCGAACGCAGTGAGATGTCCCGCTCGTGCGAGATCCCGCCCGCGAGGACAACGATGTCAAGTGGCAAAAAATCGCTCATGGTCAGGGTTTTCCTTGCTTTGGCTGGTGTGGATACCGAGGAAGACGAACTACGAAATGTCGGGGGGCGGGGACTTGAAGCGGCCTTCTGCGCGCAGCGGGTTCAGGGAACCGGTGCCGGCGAAGGTCTCGAGCAGGTCGAGTTCATCACGGAGGACGGATGCGAGGCGACGGATTCCGACCCGGATGTGATCCGGCGTCGGGTAGCAGAACGAAAGGCGCATGTTGCGCCGCCCGTCGCCGTCGGCGAAGAACGCGGTGCCGGGCGTGTACGCCACGAGTTCCTTGACCGCCCGCGGCAGCATGGCCTTGGAGTCCAGTCCCTCTGGGAGAGTGACCCAGACGTAGAACCCTCCGTTCGGATTGGTCCAGGTGAGGCCGGGCAGGTACTCTTCCAGGGCGTCCAGCAGTGCGTTCTTGCGCTCGTGGTAGACCCCGCGGAAGGTGTTGATCTGGCCCTTCCAATCAGACGTCGCCAGGTACTCGGAAATCACCAGCTGGCTGAACGAGCTGGGGGAGAGCACCGCGGCCTCGTTGGCAAGCACCAACTTCTCCCGGATGGCGTGCGGGGCCAGCGCCCAACCGACCCGGAAGCCCGGGGCGAGGGTCTTGGAAAACGTGCCCAGGTAGACGACTCCGTCCTCCTCGAGCGAGCGCATCGCATCCGGTGCCGGCTGGTCGAAGTAGAGCAGGCCGTAGGGGTTGTCTTCCAACACCAGGATGTCGTTCGCCCGGGCGATCTCGAGGATCTCGAGGCGACGGGCCCAGCTGAGGGTCACTCCGGCCGGGTTGTGGAAATTCGGGATCGTATACAGGAACTTGATGGTCTTGCCGGCTGCCTTGAGGCGCTGGATGTGCTGGCGGAGCGCTTCGGGAATGAGGCCGTGCTCGTCCATAGGAACGTGCTCGACCTCGGCCTGATAGGACTTGAAGATGACCATGGCCGTGACGTAGCTGGGGCCCTCCGAGAGCACCACGTCGCCTGGGTCGAGAAAAAGCTTACTGACCAATTCGAGGGCATGCTGGGACCCTGTCGTCACGACGACATCGTCTGCGTGCGCACGGATGCCTTCAAGCCCCATCACCTCGAGTATCTGCTCCCTCAGAACGGGAACACCCTGACCAGAGCCGTATTGGAGAGCCACGGGGCCCTGCTGGCGCATGACCCGGTCCATGGCGTTGATGACCAGGTCGGGCGGTAGGGCGGCCACGAAGGGCATGCCGCCGGCCAGTGAGACGACCTCGGGGCGGGAGGCGACCGCGAAGAGAGCCCTGACCTCGGAGGCGCGCAACCCCGCGGCTCGCTCGGCGTAGTGGTGGTACCACGGGTCGAGGTTGTTGCCGGTCTGGGGGGAGCGCTTCGCTGTCACGTCACTTCCGATCTGGAGAGGTTTCAATCGTATGCGGTCGGTACCATCCGGCCCGAATCCCAAAAAACCCGCCCGACGTGAGCCGGACGGGTCGGGGCCTCGGAAGAGGCAGGGACGGTTAGGCCAGGTAGGCGGCCAAATCCTTCTCGAGGGCGACCTTCGGCTTGGCGCCGATGACGGTCTTGACGACCTCGCCCTTCTGGAACACCTTCATCGCCGGGATGGAGGTGATCTGGTACTTGGCGGCCAGCGCCGGGAAGTCGTCGACGTTCAGCTTGACGATGTCGAGCTTGTCAGCGTTCTCGCTGGCAATCTGATCGAGGATCGGGCTGACGGCGCGACACGGGCCACACCATTCCGCCCAGAAGTCCACCAGAACGGTCTTTTCGTTGTTGATGACTTCCTGGTCGAAGGTGACGTCGGTGACGGCGCGTGCAGACATGTGGTTACTCCTTAGTTGAGGGTTAGGTGACTTCGGTGAGGGGTTATGCGAGTGCGGGTTCGCCGGCGCTGGCCAGCAGGTCCTCGGGAAGCGAGGCCAGGTAGTGCTCCGCGTCGAGTGCGGCGACGGTTCCGGAGGCCGCTGCGGTTACCGCTTGGCGATAGGTCGGGTCGATCACGTCCCCGGCGGCGAAAACACCGGTCTGGCTGGTTTTCGAGCTGCGACCGGCGACGGCGATGGTGCCTTCGGGGGTCAAGTCGAGCTTGGTGTGCACGAGGTGCGTGCGCGGGTCGTTGCCGATGGCCACGAAGATTCCGCCGAGAGGGAGCATGGTTTCGTCACCCGAGACGGTGTTGCGCAGAACCAGGCCGTCGACGGCATCCGTGCCGGTGATGCCGACGACCTGGGAATTCCAGAGGAATTCAATCTTGGGATTGGCGAACGCACGGTCCTGCATGATTTTGGAGGCCCGCAGGGTGTCCTTGCGGTGCACGACGTAGACCTTGCTGGCGAAGCGGGTGAGGAAGGTGGCCTCTTCCATCGCGGAGTCGCCGCCTCCGATCACGGCGATCGTCTTCTCCTTGAAGAAGAAGCCGTCGCAGGTGGCGCACCAGGAAACGCCGCGGCCGGATAGGCGCTCTTCGTCGTCCAGGCCCAGCTTGCGGTAGGCGGAACCCGTGGCGAAAATCACGGCGAGGGCTTCGTGCTTCTCGCCGCTGCCCAGAGTGATGGTCTTGGTGTCGCCGGAAAGCTCGAGCTCGGTGACATCGTCATAGACGACCTCGGTGCCGAACCGCTCGGCCTGCTCCTGCATCTTGGACATCAGTTCCGGTCCCTGGATGCCGTCGGGGAAGCCCGGGTAGTTCTCCACCTCGGTTGTGTTCATCAGTTCGCCGCCGGCCTCGACCGAACTTGCGATCAAAAGCGGCTTCAGGTTCGCCCGGGCGGCATAGATCGCGGCCGTGAAACCGGCCGGTCCGGAGCCGATGATGATGATCTGACGCACGCGTAGACTCCTTCAGATTATGGGGGAAGCGATCTCGATTGCCTCGCTGCCGGATACAACACATCCTAATCGGATGCTATTCCACGCCGGCTGGGGACCGGTCAGCGACGACGGATGCGGTCGATCAGCGGGTCGATGAAGCCGCGCAGCTCAGCGGTGCGCATGAGGAGCAGCAGGCCGAAGTAGACGCCTGACATGGCGAGGCCGATGACGATCATGGTGAGAACGGCCTGGAACTTCCCGGACAGGGCGAATCCGGCCTCCTGGGTGCCGCCAAGCACGAGCAGGAGGAGAACGCCGGCCGTGATCGCGGGCACAGCCGCGACGAAGTACTTCACGAGGCTGCGCAGGATGCGCCGGCCGTCGATGCCGCCGAGGCGCACACGGAGCAGCCCTGCCGCCAGCAGGGCCTGCGCGATGCCGGACACGGTGACCGTGAGTGCGACGCCCGCTGCGATCCAGGCGCTGGGCAGGAGCGAGCAGGCAAGGACGCCGATGATGACCAGCGTCACCTGGAACAGGGTGAAGTAGAACGGCGTACGGGTGTCGCCGAGCGCGTAGAAGGTGCGTTGTACGACGAACAGGACGCAGAACGCGACGAGGCCGAGCACGTAGGCGACGATGACGTTGCCGATGCTCTGTACCTGGTCGTAGGGGGCGACGAAGACCCGGGCGAACGGGTAGGCGCAGACCGCGATGACGGCGGAGGCGAGCACGATGATCAGGGTGGTGCCGCGGATGGCGGAGGAGGCATCCGTTCTGACCAGGGCCAGCTTGCCCACCGAGGCGTGCTCGCTCATCCGGGTGAAGTAGGCGGTGGCGACCGAGACGGTGATCACCGAATGCGGGAGCATGAAGATGAGCCAGGCCGTGTTGAGTGCGGCGACCGAGGCGTCGGAGTCGCCGGCGAGGGTGACCACCCGGGTCTCGACGACGCCGGCCAGGGTGGTCAGCAGGAGCATCCCAAAGGTCCAGCTCGCCATCCGGCCGGCCACGCCGAGACCGACGCCGCGGAAGCGGAAGTCGGGGCGGAAGCGCAGACCGATGCGGTGCCAGAAATAGAACAGGACGACCGCCTGCAGCACGACGCCGAGCGTGGCGCTCCCGGCGAGGACGGCGATCATCGCGGGCGTGAACTCGGTGGCCAGCCGGGTCCCGTTCGGGTCGGCTCCGTAGAGCGCCGAAAAGGTGAGCAGGCCCGCGATTGCCACGACGTTGTTGAGTACGGGAACCCAGGTGAACGGGCCGAAGGACTTGCGGGCGTTCAAGACCTCTCCGAGGACCGTATACAGGCCGTAGAAAAAGATTTGTGGCAGGCACCAGAAGGCGAACGCCGTGGCGAGGGCCAGCGAATCCGGCTTCATGTTGGACCCGTAGAGCAGGGTCAACAGTGGAGCAAGCGCGGTGGCTGCGATGGTGGTCGCGGCGAGGATGACCAGGGCCAGCGTGAGGAGTTTGTTGATGTACGCCGTGCCACCGTCGGCGTGCAGGCTGGCGCGCACGATCTGCGGCACCAGGACGGCCGTCAGCACCCCACCGGCCACGATGACGTAGACCGTGTTCGGAAGCTGATTCGCCACGGCGAAGGCGTTGGTGCTCTGACCGACCTGGCCGATCACCCCCGCCAGCACGATCAGCTTCACGAAGCCGAGGATGCGAGAAACAATGGTTCCGGAGGCGAGGAACGCGCTCGCCCGGCCGATGCTGTCGGTCTTAGGCACGGGGCTCCGTTGGGGCATCGGCCGTGCTGTCGGGGGTCAGCGGGCCGGGCGCAGCGTCGGCGGCCCCGGATTCGGGCTCTTCTCCTGGGTGTGCACCGGTGTCAGGGACTGTGGCCGGTTCTGCCTCTGGCTCAGGGGCGTCCGCAGTCTCAGTTTCGGCACGTTCCCGTCGGCGGCGCAGAATGTTGCGCCACACCCCGAACCCGAAGAACAGCACCACGAACGCGGCGAACAGGAGGGATCCGAGGCCTTCCCAGTCCGCGCGCACGTTGATCGGGATGAGTGCGGGTTGCGAGATGACCGTTCCCGCCGGAGTGAGCAGGGTCACGCGCAGGGTGACGGCGCCGTTTCCCACTGCGGCCGTCACCGGGATGGTCACGGTGCGGGCGGATTGGGCTTCGATGGTGGACTCCACCGCCTCGCCGACCAGGAGGCGCCCGTTGGAGGGAACGACCTGAACCATCACCGTCACGGCCTGGCTCAGGGCATTGTCCAGGGTCACCGGTATGTCGACCTGGCTGCCGACCACGTTGATGGGGCCCTTGGTCGCGACCGTGATCGAGCCCACGAGCGCCGCGGAGTTCGCGAGGCTGGTGCCGACGGCATCCGCCCAACTGGCCTCCTGGGATGCCCAGGAATTGGACAGCAGGGCCATCAGGTCCAGGCGCTGCGTGCCTGTGACGATCGCCGGGTCGGACAGTACGGAGGAAAAGTCGGCGACCGTCTTATCGGCCTCGAAGAGCTCGGCGGCCAGGGCCACGCGATCCTCCGGCTCGGCCTGGCTGTCAAACTCGACCTCTTCGGCTGGGACGGATGCCCGCACCTCCGGCAGGGTGGACGGCGCGTACCACCGCAAGCCGGCCAGCGCGTCGATGGTCTCGGTGAGTCGGTCCGCGCTGGGCGGCCACCCGCGGTCGAAAGTGGCCAGAAGGGTGCGCGCGGTTCCGGGGCGCTCGGCCGAGACGACCGCCAGCTGCGAGCTGACCTGGGACATGGCTTCGCGCCACGCGACATCCGTCGTCGCCGCCGCGGCAGTGCGCAGGGCGGCGGCCAGCGGGTCGTCGACGACCAGACCCGAACCGTGGCCGGTGCCGAGATCAAGGGTTGCATTCGGGGTGAAGTCGCCGGCGGCCCCGGATGCGTTCGATCCGCCCAAAATAGTTGTGTTGAGGCCACTGGCCGCGAAAACGTCCAGGTCTGCACTCGCAACGTCACCCTCGGCCGGCCAGCCGATGTCAGTGGCGCTATATTCCCAAGCAAGCAACTCTTTCGTGGTGGGTGGTGTGCCATCGCTGGGGGGTGCGGGCTGGTCCGTTGTCGGCGCCGGTGTCTCGGTGCCTGGCGGGAGGGCAGGGTCGGAGTTCGGCGGCACGGGCTGGTCGGTCGCGGCGAACAAGGCAGGGTCGATCGCCTGGTCGAACGTGGTGGGCGTCAGCAGCGGCCCGGTGCCGGCTTGAGCCTGCAGGGCAAGGTCGGCATCTGCATAGCTGAGCGGGAATATATCGTTCGGAGCCTCGTCCAGCCGGTTCAGCCACGCGATTGCGCCGGGCGGTGCCGCCGAACCGAGGATTCGGATGGAAACAAGGATCAGCGGGTCAATGGCAATGGTGACCGGGCGTCCGACCACGCCGTCGAGCTGGCGGCTCAGAACACCGGTCGGCGCCGTGAAGGTTTCCAGTGCTTTTGACGTAATCAGGCCCGTCGATTGCGCGGGGACGGTGATCGGCATGATCACCGACATGTTGACGGGGGTGACCTCTTCGTCGGAATACCAGACGAAGGTGCCTCGGCCCTCGGCCCGCACCCTGTCGTCTGTGCTCAGGGTGGCGGCAATGCCGCGGGCACCCCAGGCGTTGCCGCTGGTGAGGCCCACGGAGCCGGCCGGCACGGTCAAGGTGAAGATCTCGGTGCTGTCCGGCTGAATGGACGCCGTCGTGGGCTCGCTCAGCATGAGATCGCCGGGTTTGCTGTTCTTCTCCGGATCCAGCCAGCTGTTGAGGGCGTTGCGGCTGATCAGGGCCCGTTCCGCGAGGAAGAGGTTGATGGTGCCCGGAGAGATGGTGTCAGGGGTCGCGTTCTCGACGGTGACGGTGACGGTGAGGTCCTGGCCGGCCTGGAGGGGCGCCAGTGTGGCGGGTGCCACGCTCAGGTTCACCGCATTGGCCCTTACGGCGGCGGGGGTCTTCGCCGTCGGGGCAGATGCCGATGTGGTTTCAGACGTGGTCGCGGATGCGGGCAGACCGGCGGAGGCGACCGGCAGAACTCCGGCCAGCAGGCCGATCAGAACGGCGCCGATCGGCCTCTTCGTGCGTGACCAGAGGCCGCGCATCGCTCCAGGGAGCGCGGGCCGACGCTTGAGAACAGACTCGGCCACCATGTACGGGATTCTACGGCTTCGACGCGGGGGTAACGCCGCACGGGGGCAGCCGGCGTAGCTTCACCAACTAACATGGGGGTCATGCAGAGCGTTGCGACAGCCCTCAAGCGGCTGGGCGACCTGGCTGCCACCCCGACCGTTTCCCGATTGGCGACCGCGTTCCAGACGGCTGGACACGAATTGGCCCTCGTCGGCGGACCGGTCCGCGACGCCTTCCTCGACCGGCCGTTCAACGACCTCGATTTCACGACGGATGCCACGCCGGACCAGATCCTGCACCTCGTGAAGCCGATCTCGGATGCCCACTGGGATATCGGCCGCGCCTTCGGAACGATCGGCGCCCAAATCGCCGGCGAAAAGGTGGAGATCACGACCTACCGGTCGGACAGCTACGACGGCCAGACCCGCAAGCCCAAGGTGGTTTACGGCCACCGCCTGGAGGACGACCTGCTGCGCCGCGATTTCACGGTGAACGCGCTGGCTCTGCGCCTGCCGGGGCTGACTCTGGTCGACCCCGCGAACGGCATCGATGACCTCCTGGCCGGTATTCTGCGCACGCCGATTTCCCCGGAGATCTCGTTCGGCGACGACCCGCTGCGCATGATGCGGGCGGCCCGGTTCACCGCCCAGCTCGGATTCGCCCTCCACGCCGACACCGCGGAAGCGATGGAAGCGATGGCGGACCGCATCCGTAATATCTCAGCCGAGCGCATCGGCGACGAGCTCTCGAAGCTGCTGTGTGCGGACAATCCGCATGCCGGGCTCGAACTGCTGGTGGACTCCGGGCTCTGCAGCCGGGTGCTGCCGGAGATCCCCGCCCTGCGCCTCGAAGTCGACGAGCACCACCACCACAAGGATGTCTACCAGCACACCCTGACGGTGCTGGACCAGGCCATCGGCTACGAGAAGTCCCGCGGCAGCTTCGACGGCCCCGACCTGATCGTGCGCCTGGCGGCGCTGCTCCACGACATCGGCAAGCCCGCGACCCGCAAGCTCGAGCCGGGCGGCGTGGTCAGTTTCCACCACCACGACCTGGTCGGCGCGAAGCTGGCGAAGAAGCGGCTACAGGCCCTCCGTTTCGACAACGACACTATCGCCGCCGTGGCACGCCTGATCGAACTGCACCTGCGTTTTTTCGGCTACACCGAGGGTGCCTGGACGGACTCCGCGGTGCGGCGCTACGTGCGGGACGCCGGCGACCAGCTCGAACGACTGCACATCGTGACCCGTGCGGACGTCACCACCCGTAACCGCCGCAAGGCGGACCGGCTCGGCTTCGCCTACGACGACCTGGAACAGCGCATCACGGAGCTGAACGAACAGGAAGAGATGGCGGCGGTGCGCCCCGATCTCGACGGTGAGCAGATCATGGCCGTCCTCGGAGTGGGTCCGGGCCGTGACGTCGGCGAGGCCTACCGGTACCTGCTCGAGCAGCGGCTGGATGACGGGCCGCTCGGCGAAGACGAGGCCACCCGCCGCCTGATCGCCTGGTGGGCCGAGCGCGCACAGTAGGCCCTCCCGGCGCCTTCCGGGGCCAACTCTTCGCCGAGGTGAGACTCGAGATGCGGTGGCACTTCGCGAGCGGATGTGTGAATATTCCTCCACAGGACCTCCGCCGCCGATCTTGGACACAGGAGCCGCCCTTGCGATCGGAGCCAGTTGGCCGCTCCACCAGCATGGCGCTATGAATCCCAACTCCCCGCATGACTGGCGGCCACTGTATCTCGGTCGTGACGCTCGGTTTCTCGGCAGCGATGGGAGTCCTGTTCAACGGCTGGTCGGGTCCGGTCACGCCGTTCGCCTACGACGTGGCGTTGCCGTTGACGCGACCGGCCGGGACACCATCAGCGATCGTGATCGGTACTTCTTGCGTATGCGCGCTGTGGAAGCCACCAGAAAGTCCCAGCCCGTCTACTCTCACGAATCGGCTGCTGTTTTGTGGGGGCTGCCCCTCCTCGGCAGATGGCCCGACGAGGGCCACCTCCGAACGGCACGGCTGCGTTCGGGATCGACCGCGACATCCTGCTTGATCGACCCGACTCCGACGGACCAACGCGTGGGGCACGAGCCGCTCGGATCGCCATTGTCTTCGGCGACAATCGATCCGGTTCGGTGGGCGAGTCCCTCAGCCGGGGACAGATTCACCTGTGCGGATTCCCGCGCCCTCATGAACGGGCGTACCAGTGAAGAAGTCGTGTGGTCAGAAAAGCTTCACGAGGACCGGCTTCGCGGGACGGGGCACGGAATGGAGCGCTGGATCTGGGCGGAAGCGCTCCGCCGAGAGAGCCTGAAGCGGCTCCTGCTCGCCGCCGGACTGCGTCCGAACCAAGGAAATACCCCAACAGGTGAAGCGACCGTCGCCGTTCCTGCCGACCATCGCCGATAGAACGACGATGGTCGACACGGTTGGCGATTCTCGCGACAGCGGTGATGGACTCGGCGGCGACGAGGGCGCCATCCGGGTGAACGGGCGGAGGCGGTGGCGGAGGGCCGCCGTTTCCGGTAGCCTTGGCAGGTTGTCTGTGCGCCGGATTCCCGGCCTCCGCTCACAACACATGCACAACCCTCCTGTTGCAGAGATTCTGCAGCCGTTTAGTCCGAAGGAGGTGGGTTAGTCATGCATCAGTACGAGTTGATGGTTATCCTCGATCCCGAGATCGATGAGCGCACCGTAGCTCCCAGCCTTGACAAGTTCCTCAACGTTGTTCGCAACGATGGTGGAAGCATTGACAAGGTTGACGTTTGGGGTCGCCGCCGTCTCGCTTACGAGATCAACAAGAAGTCCGAAGGCATCTACGCCGTTGTCGACTTCACCGCCAACGCTTCTGCCACGGCCGAGCTCGACCGCCAGCTGAAGCTGTCGGAAGCAGTCATGCGCACCAAAGTTCTGCGCGCAGAAGAAGGCATTGCCCAGGTTGCCGTCGCAAGCAAGCTTGCCGCCGAGAAGGCCGCCCGCAAGGCAGCCAACCCGAAGGTAATCGCTGCGAAGGCTGAAGCCGCCGCTGCCGCCCCGACCGCCAAGGTCGCCGCGTCCGTGAAGCCAGCATCGGCAGCTGCTGCCGCCGCGGTCAAGGCTGCTCCGGCCAAGGTCGAAGCCCCGGTTGTCGACGCTTCTGCCACGGCAGAAGCTGTTGCTCCCGCCCCGGCCGCGTCCGCCGACAAGGCAAGCGACAAGTAGCCCGTGGCCGGCGAGACCGTAATTACCGTGGTGGGCAACCTGACCAGCGATCCCGAGCTGCGGTATACGCAGAACGGGCTGGCGGTTGCCAACTTCACCATCGCATCCACTCCGCGCAATTTCGATCGCGCGACCAGTGAGTGGAAAGATGGCGAGTCGCTCTTCCTGCGCGCGAGCGTTTGGCGTGAATTCGCCGAGCACGTGGCTGGTTCACTGACCAAGGGTACCCGTGTCATCGCTTCCGGGCGTCTCAAGCAGCGTTCGTATGAGACGAAGGAAGGCGAGAAGCGAACGAGCATGGAGCTCGAGATCGATGAAATCGGTCCTTCGCTGAAATACGCCACCGCTCAGCTCACTCGCGCGCAGTCCTCGTCTTCTCCTCGAGGCGGTGGCTCACCTGCCGTTGCCTCGAACGACGAGCCCTGGGCTGCCAGCGCCCCCGCCGCGAACACCGGTGGAGATGTCTGGAATACTCCGGGAAACTTCAGCGACGAGACACCCTTCTAAGCCGAGCCGTACAGGCTGTTGGCTGAAAAACACTTCTTTGAGAAAGTAAGGAAATCATGGCTGGAAAGTCGAGCGGCGACCGCCGCAAGCCGCTCCGCGGTGCTAAGGGTGGCAAGAATGCCGCTCCCGCGAAGTCGATCCGGGTTGGTGTCATCGATTACAAAGATGTCCCCACCCTCCGCAAGTTCATCTCCGAGCGTGGAAAGATCCGCGCCCGTCGTATCACCGGTGTTTCCGTTCAGGAGCAGCGTCTCATCGCCCGCGCCGTCAAGAACGCTCGCGAAATGGCGCTGCTGCCCTACGCCGGTTCAGGCAGGTAGGACACCTCATGTCAAAAATCATTCTGACGCACGAGGTCTCCGGCCTCGGTGCACCCGGTGACATCGTCGAGGTCAAGAACGGGTACGCCCGCAACTACCTCTACCCGCAGGGATTTGCTGTTTCCTGGACTCGCGGTGGCGAGAAGCAGATTCAGCAGATCAAGGCCGCTCGCGTAGCCCGCGAGCACGCCACCCTCGAGGAGGCGCAGGCCCTCAAGGCTGCACTCGAGAACGCCAAGGTCAAGTTGGTCGTCAAGGCCGGAGAAGGCGGACGCCTTTTCGGCTCCGTCAAGACCACGGATGTTGCGGATGCAGTTGCCGCAGCGGGTCTCGGTGCCCTCGACAGGCGCAAAATCGAGCTCAGCCCGATCAAGATGACGGGTGAGCACCAGGCAACGGTTCGCCTTCGTGACGAACTGAGTGCGACCATCACACTGCTGGTGGTAGCTGCCAAGTAAGCGTTACAGCTGTGCACCCGTGTGGCGGTGGGTTCCGAAAGGAACCCACCGCCACACCTGTTTAAGCGATGCCGCACACCTAATTGGGGGTGATTTCAGTCCCAGAACATGAGGTGCTGTACACAGGTTTTCCCACACCTCGACAAGATTCAACACGTACTTTAGACAGGTTTTCTTCACATCGTTGTGAATAGAATTAATGCCTGATCAAATAGTATTTATCTGCTGAAAAACTTAAGTTGTCCACAGTTGATTCCACAGCTTGTGCACAAGACACGCGGCGTTTCGCCCAGATTCTCCACAGGCTTATCCACAGGGTGGTTTGTTCTCCGCCGAGCCGGGTCCGTATGGTGAGCACGCGGCCGCAATCGGGGTATGCACAGTGCCCGGCAGCGATGTCGGTGGGCCCTGATAGAACTGCACCACGAGTAAAGGAGGCACAAGTGTCGATCTCTCACTTGGGTCTGGCGGACAAGCGCGGGGCAGACTCACGCGGCGGACTGGAAGCCCGGCACACCGAGCGCACGCTCCCGCACGACCTCCTGGCCGAGCAGAGCGCGCTCGGCGGCATGATGCTGAGCAAGGATGCCGTCGCCGACGTCGTCGAGACCGTGCGCGCCGCAGACTTTTACATTCCCAAGCACGAGATCATCTTCGACGCGATTCTGTCGCTCTACGCGCAGGGCGAGCCGACCGACGTCATCGCCGTCACCGACGAGCTCACCAAGCTCGGCGAACTATCCCGGGCCGGCGGCGCCGACTACTTGCACACGCTCACGAGCCTCGTGCCGACCGCGGCCAACGCCGGTTTCTACTCTTCGATCGTCGCCGAGCGCGCCCTCCTCCGGCGCCTCGTCGAGGTCGGCACCCGCATCGCCCAGATGGGTTATTCCGGTGAGGGCGAGGTGTTGGATCTGGTCAATACCGCCCAGGCCGAGGTCTATGCCGTCACGGGTGGCAGCGAAACCGAAGACTATGTGCCGCTGACCGATGCGGTCACAGCCGCGATCGAGGAGATCGAGGCTGCCAAGCTCAAGGACGGTCAGATGACCGGTGTCCCCACCGGCTTCGCCGATATGGACGAGCTGACCAACGGCTTCCATCCCGGCCAGCTGATCATCGTGGCGGCCCGTCCGGCGCTGGGTAAGTCCACGCTCGCCCTCGACTTCGCCCGGGCAGCCTCCATCAAGCACGACATGCCCAGTATTTTCTTCTCCCTGGAAATGGGCCGCAGCGAAATCGCGATGCGTCTGCTCGCGGCCGAAGCATCCGTGCCCTTGCAGAGCATGCGCAAGGGCGCCGTCGACGCGCGCGACTGGACCACCATTGCCGCCACCCGCGGTCGTATCAACGACGCCCCGCTTTACATCGACGACAGCCCCAACATGACCCTGGTCGAGATCCGGGCCAAGTGCCGCCGGCTGAAGCAACGGGTCGGCCTCAAGATGGTCATCATCGACTACCTGCAGCTGATGACGTCGGGCAAGAAGGTCGAGTCGCGCCAGCAGGAGGTCAGTGAGTTCTCCCGCGCGCTCAAGTTGATGGCCAAGGAGCTACAGGTTCCCGTCATCGCCCTCTCCCAGCTCAACCGTGGTCCCGAACAGCGCGCGGACAAGATGCCGGCCATCTCAGACCTGCGCGAGTCCGGTTCGCTCGAGCAGGACGCCGACATGGTCATCCTGCTGCACCGCGAGAGCGCGTACGAGAAGGACAATCCGCGTGCCGGCGAGGCGGACCTGATCGTCGCCAAGCACCGTAACGGCCCCACGCGCACCGTCACGGTCGCGTTCCACGGCCATTACTCCCGCTTCGCCGATATGGTGCCGGGCGCCTGACACCCACCCCAGCGCGGTCATATTCTCCGGGCGGCACGCGAATCCCACTACGCTACGAACGGGGACGAAAGTGCCGCGCAAGCGTTCGGATCGGTCCGTTCTCGCTCGTGGCCGTTCGCCACGAAGGAGACGCGCGTGAGAGTCGGCATCGGACGAGAACGCCTGCAGGGTGAGCGCCGCGTCGCGGCGACCCCCGAGACAGTAACCCAGCTCACCACCCTTGGACTCGAGGTCCTGGTTGAGTCCGGTGCGGGCGCCCCTTCCGGTCACGGCGACGCCGCCTACACGGATGCCGGTGCCGCCGTTGTGACGCACCTCACCCCGGGCGACCTCGATGTCTACTGCCACGTGCGCCCCCTCGCCCCGGAGTTCGCGGCTACTCTCCGCCCCGGCACGATCACGGTCGGCCTGGCGTCGCCGGCCTCCGAGCTGGCCACCGTCGCCGCCCTGGCCGCGGCCGGCGCGACGGCCTTCGCCCTCGAGCTGGTTCCGCGCATCTCGCGCGCCCAGTCGATGGACGCGCTCACGTCCCAATCGCTGGTCTCCGGCTACCGAGTGGTGCTCGAGGCGGCCATCCGATTCCCCCGCTTCTTCCCGCTCTACATGACCGCAGCCGGCACGATTCCGCCGGCACGAGTGCTCGTGCTCGGGGCCGGCGTGGCCGGACTGCAGGCCATCGCCACGGCCAAGCGCCTGGGTGCCCGGGTCTCGGCCTACGACGTGCGCCCGGCCTCGGCCGATGAGGTCACCTCCATGGGCGGCACCTTCGTCGACCTCGACCTGGACGCCGTCGAGGGTGCGGGTGGCTACGCCCGGGAACTGAGCAAAGACCGTGCCGTGCGCCAGCGCGAACTGCTCGCACCCTACGTGGCCGCAGCCGACGTCATGATCACCACGGCGGCCATCCCCGGTCGCGCGGCCCCGCTGCTCGTCACCCACGAGATGGTGGCCGCGATGCGTCCGGGCTCGGTCGTGATCGACCTGGCCGCCGAGACCGGCGGGAACGTCGAGGGTGTTCTCGCCGGTGTGGACACCCTGGTGCCCACCCAGGCCGGTGACGGCTCCGTCACGCTCGTGGGCATGAAGGACGCCCCCTCCACGATGCCGGCGGACGCCTCGCGGCTTTTCGCCAAGAACGTGGCCAACCTGCTCGCTTTGATGACCGTCGACCGCACGGTGGCGCCCGATTTCACGGACGAGGTCGTCGCCGGAGCCTGCCTGACGCATGACGGCACCATCCGGCACGAACCCACGGCCGCCGCCGTGGCCGCCGCCGCGACAGGAGAACACTGATGGATCCGATCACCCTACTGACCGTCGTCGTGCTGGCGGTCTTCGTCGGCTTCGAGGTCGTCTCGAAGGTCTCGAGCACCCTGCACACCCCACTGATGAGCGGGGCGAACGCCATCCACGGCATCATCCTGATCGGCGCCATCATCGTCGCCGGGCAGACCCTGGAGCCGTGGCTGCTCGCGGTCGCCCTGCTCGCCGTGGTGATGGCCACCGCGAATCTCGTCGGCGGCTTCGTCGTGACCGACCGGATGCTCAAAATGTTCGCCCCCCGCAAACCGGCCGGCGCCGGCCCGAAGACCGATCCGAAGGACGCGACGAAATGAGCCTGCTCAGCCCCGAGTGGACCAGCCTGCTCTACCTGATCGCCGCGGTCTGTTTCATCCTGGCCCTGCGCGGGCTCTCCTCGCCGAAGACCGCCCGCCGCGGCAACCTGATCGGGGCCGCCGGCGCGCTGCTGGCCGTGATCACCGTCTTCCTCTCCGCCCGGATCGAGAACATCCCGGCCATCCTCATCGCCATCGCGGTGGGGTCGGCGATCGCCGCCCCGATCTCGCGGCGCGTGGAGATGACGCAGATGCCCCAGCTCGTCGCGCTGTTCAACGGCGTCGGCGGCGGTGCCGCGGCACTGGTCGCCGTGCTGGAGCTCGGCAGCACCGACAGCCCGTGGAGCAAGGTGGCCGTGGTCTTCACGATGCTCATCGGCGCCGTCTCGTTCTCCGGCTCCGCGGTCACCGTCGGCAAGCTGCAGGGTCTGATCAGCTCCAGGCCGCTCATCTTCCCGGGCCTCGCGATCGTGATGGGCGGCATCGTGCTGGCCGCCCTTGTGGCCGGAGGCTTCGTCGTCGCCACCGGTGCGGCGGGTTGGGCTATCGGCCTGCTCGTCCTGGGACTGCTCGTCGGGGCGCTGCTCGTGCTCCCCGTCGGCGGGGCCGACGTGCCGATCGTGATTTCCCTGCTCAACGCCTTCACCGGTCTGGCCGTCGCGGCCTCCGGCATCGTCCTCGGCAACCTGCTCCTCGTGGTGGCCGGCACCCTCGTGGGCGCCAGCGGCACGATCCTTACCCGGGCGATGGCATCCGCCATGGGTCGCGGCGTGAGCGGGATCCTGTTCGGGGCGTTCAAGGGCGGTTCCACCGCCGGGTCGACCGCCCAGAGCGACCGGCCCGTGCGCAGCTCCAATGCGGAAGACGTCGCCGTGCTGCTCAACTACGCCCAGCGCGTGGTCATCGTGCCCGGCTATGGCCTCGCCGTGGCGCAGGGCCAGCACACCATCGCCGAACTCGCCACCACCCTCGAGGCGCGCGGCATCGAGGTCGTCTTCGCCATCCACCCGGTGGCCGGGCGCATGCCCGGGCACATGAACGTGCTTCTCGCCGAGGCGAATGTGCCCTATGAGGCGCTCAAGGAGATGGCCGAGGTCAACCCCGAGTTCAAGAACACGGATGTCGCCCTCGTCGTCGGCGCCAACGACGTGGTCAACCCGGCCGCGAAGACGTCGCCCGGCTCGCCGATCTACGGCATGCCGATCCTCGACGTCGGTGATGCCCGGCAGGTGGTGTTCCTCAAACGGTCGATGCGTCCCGGTTTCGCCGGCATCGAGAACGAGCTGCTCTACGACCCGAGGACGACGCTGCTGTTCGGCGACGCCAAGGACTCTCTGACGAAGGTGCTCGGCGCGGTCAACGCGCTCTGAGTTCGGCGCCCGCCCGGCCCCGGCGCACAGGTCAGGGCGGTAGGGTTCAGTCAGGGACTCGACCCTGACCCCGATCGGGGCGGTGCCGGTGCGAGGGAGAGCCATGACGAGCAGGTGGGCGCGATTCGGTCGTGGCTGGCTGACCGCATCCGTCGCCGTCTTCGCGGCCGCCCTCTCGCACATCGCCGGCGGCGGCAACGCTCCCGGCTGGCTCAGCGTGGGTCTGGCCCTCGCCTTCGCGGGGATCGCGTCCGTGCTGTTGGCCGGCACAAGCTTGTCTCTGCTGCGCCTCTCCCTCTCCGTCGGGGTCAGCCAGCTTCTGCTGCACGTTCTATTCGGCCTCGGCGGGGCCTCGCGCGCGACGATGACGAGCACCTCCCATCACGGCGCCGTCACCCTGGCCGACGCGACCCCCCACGTGATGCACGCGGTCGGCGCCCTGCCTGGTGGCTGGATGTGGGTGGCACACGCCCTGGCCGCCCTCGTCACCATCGCCGCCCTGTACCGCGGCGAGAAGTCGTTCTGGGCGCTGCTCGAGGAGACGACGATCCGTCTCATCGCGGTCTTGATCGAACGCCTCGCTCCGGCGCAGATCGGAACGGATGCGGCGACGGTGCGCCCTGCTTTCCGCCGGGTCTTCGTGCCGGCCGATCTCGGCGTACTGCTCTCCAGTGTGCTCCGCCGCGGTCCGCCCCTGCGCGCCCTGGCACAGTGAGGCTCTGACCTTCTCACCCGTGCGCTCTGATCCCGATGCGCTGCACCCTACGCGCGACCCGCTGACCCGCTGACCTGCTGACCCGCGGACGCTTTGACACCTGGCCCGAACGATTCCGTTCGACCTCAGTGAGGTCGTCGGCGTCTGCGCACCCGGCCACCGGCACGTCTGTGCGCGGTGAATCCTCCGTCGCACCGATCCATCTCTTCCCTCCACGAATCGGAGATTCCAATGATTTTTGCCCTACCGCGACGCCCGGCAGCAGCCGTTTTCCTGACCCTGGCCGTGATCGCTCTGTCCATATACAGCCCAGTGGCTCCGGCGGCCGATGCGCACGACCAGGTGGCGTTGACCGTGCCGGCCGACGGTGAGAACGTCGACCTCGCTCCCGCCGAGATCGTCATCACGTTCACGGACGACATCCTCGAGGTCGGCGCCATCGTCATGGTCGTCGATACCGAGGACAAGAACTGGGCAGAGGGCGACATGCGGCTCGACGGGCCGCAGGCCATTCAGCCGGTGGCGGCTGACCTGCCTGACGGTGCCTACGACGTGCGCTGGCGGGTCGTGTCCGCCGACGGTCACCCGGTCTCTGGCGCCTTCGCCTTCACCGTGGGCGCCGCGGCCCAGCCCCGGTCGCAGTCGACCGCGGGTGCAACCGCGTCGCCGGACCCGTCCGGCGAGGCGGCATCCGCCGCCTCGGAAGAGACCGCCGACGGAACGGGACTCCCGGTGGTCGCGGTGGGTCTCCTCGGTGCCCTCGGAGGGCTGGCCGCCGTCGCTCTGTTCATTGCCTGGCGAGCCAGGCGCCGCGGCAACCCGTGAAAAACCTGAAGCACCTGAAGCACCGCATCGTTTCCCGACCACCCAATGCACCACACCAGGAGAACCGCTCATGAAGCTCAACACCGTTCCCACCCGTCTCGTCGTTGCCGCCGCCGCTCTGATGCTGGCCCTCTCGGGCTGCGCCGGCGCGACCGAGGCACCCGCGGCGACGACCGACAACGCCACCTCGGCCGACACCCTAACCATGACGGATGCCTGGGTCAAGGCGAGCGAGTCCGGCATGACCGGCGCCTTTGGCCTGCTCGAGAACTCCGGACCCGACGACATCACGGTCGTCTCAGCCGAGACTTCCGCGGCCTCGATGATCGAACTTCACGAAACCGTCGCCAACGACGCCGGCGACATGGTCATGCAGGAGAATCCGGATGGCTTCGTGGTGCCGGCCGGCGGCTCCATTGAACTCGTCCCTGGCGGCCGTCACATCATGCTGATGGGGCTCACCGGCCCGCTCGCCGCCGGCGATGAGGCCGCCTTCACCCTCGACCTCGCCGACGGGTCGAGCCTGGACTTCTCGGCCCCGGTGAAGGACTACACCGGCGCCAACGAAACATACGAGGGCGACACCGAAACGGACATGGATACCGACAACCAGTGAGTTCTCTCACAGAGAGTGAACGGAGCGGACCGTCCGAATCGTCCGCGCAGTCGGGCCGCCGGCTCAGCCGGCGCCACCTTCTTCTGGGTGGTGCCGCCGCCGGGATCGGTGCGGCCGGAGCCATGGGCATCGACCGCTTGGCCCAGGCCGGGATCGGCGGTTCTACGGCTCCGTCGGTGCCGCTCTTTCGCGGCACCGACGCCGTGCCCTTCTTCGGAGTGCACCAGGCCGGGGTGGACACCGACCCGCAAACCCAGGTCACGTTCGTGGCGCTCAACCTGCTCGCGCAGATCGACCGGGCCGCGCTGCGGCGGATGATGCGCATCCTGACCGACGATGCCGCCCGGCTCACCCAGGGCGAGGGCGCCCTGGCCGACTCGGAACCCGAGCTGGCCGTCGTGCCGGCCCGGCTGACGGTCACCTTCGGCTTCGGCCCCGGCCTCGTCGCCGTCACCGGGGGAGAGGCTCCCGGCTGGCTGAGGCCCCTGCCCGCATTCACGATCGACCGGCTCCAGCCGGAGTGGAACGACGGTGACCTGCTGCTGCAGATCGCCGCCGACGACCCGATGACGGTCGCCCATGCCACCCGAATGCTGCTGAAGGACCTGCGCTCCTTCGCGTCGGTGCGGTGGGTTCAGTCCGGCTTCCGCCGAGCGGCCGGTTCGGAGATGCCCGGCACCACCATGCGCAACCTGTTCGGCCAGGTGGACGGCACCGCGAACCCGGCCGCCGGAACGGCCGACTTCAATGCCTTGGTCTGGGGCACGGCCTCCGGTCCCGGCTGGCTGGTCGGTGGAACCAGCCTCGTCCTGCGTCGGATCAGCATGAACCTCGACACGTGGGATGGGCTCGACCGCTCGGGCCGCGAGTCCGCGGTCGGACGCACTCTCGCCGTCGGGGCGCCGCTCACGGGCACGAAGGAGTGCGACGAGCCCGACTTCACGGCGACGAACGCGCTCGGGTTCCCGGTCATCCCCGAGTACTCCCACCTGCGTCGGGCCCGGTCGGAGGACCGGTCCCAGCGCATCCACCGCCGCGGCTACAACTATGACGACGCGCCTCAGGGTTCCGGCGTCTCCAACTCCGGACTGCTGTTCGCGTGTTTCCAGGCGGATGTCGACGCGCAGTTCGTGCCCATCCAACAGCGCCTCGACACCCTCGACCTGCTCAACCAGTGGACCACCCCGATCGGTTCCGCGGTGTTCGCGATTCCGCCGGGATGCGCGACGGACGGCTACATCGGCGACACCCTGTTCTGACCGATCTGCGCACCGGGGCCCAGCGGGCGGCCAGGGCCGCCCGCGTAGACTGTATCCGTCTCAACCCGCAATGAAAGAGGTCGCCGCGTGGCGAACGCCCAGGCTCCACACTCCTCCACCGGCCGGTACTGGCCGGTGCCGGTGCTGCGGGCCGCCCTCACCCTTGTGCCGGCGGCCGCGATCACCTTCAACGCCGATCATTCGGCGGAATTCGGCCTTTTCGTGTTCGGCGCCTTCGCGCTACTCAGCGGCCTCACGGTGGGTCTGCTCAGCCGGCGCATGCTGGCCGATCCGCGGGAGCGGTCCCTCTTTGTGGTGCAGGGCGCAGTAGGTGTCGTCGCCGGCCTCCTCGCGCTGCTCTTCCACGCGGGCGGACTCGGTTTCTTCCTCTTCCTAGTCTCGGTCTGGGCGGCGGTGACCGGTTTCCTCGAGCTGTACAGCGGCATCCGTGCGCGTCGGCGCGACCCGGCCGACCGTGACTGGCTGCTGGTCGGCGCCGTCACCGTCCTGCTGGCCGTGATCTTCCTGCTGCTGCCGCCCAACGCAGTGGTATCGGTCGGCCTGTTCGGCGCCTACCTCGTGATGCTCGGCGTCTACCTCGCCATCGCCGGGTTTTCCCTCAAGTGGTCCGGCACGGATGCCGCCCGCGCCCTCACGGCCTCACCCAACGATTCGGACACCCTGTGACCCAGAACACCCCGCGCACGCCCAGCCGTTCCGAGAAGCTCAAGCCGATCGAGCTCGTCGGCTTCTCGGCCGTGATGGCCGTGTTCCTCGGCCTGGTCGTGCTGATGAGCACCCGGGACGTGGTGCTGGCGTTGATCGGTTTCGGTGGCACGTTCATCCTCGTGCTCGTCGTGATCGCGATGCTCGTGCTCGGCATGAAGCCGAACCCGGCCGAGAGGTCCGACCTCGACGAGCAGGACCGGGGCCTTTGAACTGAGGCGCCGTGCGTACTCCGACGCCACGAGCATTCTGACGCCGCGCGTGAGGTACGCCGCTGCGCAGGTGGCACGCCACCAGCGGAGCGGCGCAGCACCCGCGCAGCCGCTAGGTCAGGTAGTCGAGAAGCGGGTCCGCGAGACCCACGTAGCTGCCCGGGGTCAGCGCGAGCAGTCGCGCCTTGGCGGCGTCGCCGATCTCCAGTCCGGTGACGAAGTCCACCAGATCGTCCCGGTTGATCCGCTTGCCCCGGGTGAGCTCCTTGAGCAGGGCGTAGGGGTCCTCGATCGTAGAGCGCCCCGCCGACACCTCGGCGCGGATCACGGTCTGGATCGCCTCGCCGAGGATCTCCCAGTTGGCGTCGAGGTCCCGGGCGAGCATGGCGCGGTCGATGTCGATTTCGCTGAGGCCGCGCAGAATGTTGTCGAGGGCGAGCAGGGAGTGCCCGAAGCCCACGCCGATGTTGCGCTGGGTGGTGGAGTCGGTCAGGTCGCGCTGCAGCCGCGAGGTCACCAGTGTCGCCGCGAGCGAGTCGAGGATCGCGCTGGACAGCTCGAGGTTGGCCTCCGCATTCTCGAAACGGATGGGGTTGATCTTGTGCGGCATGGTCGATGAGCCGGTGGCCCCGACCTGCGGGATCTGGCGGAAGTAGCCGAGCGAGATGTAGGTCCAGACATCCGTCGCCAGGTTGTGCAGCACCCGGTTCGCGTGGGAGACGCGCGAGTAGAGCTCGGCCTGCCAATCGTGGGACTCGATCTGGGTGGTCAGCGGGTTCCAGGTGAGCCCGAGACCCTCGACGAAGCCGCGCGACACGGCCGGCCAGTCGACGGCGGGATCGGCCGCGACGTGGGCGGCAAAGGTGCCGGTGGCACCGCTGAATTTGCCCAGGTACTCGCTGTCCTCGACCTGCTGGACCAGGCGTTCGAGCCGGTAGACGAAGACCGCGAGCTCCTTTCCCACCGTGGTGGGTGTCGCCGGCTGGCCGTGTGTGCGGGCCAGCATGGAATCGGCGCGGTATTCGAGGGCGCGCAGGCGCAGGGCGCCGATGACGGCGCGAAACTTGGGCAGCCAGACCTCGCGCACGGCGTCGCTCACGGTCAGTGCGTAGGACAGGTTGTTGATGTCCTCGCTGGTGGCGGCGAAGTGGGTGAGCTCGCTGATGTGGTCGAGGCCCAGCGTGCTCAGGCGGCGGCGCACGAGGTACTCGACGGCCTTCACGTCGTGCCGGGTGGTGGCTTCCAGCACGGCCAACTCGTCGATCTCGGTCTGGCCGAAGTCGGTGACCAGAGCGCGCAGGCCGAGCTTCTGCTCGGCGTTCAGCGGCACGGAGCCGAACAGGCTGCGGTCGGTGAGGGTGATCAGCCACTCCACCTCGACCTGCACCCGGGCCCGGTTGAGACCTGCCTCGGATAGGTACTCGCCCAGTTCGGTGACGGCGGCGCGGTAGCGGCCATCGAGTGGGCTGAGGACCTGGGGCGGTAATGGACTCATCGGTCTCCCTGTCGGATTGCGGGTGCAAGTTGCGCGAAGAGCGCTTCATTTGCGCTCTCAATCATGCCAAGAACCGTGTCAAAGAAAGCATCGTCGGAATAGTAGGGGTCGGGAACGTCCAGCAGGGTAGCCTGGGCCGCATCGAAACTGAGCAGCAGGCGCACCTTGCTGCGGTCACGCTCGGTCGTGGCCCAGTTGCGCAGAATCCGTTCCTGGGCGCGGTCGAGCACCACGACGAGGTCGAGGTCGGCAAACCACTCGGGGTCGAACTGGCGGGCCCGATGATGCCTGCCGTCGTAGCCGCGGGTGGCCAGGGCGGCGATCGTGCGCTGATCCGCCTGCTCGCCGACATGCCAGTCGCCGGTGCCGGCGGAGCTGGTGGTGATCAAGCGACCCAGGCCGGAGCGGGTGATCAGGTCGCGAAGCATGACTTCGGCCATCGGCGAACGGCAGATGTTTCCGGTGCAGACGAAAATAATGCGGAACGGTGTCGACTCATCGGGTGTGATCGACACAATGTCCATCTCCCCATTGTGTTGCACCCGGCCCCCTCCCCAGCCGCCGCCGTGCGGCATGTTCCGTGAACTCTCGGATTCGCAGCGACCTCGTCTGCCGGGGGTGGCACGCTCACTGGCAGCGAATCCGCAGCGCGCAGAAGGGCGGAGATGGAGATTCCGGGCGGCACCAGCTCGACTTGCACGATCGTGACTCACTACGCGCTGGAGGCGCGCCTGGACGAACTTCGGCAGCGACGGATGCTGCTGCGCCTGCTGCGCGACGACGTCGACAGGGCGGCGGGCCAGCTCACGGCCGGCGATTTGACCGGCTCGTGGCGCTCAGAGGCCCAGCGGGGCTACGATCGCCAGCGCAGCGATCTCGCCGGCGAGCTCCGCCGAGCCGCCGGGCTCCTCGACGCCGCCCTCACCGAGGTGGTGGCCGCGATCGATCAGGTTGGGGCTACTCTGGCCGAGGCCGAGGCCGAAGCCGAGGCCCGGACCCGGGCGCCGGTCCCGGCCCGGGCACCCGGCCCGGCTCCGCCCCGGGCGGAGCGATGACGGGGGAGCGGCCTGGCGGCCACGGCGACACCCTGATCCTGTCCGGCGGCGGGAGCACGCTCGTCGCCACCGACACGCTGCTGGCCGAGGCGGTGCGGCTGCGGCTGCTTCAGGGCGACGCCGAGGACTGGCTGGTGCGGGTGGCACGCATCCAGGCACTGGATTCGGACCAGCCCCTCGGTCCGGTGATGAGCCTGCCCAACGCCGGGATGAACGTGTTCGCGGCCCGCTCCGCCCTGGAGCGAGTCGCGGAGCGCAGCCAGACCCTCGCCGACGCTCTCATCGCGGCGGCGGAGGGCTACGGCAGGGCCGAGCGCCTGCGGGACTGGGGAGCAAGCCTCTCCGGGGCCTGGCTGGGCTCCACCCTCGGGCTGCTGGCACCTCTTCTGGCCCTCGCGGCCGTGCCCGGACTCACGGTCGGCGTAGTGGGGCTGGTGCTCGGCGGTCTGCTCACCGGCCGGCGTCCGGGAGACGCGCCCGCCGAGATCGGCGCCTGGGTACACGCGCATCCGCGGGCCCTGACCAACCCGGTTTTGGTCGAGGCGGTGCGGGTGATCGTCTCCTCGGCCGACGACGCGGCCACCGGTCGTGCCGGGGTGCCGTTCCCGGTGTCACTGGCCCTCGGCGACGAGGGCCTCGGCCTGCTCGGTGTCACGACGACCGCGGCGGGCCTGGTCGGGCTCGCCCGCCCCCTCGGCCTGCTGCGCGAGACTCCCGTGTCGGTGGAGCGGCTCGACGGCGGGACCCGCCCCCTCGGCCCGCCGCCTGCGGGTGCCGCGCGGCCCGGCGCCGCTCACCCCGGCCGGCCCGTCGCTCCGCCGGCCGGATTCGGGGACCTGGCTGCCCGCATCCCCTCGGTGTCGGAGGACGCCCCGCAGATGCGCATCGAGCGTTATGGCGGTCCGGACGACGCATCCTGGGTGGTCTACATCGGCGGCACCGCGGCGTGGAGCCCGGTCGCCGGGGAACAACCGTGGGACCTCACCTCCAACCTCGCCGCCCTCGCCGACCAGGGCTCCGGCTCCTATCGGGCGGTCGTCGAGGCCATGCGGGAGGCAGGGGTGGCGCCGAGCGACCCGGTGGTTCCGGTGGGCCACTCGCAAGGCGGGTTGGTCGCGGCGCAGCTCGCGGCGTCCGGGGACTTCAACACCGTCGCGGTGGTGACCTTTGGGGGACTCACCGCCCAAGTGGCCCTGCCCGCAGACGTGGAGGCCGTCATGGTCGAGCACACCGACGACCTCGTCCCGGCCCTGGGGGGCACGGCCGCCGGCGACGATGAGCGCTTGGTGGTGCGGCGCGAGGTGTTCGCTGAGACGGAGGTGCCGCTCGACCGGCCGCTGCCGGCTCACGCCCTCACCGCCTACCGGGACACCGGGCGGCTCATGGACGGCTCCGAGGAACCACGATTGCAGGAGTTTCGGGAGACCCTCGGGACGATCCTCGGCACGGAAGCCGGCGAGTCCTCCCGGTGGCGGGGCATCCGCCTGGCCGACGGCTGACCCGACGGCTGGAGATCGCTACGAGCGGGGGGTGACCGGTCGGATCAACACGCCGAGAATCCAGCTGATGATGCCCAGCACGAGTGCGCCGAGCACACCCCACCAAAAATCGTCCACCACGAGCCCGAAGCCGACCAGGCCCGAGAACCAGGCCACGATCATCAGCAGGAAACCATTCACGATCAAGGAGATCAGGCCGAGCGTGAGGATGTAGACCGGGAACGCGACAACCCGCACGAAGCCGCCGATCACACTGTTGACGAGGCCGAAGACCAGCGCGACCAGCAGATAGGTGGCGATCAGGGCGGTCGTGCCCTCGGCGAACGGGTCGACCCGCACCCCGCTGACGAGCAGGGTCGTGAGCCACAGGGCGACGGAGTTGAGGATCAGCTTGATCAGGAATCTGGCCATGACTCCACTATGGCATCGCCGGTGACTGGTCGCACGGAGAGGACAGCCCGAAGCCTGACCATGCGGCCACGTGAATATGCTGCGGCGTAGAATCGCCGAGTGAGCCCATCAGACCCGCCCTCGGTCCGCCTGCGCCCCGAGATTGTCGCCCTCCCGGCCTATCGGCAGGGTCAAGCTGCCGCTGCCAGTGCGTTCAAACTCTCGAGCAACGAGAACCCCTTCGATCCGCTGCCCGGCGTCATCGCCGCCGTGAACGCCGAGACCGCGTACAACCGGTACCCGGATGCCTCGGCGCTGGCCCTGCGCGAACGGCTGGCCACGCAGTTCGGCCGGAGCGTCGACGAGGTGCACATCGGGGCCGGCTCCGTGGCCCTCCTGGCCCAGCTCATCCTCGCCGCCGCGGGACCGGGTGACGAGGTGCTCTACTCGTGGCGCTCCTTCGAGGCCTACCCCGGCCTGGTCACCGTCGCCGGTGCCACGAGCGTGCAGGTCCCGAACCGGGCCGACCATGGCCACGACCTGCCCGAGATGGCCACCCGCATCACGGACCGTACCCGCGTCGTCATCATCTGCAGCCCGAACAATCCGACCGGCACCGCCGTCACGGGCGACGAGTTCGAATCGTTCATGGCGGTCGTCCCGCCGGACCTCCTCGTCATCCTCGATGAGGCCTACTGCGAGTTCGTCACCGACCCCGAGGCGGTTACCGGGCTGCCACTGCTGTCCCGATTCCCGAACCTGGTCGTGCTACGCACCTTCTCCAAGGCCTACGGCCTGGCCGGCCTGCGCGTCGGCTACGCCCTCGGTCCCGTCGCCGTGCTCGACGCAGCGAGGTCCACCGCGATCCCGCTCTCGGTCACAGGTGTTGCCGGCGCGGCCGCGATCGCCTCTCTCGACGCCGCCGACCAGCTGCTGCGGCGGGTGCGTGCCCTGACCGAGCGGCGCGACCGGGTCTGGCGCCAGCTGGGCGAGCAGGGCTGGAACATTCCGGTGCCTCAGGGAAACTTCATCTGGCTGCCCACCGCCGAGGACACCGCCGACATCGCCGATGTCCTGTCGGCCGTCGGCCTGATCGTGCGCCCGTTCCCCGAGGGCATCCGAATTTCGATCGGTGAGGAAGAATCCGTGGGGAAGCTCCTGGGCATTTGCGCCGATATTGTTGACGATCTACCAACGGGGCACCCAGCCCGGAAGCTAGGTTAGTACGGTGTCAGCGACCCTGAATGCCTCTCCCACGGTGCGAATGCTCTCCCCGGAGGGTGTCTTCGCCCCGAGTGATTCCGCGGCCGAGTTCCTGCCCTACCTCGATCGACTGACCGAGGCCGACCATCGGCGGTTCTACCGCGACATGGTGGTGGTGCGCCGGTTCGACACCGAGGCCGCGAACCTGCAGAGGCAGGGCCAACTGGCCCTCTGGGTGCCCAGCCACGGCCAGGAGGCCGCCCAGGTCGGCTCCGCCTACGCAACCCGGCCGCAGGACCACGTGTTCCCGTCCTATCGCGAGCACGTCGTCGGCATGATCCGCGGACTCGACCCCGTCGATATCCTGCGGATGCTGCGCGGCGTCACCCTCGGCGGCTGGACCCCCGAGGACCACGGCAACTTCCACCTCTACACCCTGGTGCTGGCCTCGCAGACCCTGCACGCCACGGGCTACGCGATGGGCATGCAGCTCGACGGCGCGACCGCGACCGGCAACCCCGAGACCGACCAGGCCGTCATCGTGTACTACGGCGATGGAGCTTCGTCGCAGGGCGACGCCAACGAGGCGCTCGTCTTCGCCGCCAGCTACCAGACCCCGCAGGTCTTCTTCCTGCAGAACAACCACTGGGCCATCTCGGTGCCCGTGACCCGGCAGTCCCGCACACCGCTCTACCTGCGTGCCGCCGGCTTCGGCATGCCCGGCACCCAGATCGACGGCAACGACGTGCTCGCCAGTTTCGCGGTGACGGCCAAGCACCTGGACGACGCCCGCGCCGGCCACGGCCCCGCCCTGATCGAGGCCCTGACCTACCGAGTCGGCGCCCACACCACGGCCGACGACCCCACCAAGTACCGCGACCCGGAGCAGCTGGCCTACTGGGTGGCCCGCGACCCGATCGTGCGCTTCCGCAGCTACCTGCAGGGCCTGGGCGTCGAGCAGGAGTTCCTCGACGCCGTCGACGAGGAGGCCGACGACTACGCCGCGGATGTGCGCCGCAGGGCCCTCGACATCCACTCCCCGGAGAAGGCCGTCATCTTCGACAACGTCTACGCCGAACCCCACCCGTTGATCCAGGAACAGAAGGCCTGGCTCGACCACTACGAGGCATCCTTCGAAGGAGGCGACGCATGAGCGACACGATCGTGACGAGCACCACCGGCCTCGCCACACCGACCACCGCGATGCCGACCCCGGGACACCCGGCCGCCGCCAAGCGGGCCATTCCCGGCACCGGATCGGCGAACCTGCCGATGACGAAGGCCCTCAACGCGGGTCTGCGCCAGGCCATGCGCGACAACCCCCGGGTGCTGATGATGGGCGAGGACATCGGCCCGCTGGGCGGGGTCTTCCGCGTCACCGAGGGTCTGATCGCCGAATTCGGCGACAAGCGCGTGCTCGACACCCCGCTGGCGGAGTCCGGCATCATCGGTACGGCCATCGGCCTGGCCCTGCGCGGCTACCGCCCGGTCTGCGAGATCCAGTTCGACGGGTTCGTCTTTCCCGGCTTTGACCAGATCACCAGCCAGCTGGCGCGGATGCGCAACCGGCACGAGGGCGAGGTCTCCATGCCCGTCGTGATCCGCATCCCCTACGGCGGCCACATCGGGTCGATCGAGCATCATCAGGAGAGCCCGGAGACGTACTTCGCGCACACGCCGGGCCTGCGCGTGGTCAGCCCGTCGAACCCGCACGACGCCTACTGGATGATGCAGGAGGCCATCGCCTCCGACGACCCGGTCATCTTCTTCGAGCCCAAGAGCCGCTACTGGCCCAAGGGTGAGGTGAACCTTGCCGAGAGCGGCACGCCCCTGCACGCCAGCCGAGTGGTACGCAGCGGCACGGATGCGACGGTCGTCGGCCACGGCGCCATGGTCAGCGTTTTGTTGCAGGCGGCGGATCTCGCGGCGGCGGAGGGAACCAGCGTCGAGGTCATCGACCTGCGTTCAATCTCGCCGATCGACTACGGTCCCATCCTCGCGTCGGTCGAGAAGACCGGGCATCTGGTCGTCGCCCAGGAGGCCCACGGCTTCGTCAGCGTCGGATCGGAGATCGCCGCGACCGTCATGGAGAAGGCCTTCTACCTGCTCGAGGCTCCCGTGCTGCGCGTCTCCGGTTTCGACACCCCGTTCCCGCCGGCCGCCGTCGAGACGCACTTCCTGCCCAGCCCGGACCGCGTGCTCGAGGCCGTCGACCGCGCCCTCTCCTACTGATATGACTCGCACCAGGGCTTCTCGCCTCACCAATCGCAAGGAGCGTACTCGATGAGCGTGTCGAAATTCACACTGCCCGACGTCGGCGAGGGTCTCACCGAGGCCGAAATCGTGGAGTGGAAGGTGGCGCCCGGCGACACCGTGTCGATCAACCAGGTGCTGGTCGAGATCGAGACCGCGAAGTCGCTCGTCGAGCTGCCGTCGCCATACGTCGGCGTGGTCGGGGAGATCCTGGTGAAACCCGGTACGACCGTCGACGTCGGAACGGTCATCATCACCATCGTGGCCGAGACCGTCGCCGTCGCGTCTGCTCCGAGCGATGCGATCGCGAACGGCGCGGGTGAGCTGGCCAGCGCCGCAGCGGATGCCGGCTCCACCATCACGGACGAGCCGGCCGAGACGCAGGGCGCGGTCCTGGTCGGCCGCGGCGCCGCGGCGACCATGCCGACCCGGCGCAAGCGCCACGGGGTGACCCCCGTCGCCCACGCGTCGATCGCGCCGCCGCCCGTGCACCCCACGCGCCCGGCCACCCCGCAGCTCCCGCAGCTGCCGCGCGCAGCATCCGCGGGCCCCGTCGTCGCCAAGCCGCCGATCCGCAAGCTGGCCAAAGACCTCGGCGTGGACTTGTCCCTCGTCGAGGCGACCGGCCCGGTCGGTGACGTCACCCGCGAGGACGTGCTGCGGGAGGCCACCCAGGCCAGCGTGTTCCGCAACATCCAGACGCCGGAATGGCCCAGCGACCGTGAGGAGCGCGTCCCGGTCAAAGGCGTGCGCAAGGCCATCGCCCAGGCCATGGCCTCCAGCGCCTTCACCGCACCGCACGTGAGCCTCTTCGTCGACGTGGACGCCACCCGCACCATGGAGTTCGTCAAGCGGCTCAAGGCGTCCACCGACTTCGCGGGCGTGCGCGTGTCCCCGATGCTGATCATGGCCAAGGCCATGATCTGGGCGGTGCGGCGCAACCCCACGGTCAACTCGGTTTTCACCGACGAGGAAATCGTGATCAAGCACTACGTGAACCTGGGCATCGCCGCGGCCACCCCCCGTGGGCTCATCGTGCCCAATGTGAAGGAAGCGCAGGACATGAGCCTGCTTGAACTGGCCCGCGCCCTCGAGAAGCTCACGCTCACCGCGCGGGACGGCAAGACCTCGCCGGCGGAGATGTCGAACGGCACCATCACGATCACCAATATCGGTGTCTTCGGCATGGATACCGGCACGCCCATCCTCAACTCCGGCGAGGCCGGCATCGTGGCCCTCGGAACGATCAAGCCCAAACCGTGGGTCGTCGACGGCGAGGTGCGGGTGCGTCAGGTGACGACCATCGGCGCGAGCTTCGACCATCGCGTGGTCGATGGGGATGTCGCGAGCCGCTTCCTGGCGGATGTCGCGAGCATCATCGAGGAGCCCGCGCTGCTGCTCGAGTAAAGTCCCGGGGGAGATCACGACGGCCGCCCTTATCGCTTTTGACAATCATTATCATTAGGCGTACCGTCGGCACTGTGATCAACAATCGTTTCGTCTTCACCGCCCTGGCCGCCGTTGCCGCGCTGACCCTGGCCGGCTGCACTCCCACCGGCGGTTCGGCGGATGGCGCCGCCGCCGGCGACCTCAAGGTGGTCGCGACGACCACCCAGGTGGCGGACCTCACCCGCAACGTCGTCGGCGACACCGCGGGCGTAGTAGTGACCCAGCTCATCCAGCCCAACCAGAGCGCGCACAGCTATGACCCGTCCGTGGCCGACCTCACGGCCCTCGGTGAGGCCGATGTGCTCGTGATCAATGGGGTCAGCCTCGAGGAGTGGCTCGACGACGCAATCAGCGCCAGCGGCTTCGACGGCGTGACGATCGACTCCGACGAGGGCATCGAGATCCTGGACATCGCAGTCGGCGAAGAGGACCACGCCGACGACAAGGCCGCGACGGATGACGCCGACCATTCCCACCAGGGCGGCAACCCGCACATCTGGACCGACGTGTCCAATGCCGAGACCATGGCCGTCACCATCACCTCGGGCCTCAGTGATGCCCAGCCGGACCTGGCCCCGGACTTCGAGGCCAACGCGACCGCCTACACCGGCCGGCTGGCCGAGCTCGACGACTGGATCCGTAACAACATCGACGCCGTGCCCGCCGAGCAGCGCCTGCTCGTGAGCAACCATGACGCATTCGGCTACTTCACCGAGGCCTACGGCATCACCTACGTCGGCTCCATCATCCCGAGCTTCGACGACAACGCCGAGCCCAGCGCCGCCGCGATCGACGAACTCGTCGCCGCCATCACGGCCACCGGGGTCAGGGCGGTCTTCTCCGAGGCCTCGATCAGCCCGAAGGCCGCCGACACCATCGCCGGCGAGGCCGGCGTCATCGTGTACTCGGGGGAGGACGCGCTCTACAGCGACTCCCTCGGTGCGCGGCACAGTGACGGCGCCACCTACATCAGTTCGCAGCTGCACAACGTCGGCCTGATCCTCGAATCCTGGGGAGTCGAGCCCACCGCGGTGCCCGCAGACCTGCGATAGTTAGTCAGTGATCGAGAACCCTTCTCAAGTACGGCCGAGCGCGCCTGTCGCGCTCAAGGTGGCGGGCGCCTCCTTTTCCTACGGCCAGAGCCCGGCCCTGGCCGACATCGACTTCGAGGTGCACGCCGGCGAGGCCGTGGCGCTGATCGGGCCCAACGGGTCCGGCAAGTCCACGCTGCTCAAGGGCATCCTCGGTCTGATCCAGCGCGTGAGCGGTACCGTCGAGGTGCTGGGGGCGGCAGCGGCCCCGGCCGGATCCATCGGCTACGTGCCGCAGGCCGACGAGATCGACCAGCAGTTCCCGGTCACGCTCGAGCAGGTCGTCATGATGGGCCGCTACCGCTCGCTAGGCTGGCTGCGCCTGCCCGGTAAGCGCGACCGTCAGGCCGTGGCCCGTGCACTCGACGCGGTGGGCCTCGCGCACCGCGCGAAAACCCGTTTCGGGGAACTCTCCGGCGGCCAGCAGCAGCGCGGACTGCTCGCGCGGGCCGTGGCCGCGGGGCCCCGCCTGCTGCTACTCGACGAGCCGTTCAACGGCCTCGACCAGCAGAATCGGGACGCGCTCGTGGGCACCGTCAAGCGTTTGAAGGAGGAGGGGGTGGCCGTGGTCGTCTCCACCCACGACCTCCAGCTCGCCCGCGAGGTCTGCGAACAGGTGTTGCTGCTCAATGGCACCCAGGTGGCGTTCGGGCCGCGCGAGTCGGTGCTGATCCTGGAGAACGTGCAGCGCACGTTCCGGGAGGTCGGCGTGGAGATCGACGAGCACACCGTAGTTGTGCCCGGGCACACCGGTCACTGAGATGGACTTCCTCAGCCCGCTGATCGACGCCTTTGCCCTGCCGTTCATGACCCGGGCCCTCTTCGTGCTGGGTGCGCTCAGCCTGGTGGCCGGCGTCGTCGGGGTGCTGGTCAACCTGCGGGGCCTCGAGTTCATCAGCGACGGTCTCACCCACGCGGTCTTCCCCGGCATCGCGATCGGCTTCGTCTGGGGTGGGCGCGAGGGGCTGTTCGCCGGCGCGATGGTCGCCGCCCTGTTCGCGGCGGTCATCCTCACTCTGATCGTGCGTCAGTCCGTGTCCTCGGATGCCGCGATCGCCATCGTCTTCACCGCCATGTTCAGCGTGGGCATCATCCTGGTCTCCCGCGAGACGAACTACGTCGGCCAGTTGGAGCAGCTTCTCTTCGGCCGCCTCCTCACGGTCAGCCCGAATGAGGTCGTGCAGACCGTTGCCATCTGCCTCGTGGCGCTGGTCCTGATCGGGCTCACGCTCAAGGAGGAGGTGTTCCGCGCCTTCGACCGGGTCGGCTTCGCCGCGGCCGGCTACCGCACGCTCGCGCTCGACCTCGTGCTCAACGTGGCGATCGCCCTCGTGGTCGTCGCGGCCTCCAGCGCCGTCGGCAACCTCCTCGTGCTGGCCGTGTTGATCGTGCCCGGCGCCGTGGCCCGGCTCATCACTGACCGGCTCTGGCTGCTGTTCCCAATCGCGGCCTGTTTCGCGGCCCTCGGTGCCTGGCTTGGACTCGTGCTCGGTTTCCAAGCATCCGTGCAGGCCGGTCTCGACCTGCCCAGCGGCGCGACCGTGGTGCTGGTGCTGGTCGCCGGCTACGCCGTGGTGCTGCTGTTGCGCCTGTCCATCGACGGACTTCGGCGGCTGGGTTCGCCCCGTCTGCGGCCGCAGCAGACCCCGCCGCCGCACGAACAGCCGGTGACGTGATGGGCTACTTCGAGAAGGCACTCCTCGCGGCCGCCGTGATCGGCGCCCTGTGCGGGCTGGTCGGATCCCTCGTCGTACTGCGCCGCCGCACTTTCTTCGCCCAGGCCCTCACCCACGCCACCTTTCCGGGCGCCGTGACCGCCACAATCGTCGGCGTGAGCATCCCACTCGGGGCGGCCCTGGCGAGCATCCTCATCGTCGGCATCATGACCCTGATCGGCCGGGTGAAGCGGCAGGGCACCCAGGTGGCGTCCGGTATCCTGCTCACCGCGGGCTTCGCGCTCGGCGTGCTTCTACAGGCCCTCAACCCGTCGCTGCCGGTGCAGGTCGACTCCTACCTTGTCGGGTCGATCCTCACCGTCACGACCGGTGACGTCTGGCTGGCCGTCGGCGTGCTCGGGGTGGCCGTGGCCGTGATGGTGCTGCTGGGCAAGGAGATCCTGTTCTCCACCTTCGACCCGAGCGGATTCCGCGCCGCCGGATTTCGGGAATGGCCGATCGAGCTGCTCACCCTCGCCCTGATCACCGCCACGGTGGTCACCGCAATGCCGGCCGTCGGGGCGATCCTCGCGATCGCGCTGATCGCGGCCCCGGCCGCCGCCGCGCGCCTGGTCACGCGCACCGCCACCCAGATCCTGGTTCTCGCGCCGGTGCTGGGCGCGGCCGCCGGCCTGGTCGGAGTGCTCCTGTCCCGGGCGATCGACGTGGCCGCCGGGCCGGCGATCGCCCTCACCGCGGCCGTCTTCTTCCTGCTGGCCCTGGGCGGTCGCCGGCTGGTCCGGGCGCGGCTACGGTTGAAAGCATGAAGCGAAACACCTGGCAGCGCGAGGCCGTGCGCACCGCGCTCAGCGACGCCGAGGGATTCGTCAGCGCCCAGGGTCTGCACGCCAGCCTGCACGCCACCGGTTCGCCCATCGGCCTGGCCACGGTGTACCGGGCCCTGGCCGACTTGGCCGGCGAGGGCGAGGCCGACTCGCTGCAGTCGCCCGACGGTGAGGCCCTCTACCGCGCCTGCAGCACGACCGACCACCACCACCACCTGATCTGCCGCAACTGCGGACTCACCGTCGAGATCGAAGCGGACGCCGTGGAGAACTGGGCCAAGAACGTGGCCGCCGAGCACGGCTTCAGCCAGGCCGCGCACGTGGTCGACGTCTTCGGTCTCTGCGCGGCCTGCTCCGCCGCATCCGTGGCCTAGCGGGTTTGCACCGGGGGAGCCGAGCGCGTAGTCTAAGACGCTGCTGCGCATATCTGTGCGTGCACTGCTGGTTCGCTCGCTTCCGCTTCGCGGGGGTGTCGCCGTGCCAGCCGACAAGAGATCTTGGGAAGGGCATTCGCCCTTCGGTATTGGAGGAGAACCATGGCAGCTACTTGCCAGGTGACCGGAGCCGTTCCCGGCTTCGGACACAACATTTCGCACTCGCACCGACGCACCAAGCGTCGCTTCGACCCGAACGTTCAGACCAAGAAGTACTACGTACCCTCGCTTCGCCGCAACGTCACGCTGACCCTGTCCGTCAAGGGCATCAAGGTGATCGACGCTCGTGGCATTGAATCGGTCGTCAAGGACCTTCTCGCCCGTGGGGAGAAAATCTAATGGCCAAGCAGCATGACGTCCGCCCGATCATCAAGCTCCGTTCGACGGCCGGCACCGGTTACACCTACGTGACCAAGAAGAACCGTCGCAACGACCCCGACCGTCTCGTACTCAAGAAGTACGACCCCGTAGTGCGCAAGCACGTTGACTTCCGTGAGGAGCGCTAAAAATGGCGAAGAAGAGCATGATTGCCAAGAACAACCAGCGCAAGGTTATCGTCGAGCGCTACGCCGCGAAGCGCCTTGAGCTTAAGAAGGCCCTCGTCAACCCGGCCGGCACCGATGAGTCCCGTGAAGCTGCTCGCCTCGGCCTGCAGAAGCTTCCCCGCAACGCGTCACCGGTTCGCCTGCGCAACCGCGACGCGGTCGACGGTCGTCCCCGTGGACACCTCAGCAAATTTGGAATCTCGCGCGTGCGTTTCCGCGACATGGCTCACCGCGGCGAACTGCCCGGCATCACCAAGTCCAGCTGGTAACACCGCACCAGGCCGCTTAGCCGATCATTCGGAACCTCGGTTCTGAAACGAGAGGATGTCGACTTCGGTCGGCATCCTCTTTTTTTCGCCCACAGCGAAAATGAAGCCGTTGCGGCAGCCAAACCGGCTGGAAACGCCGCAAATCCGCGGAATTCCGCGGTTGTCTGCTAGATTCAACCCGGTCCAACCGGCCAAACGGAGTCGCTCCTCGGAGCGTCGCCCGCAATACGTGAATCCCTGTTTTTACAGACAAAGGTCCGAGGAGGACACTCAATGGCTGACAAGTCGCTGAACAAGACCGAGCTCGTTGCCAAGGTTGCCGCAGACTCTGGCCAGAGCCAGGCTGCCGTCGACAGCGTTCTGAACGCTTTCTTTGCAACTCTCGCTGACACCGTCGCGAACGACGGCAAGGTCACGATCCCGGGCTGGCTCGGAGTCGAGCGCACCGCTACCGCAGCGCGCACCGGCCGCAACCCGCAGACCGGCGAAGAGATCGCCATCGCCGCGGGCCACCGCGTCAAGCTGACCGCTGGTAGCAAGCTCAAGGCTGCCGCCAAGTAGGTCTCGAACCAAGCAAGCAGGGCGTCGGCTTCGGTCGGCGCCCTGCTTTCGTCTATGACGTCACATGTCAGCGAGCCTCGTGCAGCGTGCGTCCACCGGGCACGGTTAGGCTGAGTCAGTGCCTCGTCTCGTGCGTATATCCGGTCCGGCAGTGCTCCTGCTGGTCGCGACGCTGGCGACGCTCGCCGCGCTAGCCTACGGCGGCGGCGCTTCGGCGCAGCTGCTGTCCGATCCGGGACCAGTCGTGCGGTGGGGTCTCCCGTTGGCCAAGCTCCTCGTCAACCTCGGCGCCGCCGGCACCATCGGCGCCCTCGTGCTCACCCTGTTCGCCCTGAGCCCTCGGGAACCCGAATACAACGCGGCCCTCGATTTCGCTGCCGGGTCCGCCGCCGTCTTCACCGTGGCATCCGCCCTCACCGGCTTCTTCACCTTCCTGCAGGTGACGACCATTCCGCTCAGCTTCGATGACCGATTCAGCGCCACCGCCGGACAGTTCTTCAGTGACATCGAGATCGGCCAGGCCTGGCTGATCACCACCCTGATCGCGGCCTTCGTCACCGTCCTGTGTTTCGCGGTGCGTTCACTGACCGGGCTCGTCTTCGTCACGGTCCTCGCCGTGGGTGCCCTGGTGCCGATTGCATTACAGGGGCACGCGGCCGGCGCTGAGGGGCACGACGTGGCCATCACCGCCCTGGGTCTGCACCTGGTCTTCGCCGCGGTCTGGCTGGGCGGGCTGCTGACCATCATCGTGCTGCGCAAGCAGTTGGCCGGCGGCCGCCTCGATCCGGTCATCGCGCGCTACTCCTCGCTCGCCCTCGTTTCCTTCATCGTCGTCGCTGCGTCCGGCTACGTCGGCGCCGAACTGCGGTTGGGCGCCTGGGACCGGCTGCTCTCGCCCTATGGCATCCTCGTTCTGGTCAAGGTCTTCGCCCTCACCGTGCTGGGCGCGTTCGGCGTGCTGCAGCGCCGGTACGTGATCGGGCGGATGCTGCGGAGCGCCCCCGCAGACCCCCATACTCCCGCACCCCACCGGAGCGTCTGGTTCTGGTGGCTCATCGTCACGGAACTGGCGTTCATGGGGCTCGCCTCCGGGGCCGCCGCCGCCCTCGCCAAGACCGCGACGCCGGTCGAGCAGATCACGGCGACCGAGATCCCCACCTCGACGCCCGCCCAAATCCTGACCGGCGAGCTCCTGCCGCCGCCGCTCACTTTCAGCCGCTACTTCACCGAGTGGAATTTCGACCTGGCCTGGGTGCTGTTCTGCGCATTCGGCATCTTCTTCTACGTGGCCGGGGTGCGCCGCCTGGCCCGCCGCGGCGATAAGTGGCCCGTGTTCCGCACCGTGCTCTGGGTGACCGGCATGCTGATCCTGTTCTACATCACCAACGGCGGCGCAAACCTCTACGCGAAGTACCTCTTCTCCTCCCACATGCTCATGCACATGGCGCTGACCATGCTCGTGCCCGTCTTTCTGGTGCCCGGGGCGCCGGTCACCCTCGCCGCCCGGGCCATCCGCAAGCGGCAGGACGGCAGCCGCGGCGCCCGCGAGTGGATCCTGTTGGCCGTGCACTCGACGTACGCGGGGTTCCTGGCCAATCCGCTGGTCGCAGCCGTGCTCTTCGCCGGTTCACTCTGGGTGTTCTATTACTCCTCGCTATTCAGCTGGGCGACGACCGACCACATCGGCCACGAGTGGATGATCGTGCACTTTCTGATCACCGGCTACCTGTTCGTGCAGTCGCTGATCGGCATCGACCCGGTGCCCTACCGCCTGCCCTACGCCGGCCGCCTGCTGCTTCTTCTCGGCACGATGGCCTTCCACGCCTTCTTCGGTGTCACCATGATGACGGGCACCGGGCTGCTCCTCGCCGACTGGTACGGGGCCATGGGGCGCGATTGGGGGCTCAGCGGCATCGAGGACCAGCAGATGGGCGGTGGCATCGCCTGGAGCGTCGGCGAGATCCCGACGATCGCCCTGGCCATTGCGGTGGCCATCCAATGGAGCCGCAGCGACGAGAAGGAAACCCGCCGCAAGGACCGAAACGCCGCCCGCACGGGCGACGCCGAACTGATCCAGTACAACGCAGGCCTGGCCCGTCTCGCCGCGCACGACCGCTCGGAGTAGCAGGGAAGCGCCCAGCAGGGCAGCCGCCGCCGCTCAGCGCAACTGGAGGGCGAGCGACCCGTCCGGGTTCACGGTCACGCTGATCGCGACCGCAAAGGACACGTCCTCATCCCGCACCTCCACATCGCCGTCGAAAAGCGACTGCACCTCCACCACGATGTGCGCCTGCCCCTCGGTGTCGGGCATCTCGAAGGTGGAGTCGCCGGCCACGAGGGTGACGGGGGGATACTGGGCGATCGACCAGATCGGGTCGTCACGCACCCGGTCGTTGATCTCGATGCCGAATGGGCAGTTCGTGGGCTGCAACACCTGTTGAGTGGTGCAATCGTCGAGGAAACGGTCCAGCTCGGCCTGGACCTGACCGATGAATTGGGCGTTGGGCTGGGCGTCGACCGTGACATCCGTCACCCCGGACGCGACGACCGGCACCGTCTGCGAGGCCGCGTCGAGCAGGGTGGAGGTGTGCTCGAACGAGTAGAGGGCAGGTGCGAAGGCCAGGTAGGCCGCCTGGTTCGAGAACGCTTCCGGCGCGCCATCGGCGGCGTGCGCACGCGTGTCGAGGGTCAGGCTGTTCACCGAGAACGTGGCCTGGTGCAGCACGTTCACGCGCAGCACAGCCAGCGGGCTGGTCGTGAAGCGCCAGCTGTCGAAAACGCCGAAGAACGTGCCGGCGCTCTCCACCTGGAAGGTCATCGCCGCGGGTGTGCCGTTCAGCCGGAACTCGTAGTCGACCGTGTGCCGTCCATCGGCCGACTCGTCGTCAGCGGTCAGACGGATGTCTGTGAGTTCTCCCAGCACGGAGTTCCGCAGCAGGGTGTCCGGCAGGTCCTTCGGCAGCGCGGCCGCTTCGAGCTCCGCAGCCGTGGGTCTGACCCCGGGAAGCATCAGCGCACTGGCGGTGTCTTTGCGGGCCAGGGCGTCGAGATACTGCCCCACGAAGCTGCCGGCGCTGTAGAGGTCGCGGTTGAGCGACCCGATCGTCGCGACCAGGCCTGCGCCGAGGAGGGCGGCAACGATGACTACGGCCACGATGGCGCGCCGCTCGTTACGCCGGCGCCTGCCGTCCCGGTTGCTCACCCCCACATCCTACGGGGCCGGTTCTCCACCAATGCGAAGACCGGGGCCGACTCGTGCAGCCGGGCCGGATACAGTGGTATGTCCCGTCCGTACCCCATCGAAAGCGCCCCCGTGTCTGAGATTCCGCTGTCGCGCGAGCAGGCCGAAGTGTTCGAGGCCATCGAGGGAACCCGGCAGAACGTGTTCGTGACCGGGCGCGCCGGCACCGGCAAGTCGACGCTGCTCAATCACCTCGCCTGGAACACAAGCAAGCAGATCGTGATTGCCGCGCCCACCGGGGTGGCGGCCTTGAACGTGGGCGGCCAGACCATCCACTCCCTGTTCCGCCTGCCGATCGGCGTGATCGCCGACAACGCGATCGACCAGTCCGACCAGGTACGCAAACTGCTTAACACGATCGACACGGTCGTCATCGACGAGGTGTCGATGGTCAACGCTGACCTGATGGATGCGATCGACCGCAGCCTGCGTCAGGCGCGGCAACGGCCGAACGACACGTTCGGCGGTGCGCAGATCGTGCTCTTCGGCGACCCGTACCAGCTGGCCCCGGTGCCGGGGGATTCCGACGAGCGTGCCTACTTCGCGGACACCTACCGGTCGATGTGGTTCTTCGACGCGAAGGTCTGGCAGGGCGCCGACCTGCGCATCTTCGAGCTCACCGAGGTGCACCGGCAGCGCGACGCCGACTTCAAACACATGCTCAACGCGGTGCGGCACGGGCGGGTCACGGCCGAGATCGGCGGCGCGCTCAACGCCGCGGGCGCCCGCACCCCGCCGAGGGAGGGAGTGATCACGCTGGCCACCCGCAACGATTCCGTGAACCGGATCAACGCATCCGCTCTCAAGCGCCTCCCCGGCAAGGCGCTGACCGCCAAGGCCGACGTCACCGGCGACTTCGGCGGGCGCACATTCCCCGCCGACGAGGTGCTCGAGCTGAAGGTCGGGGCGCAGGTCATGTTTCTGCGCAACGACTCCAACCAGGACGGCGGCCCACGCTGGGTGAATGGCAGCATCGGCACCGTCACTCGGGTCGATTCGACGGTGTACGTGGACATCGACGGCGAAACGCACGAGGTCGAACCGGCGGTGTGGGAGAAGTTCAAGTACACCTACAACCCGACCACGAAGAAGCTGCGCAAAGACGTCGTAGCCGAGTTCACGCAGTTCCCCTTGCGGCTGGCGTGGGCGGTCACCATCCACAAATCGCAGGGCGCCACCTATGAACGCGCGGTCGTCGACCTCGGCGCACGCGTGTTCAGCCCCGGCCAGACCTACGTGGCCCTCAGCCGGCTGACCAGCCTGGATGGCCTTTATCTGACCCGTCCGCTGCGCCCGAGCGACATGATCGTGGACGAGAACGTGCAGCGGTTCATGCGCGGCCCGCGCCCTGCCGAGACCCCCTACCCGGTCATTCCCGCCGACTAGCCCCGTGGTTACCGCCGTGGCCGCCCTTCTCGTGGCTGCCTCTCCCGCCGCTGCCCCGAACCAATTCGACGGAGATTTTGCCGAAAACGGTGCAGAACAGCCCAAAACTGAGTCTCTAGCCCAAAATCTCCGTCGAATTCGTTAGGGACGGGGGCGGCAGTAGGGGCCAGAGCGAGAGCCGGGGGGCCGCCGGCAGCAATACGGTGCGGCCGGACGGCGGCGTGGGTACACTCCGTCGTGCAGGGGCGCCCCTGTGTGGGCCGCGACGCGACGGGGGTCAGGCGATGAAGCTCGAACAGGCACCGATCAGCCAGGCCGCAGCCGGCCGTGCACCAGCCGGCCACGCACCTCGTCACGCGAGCCCCCGCACACGCCACCACCGCGTGCCGGCTCTCGTCGTGAGTGCCGCCCTCGTGCTGACGGCGTGTACCGCGGCGACGGATGCGTCCCCGGAAGCCCGCGCGCAGGCGGCGGCCCCGTTCTCGTCCGAGGTCACGTCCCGGCTGGATGACGTGCTCGCCGAGGCGAAGACACTGTCCGGTTCCTCGGGGGCCATTGCCGGTGTCTGGGCGCCGTGGGCCGGCACCTGGGTCGCGTCGCCCGGGTCCGTCTCGAGGACGACACCGGGTGCCCTCACCCCGGAGATGCGATTCCGGATCGGCACCAACACGACGGCGCTGACCTGCACGGTGCTGCTCCGGCTCGTCGAGGAGGGGCAGGTGCGCTTGGAGGATCCGGTGTCCGACTACGTGCCCCGGGTGGTGGGGCTGGACAAAATCACCCTCGGGCAGCTTTGCCGCAACACGTCCGGCCTGGCCGATCACGCCTCCCTGATGGCTCCGCAGATTATGGACAACCCCAGTCGCAAATGGTCGACGCGTGAAGTCATCGCGAGCGGCACGGGCGCACCTCGGGTGGCGCTGCCCGGCGGAACCTGGTCCGCGTCGGATACCGGGGTCGTGCTGCTCGGTCTCGCCCTGCAGCAGGCAACCCGACGCGACTGGCCGTGGCTCTACCGGCACTACGTGTTCGAACCGCTGGGCATGACGAACACCAGCCTGCCATCGCCGGGCGAGCTTGCGATCCCGGGGCCGAGTCCCCGCGGCTATGCCGCGGCCCTTGATCCGGTCGGCAGGGCCCGCTGTGGCAGCGTGCTCGACGTGACGCAGCTGTCGCCCTCGGTGGGCGGAGTGGCGGCGGGGGCGGTCTCGAACCTCGACGACCTGAGGATCTGGGCGCAGGCGCTGGCCGCGGGGACCCTCCTGTCGAAAACATCGACGGATGCGCAGTGGGCGCCGGTTCTGCCGGGTGCCGGAGCCCTCTCCTGGCATCAACACGGCCTCGGGGTCGAGCGGTTCGGCCCGCTGCTCGGTCAGTCCGGGGAGATCCCCGGTTTCATTTCGGCGGCGATGGCCGACCCGGTCAGCGGACTCACGGTAGTGGTCGCCTTCAATAATTCGACCTCCGGCCGCGGATTCGCCGAGGCGGTCGCCCGCCGACTTGCCGCGGTCGCCGGCGCTGCGCCCGCGTCCGGAGAGATGCCGGCACCCCAGCTGAACCTGCCCTGGACCGAAACCCAGGTCGCCGGCGAAATCCGGGCTGTCGCCGTCTGCGCATCGCAGCAGCCGGACTAGAAGGGCTGCCGGGCCCAGCGAGAGCCGGGAATTATCTTCGGCCCGCAGCCGGTCAGTGGTGGGAGTGCGGTGCGCCGGGCAGAACGGCGGGGCCCGAGTGACCGTGGGACCCGTGCGGAACCGCCTGAGTGCCGGCATCCGTCGCGGCCAGGGCCGGAGTGGTCAGGCCGGAAACCAGCAGGCCGCCGAGCGTCAGCGCGGCCAGGAAACGCCAGCCCTGCGGTGCGGGTTCGGTCGCCCCGGTCACCCCGGCAGGGGTGTCGGATGCCGCCGCCCGGCATCTGGCACGCCGCCGGGTGAGGGCAAGGGATACGGCCACGAACACGCCGAACAGGGTGGCGATGGTCATTGGGAAGACCGGCAGCACTGTAGCGTCGGCCGGCACCGCCGAGGTGCTGCGGAGCGCCACCATTGCAGCCCAAACGACGCCCGGGAGAAGGGCGAGGACGAGGGCCTGGTTCGGCCAAAGATGCCTTCCTCGCACGAGCGTCGCCACACCCCAGCAGAGCTCGGCGACGCCGAGCCCGACGAAGGTGACGGCGAGCAGGGCTGGAGCGCCGGTGCCCACGGCCAGGTGAATAATCCCTGCCCCGAGGGCGGCGAAAGCGATCCAGAGGCGCGTGATCTGCGTCATGGGATTCCTGTCCGCGGTGTGGGTGGCGTGCGTGGGCTAGACGGTGACCGTGCGTGGTACCGTCTTGTCGGCTGCGAGACCGGCTCCAAGCAGCACGATGGCGCTGGTCAGATGCAGGAAGTGGTCGGCCGTGTTGAGGGCGAGGATGTTGAGCGCGGTGTCGGCGATGAAGAAACCGACAATTCCGAGGAGCAGGTACACCGCACCGACCGTGGTGTTGACGGCCTTTGCGGCGGGGGCCGTGGCCAGGCCGGCGATCAACAGTGCTGCGCCGATCAGGAGGTGGGCCGTGTTGTGGAGAGGGTTGACCGCGAAGATGCCGAGAAGCAGGCCGCCATCGGTGGCGAAGAAGTCGACGCCGCCGGTCACGAAGAAACCGAGCAGGCCGACCAGAACGTAGACGGCACCGAAAACAGTGGCAATGATGCGGTTGGGGGATGTACGCATGAGAAGACCTCCAGTAGATGTCACGGTGCATCCGTGCTCGCCTATTGTTCGGAATCAACGACGGTTCGGTTTGGCCGGACACCGGTGCGTAGCCGTGACCACCGGATAGGATCACCGGATGGGAATCAGCGCGGATACAAAAGATTGGACCTGGGTGCTGGAGCGCCCCTGCCCGGAGTGCGGTTTCTCCGCCGCCGACGTCGATTTCGCGCACATTCCGCGGCTGGTGCGCGAGAACGCGGCCCGCTGGCAGCCGGTGCTGCAGCGAATGGATGTCGCGTCGCGCCCCGACGAGCAGACTTGGTCTGCCCTGGAGTACGCGGCCCATGTTCGCGACGTGTTCCGCATCTTCGACGAGCGTCTCACCCTCATGCTCGCCGAGGACGACCCGGCTTTCCCGAACTGGGACCAGGACGCCACCGCGGTGCTGGAGCGCTACAACGAGCAGGAGCCGGCGGTCGTGGCCCGCGAACTCGCCGAGGCCGCGGCGTCCGTCGCCGCCTCCTTCGCAGCCGTTGGGCCCGCAGACCAGGGTCGAACCGGTCGCCGCAGCGACGGTGCCCGGTTCACCGTCACCACGATGGGGCAATATTTCGTGCACGATCCGGTGCACCACCTGCACGACGTCGCGGGCGACTGACACCACCGGCACGCAGAATGCCGGCAATCGGACGTCAGCAGGCACAAATCAACAAAAAAAAGCACGGAAAAACCGGCGCACCCCCCAATAGTGCGCCCGCTCGTTCGCGCTTGTCGCGCTGCCGTGACTTAGGCCCGGCGACGACGCCCCGTGAGAGCGCCGTAGATCACGAGAACAATGACGGAGCCGGCGATGGCGAGAAGCCAGGTCGAGATGTCGAAGAAGTTCTCGAGACCGGTGCCGAAGATGACCGAGCCGAGGAAACCACCGAGGAACGCGCCGAGCACGCCGAGGATGAGGGTGATGACCCAGCCGCCGCCCTGGTTGCCGGGCAGGATTGCCTTGGCGATCGCGCCGGCGATGAGTCCGAGAATAAGGAATCCGATGAAGCCCATAATTTGTCCCTGCATCTTTCTGTTGTTTGCGAACTGGTAAGGGTAAGTGTTGGTGAACTGGAGAAAAAAGCCGGGCTAGTCCGGGGTGTCTACCTCGTCGACGTCCGCGTCCGTGTCATCTGACGTCTGGTGCACGTCCTTGACGGTCACATCGACCGCGGTGACCTGCATGCCGACGATTGTCTCGATCGCCGTCTCGACCGCGTTGCGCACTGCGCCCGCGACCTTCTGCAGTTCGTGCGGGTACTCGACGACGATGGAGATCGCGACGGAGGCCGCGGCGCCCTCGGTGGTGACGCTCACCCCGGTGGAGAGGTCGGCGCCGCTGAGGGCTTCCCGGATTGCGCCGAGAGCTCGGGCCGCGCTCCCGCCGAGCGCGTAGACGCCCGGCACCTCGCGTGCGGAGATACCGGCTACCTTCGCGACGACGCCATCGGCGATGACAGTCATCCCTGGTCCGGTTGGGGGGACGGCTGGTGGTGCGGAGGACGTCTGTTCAGCGATGGCGTACTCCAATCTGTCGCGGCGCGTGGCACGAGCCGGGCGACACTAGTATGACGTGGGTCGAACGGATTTCGTCACGCTAGCGCCGAAAGAAAGTTTTTGCGGGACAGTCCCGAAGGCCGGTGCTCAGTCCGAAACCGCGAACACGACGGTCGTCGTGTGGCTCTGGCCGGCTTCCAGACGTACCTGGTCCCGGCGCACGTTCGCGGTTTCCACGCAGACCATGCCGGGCCACTCGTCGTCGCCGAAGTCGCTCATCCGGGCGGACTTGTCGGCCCAGGGGTTCCAGACCACGGTGCTTTCGGATCCGTCGGATCCGATCGTGACGGTGCGGCCGTCGGGGTCGGCGACGGTGGCGCTGCCGCGGCTGCCCAGATAGAGGCGGTCCGTCTCGGTGCCGAAGCCCAGGGGGGTGTTCTCCGCGGGCTCGGTCAGTGCGGTCAGCTGGTTCAGGAATGCGGTGCCCTGCAGCCCCGCGACCGTCGTGCTGCGCACATCGCTCACTCGCAGATAGGTGTGCAGCGCTTCTTCGTAGCTGATCGCATCCGGCTCCCGGTTGGTCACCCGGAGGACGAGGGTCAGGCGGGCGCCGACGGTGACCGTGTAGCGGGCCTCGAAGCGGTGCGGCCAAGCCGAGATGCGTGTGGCGGGAGTGTCGGTGAGGCTGAAGGTGAGCACGACGTCGTCGTCGGCTTCGTGGGCGTTCACGAGCTCCCACTCGATCAGGCGGGCGAAACCGTGCGACGGCGCGGCCGGGTCGAGCGCGTTCGCACCAAACCAGGGGAAGCAGATCGGCACGCCGCCGCGAATCGCGGCGGTGGCCTCGAACCGGCTCAGGTCGCTTAGAAAGAGCACCGGCCGGCCGCCGGCCGGAGTGAATTCGGTGACGTGCGCACCGTGCAGGTAGATCTCGGCGGAGCCGGCGGGACCGACCACTCTCACCACGGTGAGGCCACCGCGGCCCTCTCCGATTCGAACGGATGCGGGCAGAGACCTGGGTGCAGCGCTTACGGAGGGCATGAGCCCATTTTCGCGCTAACCGCGACCTGGCGCCTAATGCCGATCGAGGCCCCGCTGGGCAGGGTCACTGATCGCCTTCGACCCGAACCACGGGGCGCCATGGATGAACAGGGGGGAGTGACCCAACGGCTGACGTGACTCCCCGAGTCGCGTCGGCCGCTGCGTCAGCCGGGCAGGCCCCCGCCCGGAGGCGGTCAATCGCGCAGGTACTGTTCCAGGCACGGCACCTTCAGCAGGGCCAGCGCGCGCTTCTCGATCTGGCGCACCCGTTCCCGGGTCACGCCCTGAACGACGGCGATCTGGTCCA
>NZ_SOFU01000012.1:0-96430 GCF_004402245.1 Cryobacterium sp. TMT2-18-2
ACCCTCACGGGTGGCCATTGTGCGTTAACCACCACCCCGCCCCACCCACCCGGCGGGGCACACCATCCGGTAGCGGTCGTGGCCAACTCAGGAAATCCAACCAGGCCGCGCCGGGACACGGGTCCTGGTGCGAGGGTGCACACCTGCACCAACGACAGAGGGCCACCCCGCGAGGGGGCCTGCCGTCGTCAAGCGCGGGTGAGTGGACCCGTTCCGGGAGCAGTCATGCGGGCTGCGGGCCCGGCGGCTGCTAGTTGGTGGGGAGGAGGTTGTCGGAGGGGACGGGCTCGCCGTTGAGGATGTCGAGGGTCCAGCTGACCTGGTCATGGACGACGACGTTGAGGGAGGCGTTCCTGATCGTGTCGACGGGCTTCTCGAGCGCCCGCATCAGCGTCAGTCGGATCAGCGTCCCGTGGCTGACGACGATGATGCGAGCACCCGGGTGGTCGCGGGCGAGCAGTTGCAGGGCCTCGACCCCGCGGTCGGCGACGCTGGCCTCGGTTTCGGCGCCGTGGAAGCCGCCGATTCCGGTGGGACCGCCGGGGACGCGGAGCGCGTCCAGCTCGGGGCCTGCGCCCAGTCCCTCGGCGGGACCGTAGTTGCGTTCCACGATCCCAGGGATGCGACCGGTGACGGTCAGGCCGAGGCCCTCGGCGATGAGATCGGCCGTCTCGGCTGCGCGGCTGAGCGGTGAGGAGACAACGAAGTCCCACTCCTCTGCGGCCAGGTGGCCGACGGCATCCGCTGCCTGGCCACGCCCGGTGTCATTGAGCGGGATGTCGGAGTGACCCTGGATACGCAAAGCGGCATTCCAGTCGGTCTGGCCGTGGCGGATCAGGGCGAAGGTAGTTGTGGCACTCACCGTTCTATTCTGCCTCGGGCCGAGGTCGTGAGATGAATCGGGTCTCGACCGGGTCGAATCTCGGGCGGCTCGACTTGTGGAACAGAGCGCGGTGGCTCAGGTGACCGGGGACGACGCGAAAAGCACGTGCTTGCTCGCCACCAGGTCTGCTGCGTCGTAGATGCGGGCGAGGTCGAGGCCCGCAGCCCGGGCGCCGCGCTCTTCGGGCTCGCTCTGCGGGGCCATCCGCCCGAGCATCACGCCGCCGAGGGCGCGCACGGCGCAGGCCGCGATGACGCCTTCCGGGGTACCGCCGATACCCATCGAGAGGTCGACCGTGGCATCCGTCGATGCGGCGGCGATGGCCGTGGAGACGTCACCCTCGGCCGTGCGGAGCACGCGCGCTCCGGCGCACTCGAGTTCGCGGATGAGTTCGCCGTGGCGCGGTTTGTCGAGCACAGCGACGGTGAGCGCGGTCTCGGGGATGCCGCTGGCGAGCGAGAACGCACGGAGGTTGCGGGTGGCGGAGGCGTGCAGGTCGAGCACGCCATGGCCGGCTGGGCCGGAGATGAGTTTCTCCATGTAGAAGACACCGGCGGGATCGAACATCGTGCCTCGGGGGGAGATGGCGATCACGCACACCGCCCCGGGCAGGTTCCGGGCGGCGAGGGTCGTGCCGTCGAGCGGATCGACTGCGATGTCGCAGTCCGGTCCGTTCCCCGTGCCGAGTTGCTCCCCGTTGGCAAGCATGGGGGCCTGGTCCTTCTCTCCCTCGCCGATCACGACGGTTCCGCGAAAAGGTGCGACCAGGAGAACGGCACGCATGGCGGCGACGGCCGCCTGGTCGGCGGCGAACTTGTCCCCGCGACCCACCCAAGGGCGGGTGGCGCGTGCCGCCGCCTCGGTCGACGCGCGCACGGCGGCGACCAGCCCGGCCGGCCAGCCCTCGGCTCCGATCACGGTGGATTCGGCGGGAGCGAACGGGCGGTGCTGCGGCATCGGTTACCTCTTGCTTGGGACGGCGGTCTCGTGACCGGCAGCTGAAAGCCTACTCGCGTGCCCGGGGCGGGCACTCGTGCGGGCGCCAGCGTGGGCGACTCAGCGGGCGGGTACCGGTGCGAGGGCTAAGCGAGCAGCTCACGGATGTCGGCGGCCGTCAGGGCGGTCCCGCGCGCGGCGCCATCCGTCATCACGCTCTCGAAGAGGCGGGCCTTCGTGGCCTTGAGGGCCATCACCTTTTCCTCGATCGTGTCCCGGGAGACCAGGCGGTAGACGAAGACGTTTTTCGTCTGGCCGATCCGGTGCATGCGATCCACGGCCTGCGCCTCGGTGGCCGGGTTCCACCACGGGTCGAGCAGGATGGCGTAGTCGGCCTCGGTCAGGTTCAGGCCGAACCCGCCGGCCTTGAGGCTGATCAGGAAGACCGAATTGTCGCCGGTCTTGAAGCTCTCGATTACCTGCGCCCGGTTGCGGGTCTTGCCGTCGAGGTAGGAATAGCTGATGCCCGCGTCGTCGAGGCGTGCGCGGGCCTTGCCCAGGTACTTTGTGAACTGGCTGAAGATGAGGGTGCGGTGCCCGCCGGCGGCGACGTCCTCCAGCAGTTCGAGGAGCACGTCGAGCTTGGTCGACGGGATGCCGTCGTACTTCGTATCGTAGAGGCTGGCATCGAGGCTGAGTTGGCGCAGCATGGTGAGCGAGCGGAAGATCTCGAACCGGTTGGAGTTCATGTCGTCGATCAGGCCGAGCACCTTCTGCCGTTCCCGCTGCAGGTGGGTGTCGTAGACCGCGCGGTGCTTCGGGTGCAGCGTCAGCTCAAGCACCTGCTCCTGCTTGGTGGGCAGGTCGCCGGCCACCTGCTCCTTCGTGCGGCGCAGCATGAACGGGCGGATGCGGCGGCGCAGCTGGTCGAGCCGGTCGCCGTCGGCATCCTTCTCGATCGGTTTCTGGTAGTAGTCGCCGAAGCGGCCGGGGCTGGGGAACAGTCCCGGTGCCGTGATCGAGAGCAGCGACCAGAACTCCATCAGGTTGTTCTCCAGCGGCGTGCCCGTGATCGCGAGCTTGAACGGGGTGGCCAGGCGGCGGGCGCACTGGTGGGCGCGGGACTTGCGGTTCTTGACGAACTGGGCTTCGTCGAGCAGTAGCCCGGACCAGGCCAGGGCCTCGTAGTCGCCGAAGTCCAGCCGGAAAAGCGTGTACGAGGTGACGACGACGTCCGCGCCGCCGTGCAGCGAGGCCAGGGTGCTGCTGCGCTTGCCGGAGGTCTCGGTGATCGCGGCCACCCGCAGGCCGGGCGCGAACCGGGCGCACTCGGCCGCCCAGTTGGAGACCACGCTGGTGGGTGCCACGACCAGGAACGGCGCGCTCTGCCCCGGCTGCTCCCGCACGCGTTCCATCAGGGCGATGGCCTGCAGGGTCTTGCCGAGGCCCATGTCGTCGGCGAGGATGCCGCCCAGTTGATGGTCGTAGAGAAAGCTCAACCACTCGAAACCGGCCTGCTGGTAGCCGCGCAGGGTGGCGTCGACCCCGGCCGGCAGAGGCTGTTCCGGAATCTGGGCGACGTCGGTGAGCCCGGACACGGTGTCGCGCCACGCGGTCGCCTGGCCGGCGACGACCCCGAGGGACTGCAGCTCCTCCCAGAGGTCGGCCTGGAACGGGCTGATCCCCAGGGACCCGGCGCCGACGTCCTGCAGCCCTCGGGCCTCCTCGATCAGCCGGCGGAGCGTGTACAGTTCGGGGCGGTCGAGGTTGAACCAGGTGCCGCTGGGCAGGATCATCAGCTGCTGACCGACCGCCAAGGCCCGGAACAGGCTGTCGAACGGGATCTCCTCGCCGTCGATGCTGACGGCTACCTGCAGGTCGAACCAGTCCCGGTCATCCGGGCGTTCGATGGTGCCCACGGTGATCACCGGCGCCTCGTCGGCCTGGCGGTAGTCGGGGGCATCGCCGGCGATCAGCACGGTGACGTGGTCTGCGGCCGCCAGGGTCGGCACCACGGAGTCGAGGAAGCCGAGCATGGCGGTGCCGGCGAGGGTGGCGCGCTCGATGAGTACCGGCAGGCCGCTCTGCTGCCCTACCAGGGCCGGCACGGAGGTGAGGAGCGCCTGCACGTCCTGAAGGATCCGCCCCTCCCGGGTGCCGTCGCGAAACCTGCCATCGTCCGGCACCGGGCGGAGTGGCTGGTGGTATTCCGGGTAGTGCCACGCCCAGTGCAGGGTGATGCGGGCATCCATCTGGTGCGTGACGGTCAGGGCCAGCACGGGCTGCGGGGTCTCGGGCAGGGCGAACGACTCGTCCCGGCTGGTCATGGTGACCCGGTGTCGAAGGAACGGGTAGAACTCGGCCAGGAAGTCGGCCTCGTCCGCGCCGGGCACCGCGATGGTGTCGGAGGCCGCCATGGCCCGCAGCTCCCGGCTGATCTCGCCTGACAGCGGGGCGAGGGTGATCTGCGGGGAGTCACTGCCAGACCGGCCCGCCCAGGTGTAGACGCCGTGGGCGGGGTTGCCGATGAACCCGAATGTGCCGCGCGCCTGCGGCTCGTCGCCCAGCAGCAGGAGGGGACGCAGGGTGAGGCCGTCGGACACACGACGGATGTCCAGCTCGAGGCACGCAGGAACGGGCGAGACGAGCACGGGATCCTGCTGCGCCGTGGCGGAGACCAGGCGGAGCCCGGCGTTCGCCGCGTCGTCGAGCAGATCCCAGAGCGCTCGGTCGGGGAAAGCGTCGACCGGAATCCACTGGGTGGAGGTGGCGTAGTACGGGCGCGCCGCGAACTGCAGCGCGTAGAGCGCCGAGAGCACCCGCAGCTGGCCACGATCGAGCGACCCGTCGGTGGTCAGGTTCTCCCAGGTGACGCTGCCCCGGATCCACTTGCCCTGCTTGCCCATCATCACGGGCCGCGCCGCCAGCCGGCGCAGCCCCGGCTGACTGGCGAAACGCCCGTGCTCGGGAGCGAGAAGCTGGAACTGGAGGGCGAGGCGGGTGTCTGCGGACGGCGCGGCATCCGGTCGCGCCAGAGGAGCCAGCGCACTTCGCCACGCTTGCCGTGCGGAGAACTCGGCGGTGCCGACGGCCGAGCCGGGCTCGCGGCCCAGGGTGGTGGCGGGGGCACCCGGCATTCCGCCGAGGCTGCGGCCCACGGCGCCGCCCTGGCTCTCGATCAGCAGCGCGGCGACATGCTTGCAGTTGCGCTTCATCGGGCAGGTGCAGACGCCGGATGCCCGCACCGCGGCGCCGGTGGAATCAAGGGTGAACGAGACGGTTACCGAATACGGCGTCGGGTGAGAACCGCGCACCATGCCGAAGAGCTGGGTGTTCGAGCCGAACCAGGTCTCGGCCTCAACGTGGCCGTTGCGGGCGTAGCGTTCGCCGCGTGAGAACGCCTGGCTGCCCACAAGGAGCGCGATGTCGTGGGAGCTGAACGTGTGGGCCATGGCGGGAACCATTCTTCCACGGTCCGGCACTGCCGTGCCCGGCCGTGGCAGGCCCGGCCGGGCGCATCAGGGGGCTACTCGACGTGCCCGTGTTCCTTCGAGGACCCCTTCGTCAACGTCTTTCCCTGGAAGAAGGCCGGGTTGACGCTGCGCTGGATCAGCATCAGCACGATGCCGCCGATGAACAGCACCATCGCGAGGATGAAAACGAGCCCGACCCCACCGATGTTCGATCCGCTGCCGTAGTCGGGGTTCATGCTGTCGTAGAGCGTGGTTGCGAAGATGACCAGCAGGATGACCCCGCCGATCAGCGGCGCCAGGAATTTGAGCAGGATGGCACGGGGCCCGCTCAGCGAGTCGCGGAAGTACCAGACGCAGGCAAACGCGGTGACCCCGTAGTAGAAGCAGATCATCATGCCCAGGGTCAGGATCGTGTCGGTGAGCACATCGGTGCTGAGTACGCGCATGATCGCGTAGAAGCCCCAGGCCACGATTCCTGCCATCACGGTGGCGAAGGCCGGGGATTTGTAGCGCGGGCTGATTGAGGCGAACCGCTTCGGGAACGCTTTGTAGTGGCCCATCGAGAGCATGGTGCGTGCCGGCCCGACGAAGGTCGACTGCAGCGACGCGGCCGAGCTGGACAACACGGCCAGCGACATCAGGATGGCGAAGGGACCCATCACCGGTCCGGCGAGGGCGGCGAACACATTTCCCTGGATCTCCTCATTGCCGAGCCCGAATTCGCCGGCGCCGATGCCGGAGAACATCAGGGCGGCGACCGCCACGAGGATGTAGAGCGCGAAGATGATGCCCACGGTCAACGTCGCCGCACGCCCGGGGGTTGTCTTCGGGTTCTTGGTCTCCTCGTTCATGGTCAGGGTGACGTCCCAGCCCCAGAAGATGAAGATCGAGAGCGAGACCCCGGCCGCGAAGGCCGAGAACGACGGGGCGAGGAACGGGTTGAACCAGTCGGCGCTGAACGCAAGGGCATCGAAGGCGGTGCCTTCTGCGACCTGCAGCAGGGCGGCGACGCTGAACCAGACCAGCACGATCAGCTGGAAGGCCACGAGCACGTACTGCACGGCCTTCGTCGTCTCCATGCCGCGGTACGAGACATAACAGGCCGCCACCATGAACACCAGACAGGTGAGCACGTTGATCACAACATTGTTGGTCAGGTCGGCGAGGCTCGGGTTGCCGAGAAGCTGGGCGAGCATCAGATAGAAGAAGTCGACGGCGACCCCGGCGAGGTTGGAGAGCACGACCACCGTAGCGACGATCAGACCCCAGCCGCCCATCCAGCCGAGCCACGGCCCGAAGGCGCGGGTGGCCCACGTGAAGGAGGTGCCGGCATCCGGCATGGCGTTGTTGAGCTCGCGGTAGCCGAGCGCCACCAGCAGCATGGGGATGAACCCGACCAGGAAGATGCCCGGCATCTGGGTGCCGACGGCCGCGACCGTCGGGCCGAGGGAGGCCGTCAGGGTGTACGCCGGTGCGATGCACGAGATGCCGATGACCGTGGCGCCGAGAAGCCCGATGGAGCCGGCGCTGAGACCCTTCTCGGAAAGGCCGCCGGTGAGGGTGGAGGTGCCGGGCGTGGAGCCCGAGGAGGGAGATTGGCTAGTCAATGGACTGTCCTTAGGGTCAGTGCGGCTTACGGGCGTCAGTGCCGGTGGGAACCACGATGAGGGGAACGGGGAGCGCGTGCAGCATGCGGTGCGCGGTGATGCCGAGAAAAATCGTGGTGGGCTGAGCCAGCCGACTGGAGCCGACGAAGGCGATTTCGGACGGCTGCCAGTCGAGGGCCTCGACCGCGGCCTCCACGGTGTGCCCGGACGCGACCTCGGTGGTGATGGTGCCGCGCGCCTTCGACCGACTCTGGAAGTACTCCAGGACGCCGTCGAGGTGGGCCTGGCTCTCGCTCTCGTCGACCGGGTGCCGACGACCGGCGTCGACCTCCACGAGCGTGACGAAACGCAGGTCGACCGTGAGGTCCTCCGAGAAGGCCACCAGTGAGTCGAGCAGCGTCTTCCAGCCCGGCCGGGTACCGATGGCGCAGGTGATCCGGGTCAGCTGCGCGGGAGCCTTGTAGCCGCGGGGCGCGAGGGCGACGGGCGCCGGCGAGGCGTGCAGGAGCGCGTTGGCCACGCTGCCGATCGTGAATCGGTTCATCAGGCCGCGGCGTGAGGCCCCGACGACGATGCGGTCCGAGTCGAACGCGCGAGCGGCCTGGAGCAAGCCTTCCGTGGTGGAGTCGGCGTAGAGGAGATGCGTGGTGGCGACCACGTCATCGGGAACCAGGGCCTTGCCCTGTTCCAGCCACTCGAGGGCCTGCTCCTCGAGCAGAGCCTGGTAGTCGGGGGAAGTGGACGCACCGACCCGGGCCGGGACGGTGGATGAATGATGTGGCAGCACGAGGCACAGACGCAGCTCGGAGCGGGTCAGGCGCGCCAGCGCGACACCCAGCTCGACGGTGTCATTGCCCCGTTCGGTCGCTTCGTATGCGACGACGTAGTTGGCTACTCGGGTCACGCTGGTTTCTCCCTCGGTTCGCGACGGGTGTCGCACTCAGTGGTCATGGTGGTGTGGATTATGGGCGGGCGGGCGGGCTGGTCATGTTCATGGTCATGCCCGGCGTGCTCGCCCGGCGCACACCCGGAGCGACCAGCTCTGCCACTCGACCAGGTTGCCGTCGAGCGTGAAGCTCGGGCCGTCGGGCTGCCCGATGTCGAGCGGGGCGCTCCGGGGCGGCTCGACCAGCTCGATCGAGGTGAACTCAGTGGCGGAGAGCGGGTCGAGCGGATGGAAAGTCATCGAGGGGCCTCTGTTCTCGTAGGCGGTGGTCGAGCCTGGCGGTGCTCGAGCCTGTCGAGACCCGTGTTTATTCCAGCGCGCTCATCACGTGCTTGATCCGGGTGTAGTCCTCGACACCGTACATCGACAGGTCTTTGCCGTATCCGGACTGCTTGAAACCGCCGTGTGGCATCTCGGCGGTCAGCAGGAGGTGGGTGTTGATCCACACCGCGCCGAAGTCTAGGTCGCGGGAGACCCGCATGGCCGTGGCGTGGTCGAGGGTCCACACGCTGGAGGCGAGTGCGTAGTTGACATCGTTCGCGAGCGTGACCGCGTGCTCCTCCGACGTGAAGGGCTGCACCGTGATCACCGGGCCGAACGTTTCCTCCTGCACGATCGCATCCGTTTGGCGCACCTGCGTGACGACCGTGGGCTCGAAAAAAAAGCCCTCGGTGCCGACCTGGTGTCCGCCGGTGGCAATGACAGCGTGGTCGGGCAGGGCCGCGACCTTGCGCGCGACGTCGCCGAAGTGGTTGACGTTGTTGAGCGGCCCGAAGTAGTTGTCGGCGTCGTCGGCCGACCCGGTAGTGCGGCTGCGCGCCTCGGCGACGAGTGCGTCGACGAACTCGTCATGGATGGACTCGTGCACGAGCACTCGCGTGATGGCCGTGCAGTCCTGCCCGGCGTTATAGAAGGAGAAGTCGGCGATGGCGGCGGCGGTCTTGCTGACGTCGACGCCGGCGAAGACCAGGGCCGGCGCCTTGCCGCCGAGCTCGAGATGTGCCCGCTTGAGCGTCTTCGCGGCGCCGGCGGCGACGGCCATACCGGCCCGCACGCTGCCGGTGATCGAGACCAGGCCGGGCACCGGATGCTCGACGATCGCGGCCCCGGTGCCGCCGTTGCCGAGCACGATGTTCATCACGCCGTCGGGGAGGATGCCTTGGCTGATCCGGGCGAGTTCGAGGGTCGACTCCGGGGTGGTGTCGCTGGGCTTCAGCACGAGGGTGTTGCCGGCCGCCAGCGCGGGGCCGATCTTCCAGATGGCCATCAGGAAGGGGAAGTTCCACGGGGTGACCTGCCCGATCACGCCGATCGGTTCGCGGCGTACCCAGGAGGTCATGCCGGGTAGATATTCACCGGCGGACTTGCCCTCGAGCAGTCGGGCGGCACCGGCGAAGAAGCGCAGCTGATCGGCGCCGGCCGCGACCTCGTCGACGGCGATCGTGGCGCGGGGCTGGCCCGTATTGCGGTGCTGGGCCTCCACGATGGCGTCACTCTCGGCGTCGATCGCGTCGGCGAGGCGTAGCAGCGCGCGCTGCCGCTCGGCGGGAGTGGTGCGGCCCCAGGTGCGGAAGGCGGTCTTTGCGGCGGTCATCGCGTCGTCGACGTCGGCCGCGGTGGAGACCGGGGCCCGGGCGACCCGGCGTCCCGTTGTGGGATCGACGATGTCGAGCAGCTCGGTGCCGGCGGGAGTGACGAAGCGGCCGTTGATGAAGTTATTAAGGGTGGGCGTGGCCACGGGCCTGATCCTCTGCGCTGAGTGTAGAAACGGGTCTTTTGTTCGGTAAGTATGGCATCCGACGGAGGAATTCGGATACCCCGGACCAGAACTGGGTCGTGTTGATACCGCCGCCGCAGCACCACCGAGTTGTCCCCGGACCGCTGGCGCGTTTTCTCAATGTCCCGTAAACTTGAGTCCAACAGGCTCAGCTTTTTATCGACCTGCGGCGAGAGCGGCGGGCCCGAGAGAGGATCTTCCGATGCAAGCAGGTCAGCAACCTCCCCAGGAAGAAGCGAAGACGGCGCTGGAGCAGTACGGCGTCAACCTCACCGAGATCGCCCAGAGCGGCAAGCTTGACCCGGTGATCGGGCGGGACGCGGAGATTCGGCGGGTCAGTCAGGTGCTCACCCGCCGCACCAAGAACAACCCGGTGCTGATCGGTGAACCGGGAGTGGGCAAGACCGCCGTTGTGGAGGGGCTGGCCCAGCGCATCGTGGCCGGCGATGTGGCCGACTCCCTCAAGGGCAAGCAGCTGGTCTCCCTCGACCTGGCGGCCCTGGTGGCGGGGGCCAAGTACCGCGGCGAGTTCGAGGAGCGGCTCAAGGCCGTGCTCAAGGAGATAAACGACGCGCAGGGGCAGATCATTACCTTCGTCGACGAGCTGCACACCCTGATGGGTGCCGGCGGCGGCGAAGGGTCCGTGGCGGCCTCCAACATGCTCAAGCCCATGCTCGCCCGCGGCGAGCTGCGCCTGATCGGTGCGACCACGCTCAACGAGTACCGCGAATTCATCGAGAAGGATGCCGCCCTCGAGCGCCGGTTCCAACCGGTGCTGGTCGACGAGCCCAGTGTGGAAGACACCGTGGCCATCCTGCGCGGGCTCAAGGAGCGCTACGAGGCCCACCATAAGGTGTCGATCGCGGACTCGGCGCTGGTGGCCGCGGCATCCCTCTCCAACCGGTACATCACTGCCCGCCAGCTGCCGGACAAGGCCATCGACCTGATCGACGAGGCGGCCAGCCGACTGCGGATGGAGATCGACTCCGCTCCCGTGGAAATCGACGAGCTGCGTCGCAGAGTGCAGAGGCTGGAGTTGGAAGAGCTCGCGCTGAAAAAGGAGAAGGACGACGCCTCTAAGGCTCGCCTGGGGAAATTGCGTGCTGACCTTGCCGAATACACGGTGGCCCTTGCTGAACTGCAGGACCGCTGGGACAAGGAGCGTTCCTCGCTCAACCGCATCGGCGATCTGAGGAAGCGCCTGGTGAGCACCCGCAGCCAGGCCGAGGTGGCCGAGCGCGAAGGCAACCTGGAGAAAGCGTCCAGGCTGCTCTACGGCGAGATTCCGGTGATCGATCGGGAACTCGCCGAGGCGGAGCAGACCGAGCAGGATGGGCCGCGGATGGTCGGTGACCAGGTCACCGCGGAGGACATCGCCGCCGTGGTCGCGATGTGGACCGGCATTCCGGTAGGGCGGCTGCTGCAGGGCGAGACGGAGAAGCTGCTGAACCTCGAGGGTGAGCTCGGGCACCGCCTGGTCGGGCAGAGGCAGGCCGTGCGCGCGGTCGCCGACGCCGTGCGCCGCAGCCGGGCCGGCATCTCCGACCCGGACCGGCCGACCGGTTCGTTCCTCTTCCTCGGGCCGACCGGCGTGGGCAAGACGGAGCTGGCGAAGGCGCTCGCCGAGTTCCTCTTCGACGACGAAAAGGCGATGGTGCGCATCGACATGAGCGAGTACGGGGAAAAGTTCTCTGTGTCCCGTCTGGTCGGGGCTCCTCCCGGCTATATCGGCTACGAGCAGGGCGGGCAGCTGACCGAGGCCGTGCGCCGCCGCCCGTATTCGGTGATTTTGTTCGACGAGGTGGAGAAGGCGCATCCGGAGGTCTTCGACGTCTTGCTGCAGGTGCTCGACGACGGCCGGCTCACGGATGGCCAGGGCCGCACCGTGGACTTCCGCAACACGATCCTGGTGCTGACCTCGAACCTCGGGTCGGCGTTCCTGATCGACCCGCTGCTCAGCCGGGACGAGAAGGAGGCGGCCGTGCAGGCACTCGTGCGCAAGACGTTCAAGCCCGAGTTCGTCAACCGTCTCGACGACATCGTCGTGTTCGAATCATTGTCGATGGAGGACCTCGGCCAGATCGTGGGGCTGCTTGTCGACCGGCTGGAGAAGCGGCTGATCGAGCGCCGGCTCGAGCTGGGCGTGACCCCGGATGCCCGCACGTGGCTGGCGGAACGCGGCTACGACCCGATCTACGGTGCGCGCCCGCTGAGGCGGCTGATGCAGACCGAGATCGACGACAGGTTGGCGACCGCGATCCTGTCGGGCGCCGTGCGGGACGGCGAGACGGTGCGGGTGGATCTGGCGCCGGACGGGGAATCGCTCAGCGTCGCATCCGCCCCGTTGCTGGTCGTGGACCCGGCCGACCTCGACGACGACGCGCTGCTGTAGCTCTGTCCGTCGCCGGATTTCGCGTCCAGCGGAATTCGGCGGGAATACGCCGGAACGGGCCCCCTGCCCCGGTGACGGTCAGTGGGCTGGCATAGGGTCGAAGCATGCGTGCAACAGTGATTTACGGGGAACGGGACGTCCGCCTCGAAGAAGTATCCGATCCGATTCTCTCCACCGGCGGTGACGCCATCGTGCGCGTCGTCGCAGCCTGCGTCTGCGGCTCAGATCTCTGGCCCTACCGCGGCGTCCAGCCCACCGAGGAGCCGAAACGAATCGGCCACGAGTTCGTCGGCATCGTCGAGGAAATCGGCGCCGACGTCAGCCGGGTCAAGGTCGGCGACTTCGTCATCGCGCCGTTCTATGACTGCGATAACACCTGCATCAACTGCCAGAACGGCACCAGCACCTCCTGCCTGAACGGTGGCTGGTGGGGCTCGGACGACCAGCTCGGCGGATTCGCCGACGGCGCCCAGGGCGAGAAGGTGCGCGTGCCGCACGCCGACGGGTCGCTCGTTGCGACGCCGACCCTGCCCACCGATGCCCAGGTTCCCGGCCTCCTGACCCTCGCCGACGTCATGGGCACCGGCCACCACGCCGCGGTCTCCGCCGGTGTGACCGCGGGCAGCACGGTCGTCGTCGTCGGCGACGGCGCGGTCGGCCTCTGCGCCATCATCGCGGCCAAGCGGCTCGGGGCCTCCCGCATCGTGGCCATGTCGCGTCACCCCGAACGGCAGCTCGTGGCCCGCGAGTTCGGCGCGACCGAGATCGTCGAGGAGCGCGGCGAGGCCGGCGTGGCCCGCATCCGTGAGCTGTTCGACGGCATCGGCGCGGACTGCGTGCTCGAGTGCGTCGGCACCAAGGAGTCGATGGAGCAGGCCATCGCGTCGGCCCGTCCCGGCGGAATGGTCGGCTACGTGGGCGTGCCCACCGGCGGACCGATCGAGGTTCGCCCGCTGTTCGGGCGGAACGTGGGCCTGAACGGCGGCGTCGCGTCCGTGCGCGGCTACGTCGAAGAGTTGCTGCCGGAAGTGCTCTCGGGCGCTATCAACCCCGGCCGCGTGTTCGACCTGCAGCTGCCGCTGGCCGAGGTCGCCGAGGCCTACGCCGCCATGGACGAGCGCCGCGCCATCAAGGTGATGCTACTCCCGTAGGTACGGAGATCGCAGGTGTCGGGAGGGGGATCTCGACGGGCAGGATCACCGCGGCCGGCTTCGGCGCTTCCAGCAGTAGTCGACGGGCCGTGAGGCCGATGACGGCACTGTAGGTGGGGTAGGCGAAGCGCACCCGGGCCAGAGTGGCGACGTCGACGCCGGCGGCCATCGCCGTCGTCACGGATTGGATCACTTCGACCGCGTTCTCCCCGGTGGCATGGGCGCCGAGGATCAGCTCCCGCCGCCGGTCGGCGATCAGCTTGAGGAAGCCGGGTTCCCGCCCGTCGATCACAGCGCGGTCGAGCTCGGCGTAGGGAACTGTCGCGACGACGCAGTGCGGGTCGCGAGCCCGGGCCTCCTCCTCGGTGAACCCCACGCCCGCGTAGTCGGGGTCGGTGAAACCGCCGGCCGGGAGCAGGTGGTGCGGCGTTCTGCGATTGGCGCCCAGCACCGCGTTCTCGGCCGCGGCCTCGCCCTCAAATTGGGCTGCCTGTACGAGCATGTCCCGACCGTTCGCGTCGCCGACCGCAAAAATATGGGGCACGACACTCCGGAAGTACTGGTCCACCGGGATGGCGGAACGTTCGATGGTGATGCCGGCCCGGTCGAGCCCGAGGTCGTCGACATCCGCCGGCCAACCGGTGGACATGATGACGGCGTCGAAGCCGGAAGACTGTTCCGTTCCGTTTTCGCGCCAGGACAGGGTGAGGGTTCCGTTGGCGTCCTGCTCGATCGCCGTCACCGCTTCAATGCCCGTGTGCACGGCCACGCCCTGCTCGCGGAACGCCCCGGAGACCGTGGCGGAGATGTCGGAATCCGACGCCATCAGGATGCGCGGTGCCACATCGAGCACGGTCACGTCGGAGCCGAAGGAGCTGAACACCGTGACCAACTGGGCGCCGGTGTTTCCGGCGCCGATCACGGCCACCCGTCGGGGCAGCGACGGCAGCGTCAGAATGTCTTCCGGGACCGTCGCCAAGTGCGCCCCCGGCACGGCGAGTCGCCGAGAATGCCCGCCGACGCAGACCAGGAACGTGGCGGCGGTGAGGATGCGGCCGCTGTCCAGAACCACGGAGTGTGGGTCGGTGAAGCGCGCCCGACCTTCCAGCATCAGCTCAACGCCGGCGGCCGCGAACCTCTCGGCCTCGCTCTTGATCGAGCGCACCTTGTTCACTCGCGACTGCACCCGATCTCCCATGGTGGCCCAGTCGATGCGCGGGTCGTTGACTACGATTCCGTAGGTATCTGCCGCGCGCACCTCGCGCATCAGGCGCGCTGCCTTGGCGAGCACCCTCGTCGGCACGCACCCCGTGTTCACGCATGTCCCGCCGAGCTGGTCGGCCTCCGCCACGGCGACCCGGGCTCCCAGTTCGGCGGCACGGAGCGCAGCGGCCGTTCCCGCCGGCCCCGCGCCGATGACGACGACGTCGAAGTGATTAGGGATGTTTTCGGTCATCGTGGTCTCCACCGGTGTTCACTGCTGGAAGCACCCGGGCGCGTTGCCGGGAAAAATAGTCGGATAACGTTTTTACCTGACGGGGCTGTGGAGTTACTGTGTCGGGTCGGACTCGTGCTGCTGGTCGTTGACTAGTCGTTGACCAGGAGGAGCTCGACGAGGGGCTTGCGGGTGCGCGGGGCGGACTCGCGTTCGAGTAGCTCGGGGGAGAGCAGGGAGACGTCGCCGAGCACGCCGAGGGCAGTGATGGAGACGGTGGCCTGGTCCTCGGCGAGGCCGAAGGCCAGGGCGAGGGCGGTGCCGTCGAAACCGCCGAGCTGATGGGTGTGCAGTCCCTCGTGCTGGGCCTGGATCGTCAGATGGGCAACGGCCTGACCCAGGTCGTAGCGGGCCCACGGGTTCTCGCGGGTCGCGTCGATCGGCAGGGTGGCGACGTTGACGATCAGCACGGAGGCGGCATCCGCCCACGCCTTGTTGAAGCCCATCAGCGACTCATGGATCTTCGCGAAGCTGTCCGAGCCGCGGCGGGCGACGATGAAGCGGGCAGGCTGCATATTGCTGGCCGAGGGAGCCCAACGGGCGGCCTCGAGCACGGTGGTCAGAGTGGCTTCGTCGACGAGGGCCGTCGGGTCGAAGCCGCGGGGGCTCCAGCGCCCGGCGAGCACGGGTAGGAGGGGCGACGTCGTGTGGGCGGCGCGGCTGAGGGTGTCGGTGATGAGGTTCATGATCCCGTCTTTCGCTGGAGTCTGGCTGGGATGGCGGGGCAACACTGACCCATCCACTCCAACGCGGGCGGCGGCACACTATTCCGCTGCATCCTCGCCACCACGTCTCGCGAGTGCGGGTGAATCGTCGGTATGACGCGTACATAGCGACGATTCGCGCGCACGGGCGAACTGGAGGTCGGCTGCTCGAGCAGCAGGGCGACCGTCCGGGCGCTACTCCTTGATCAAGCCGGCTCGCACCTCGCGGCGCAGCACCTTGCCGATCAGCGACCGGGGCAGCTCGTCGACCTCCACGATGGTGCGGGGCACCTTGTAGGCGGAGAGCCGGGTGCGGCAATACGTGCGGATGGCGTCGACGTCCAGGGTGGCCCCCGCCGCCAACACGACCGCGGCGGCGACGTCTTCGCCGCCGTTTGCGCTCGGCAGCCCGACGACGGCGGCGTCGGCGACATCCGGATGCGACAAGAGAGCGGCCTCGACCTCGGAGGGCGCCACATTGAAGCCGCCGGTGATGATGAGTTCTTTGATACGGTCGACGACCGTCACGAAGCCGTCGGAGGAGACGCGGACGATGTCGCCGGTGCGAAGCCAGCCTCCGTCGAGAAGCGTCTTGGCGGTCTCGGTCGGCTGGTCCCAGTAGCCGGAGAAGACCTGGGGGCCACGGATGAGTAGCTCACCTTCCTCTTCGATACCGCGGTTCACGGTCGGGTCGTCCGGGTCCACCACGCGGATCTCGGTACTCGGGAACGGCACGCCCACCGTGCCGGGGCGCCGGCTCGGGCCCATCGGGTTGCCGACGGCGATCGGCGAGGCCTCGGTCATGCCGTAGCCCTCGACCAACAGCCCGCCGGTGGCGGCCTCCCAGCGTTCCACGATCGACACCGGCAGGCTCATCGCGCCCGAGATGGCGTAACGGATGCTGCGCAGGCTTACATTCTTCGCCGCCGCCGCCTTCACGAGCCGGTCGTAGATCGGCGGCACGGCCGGCATGAATGTGGGTGGGGTGCGTCGGGCCGCATCGAGCAGCAGTCCCTCGTCGAACTTGGGGAACAGCACGAGCCGGGCGCCGGTGGCCATCGCGAACGTCAGGCAGAGGGTCAGGCCGTAGGCGTGGAACATGGGCAGGACCGCGTAGAAGACCTCCTCGCCGGGCCGCAGCCCCTGCACCCAGGCCTCGCCCTGCAGGGCGTTCGAGCGCAGGTTGAAGTGGCTGAGGATCGCACCCTTCGGGGTGCCGGTGGTGCCGCTGGTGTATTGGAGCGCGGCGGTGTCGGTGACCTTCGGGCGCGGGTGGCCGGGGCGCAGCTTGCGTGAGCCGACGATGCCGGACCAGGTGAAGGCATCCTTGCCCAGCGGGCCCGAGGTCAGGGCGTCTCGCGACTCGCGGGCTTTGGCGACCGGCAGCTTGAGCAGGAGCCGTTTGGCGAGCGGCATCGCCTCCGTCAGGTTCACCGCGATCACGGTGCGCAGGCCCAAATCGGCGGGGAAATCGGTGACGGTTTGGTAGATCTTGTCCCAGACGATGGCGACGCGGGCGCCGTGGTCTTCGAACTGGTGCCGGAGTTCGCGTTCGGTGTAGAGCGGGTTGTGCTCGACGACGATCGCGCCCAGGCGCAGCACGGCGTAGAAGGCCACCACGTGCTGGGGGCAGTTCGGCAGCACAAGGGCCACCCGGTCGCCGGGTTTGACCCCGAGGCGCAGGAGGCCGTTTGCGGCCCGAGAGATCTGCTCGCCGAGCTCGGCGTAGGTGGTGGTGGCGCCGAAGAAGTCGAGGGCCACGCTGGAGCCGAACCGGCGCGCCGAGGTCTCGATCATGTCGCAGAGCGTGTCGGTCGGTTCCTGGATGGTACTCGGAACGCCGGGGGCGTAGGAGCCGAGCCAGGGTTTATTCTCGAAGACGTTCATCGGGCGGCCAGCTCTCTGATCAGGGCCGCGACGAATGCGTCGATGTCGGCCTCCTCGGTGTCGAAGCCGCACATCCAGCGCACCTCGTTGGTCGCGGGGTCCCAATCGTAGAACCGGAAGTGTCCGCGCAGGCGATCGGCCGCCCCGGGGGGCAGGATCGCGAAGATCGCGTTGGCCTGGGTGTTCTGGGTGAACGACAAGCCCTCGATCTCGCCGGCGGCGATACCGGTCTCAAGGGCGTGGCGCATCCGTGTGGCCATGGCGTTGGCGTGGCCGGCGTTTCGCTGCCAGAGGTCGCCGCCGAGCAGCGCGATCAGCTGGGCCGAGATGAAGCGCATCTTCGAGGCCAGCTGCATGTTCAGTTTGCGCAGGTAGAGCAGTCCCGCGGATGCCTCAGGGTTCAGGACCACGACGCACTCGCCGTACATCATGCCGTTCTTGGTGCCGCCGAAGCTGAGCACGTCGACGCCGGCGTCACGGGTGAAGGTGCGGAATGGCAGGCCCAGCGAGGTGGCGGCGTTGGACAGGCGGGCGCCGTCCATGTGCAGCTTCATGCCGTGGGCGTGTGCGTGGTCGGCGATGGCCCGCACCTCGTCGACCGTGTACGCGGTGCCGAGCTCGGTGGTCTGGGTGATCGACACCACGAGCGGCTGGGCGCGGTGTTCGTCGCCCCAGCCCCAGGCCTGCTGGTCGATCAGTGCGGGGGTGAGTTTGCCATCGGGGGTGTCGACGGTGAGGAGCTTGATGCCGGCCACCTTTTCGGGGGCGCCCGCCTCATCCGTGTTGATATGAGCGGTGGATGCACAGATCACGGCGCCCCAGCGCGGCAGCATCGACTGCAGGCCGATCACATTGGCGCCGGTGCCGTTGAAGACCGGGAAGGCCTCGACGCCCGCGCCGAAGTGTTCGGTGAAGACCTGCTGCAGCCGGGCGGTATAGACGTCTTCGCCGTAGGCGATCTGGTGCGCGCCGTTGGCGGCGACGATCGCCTCGAGAATCTCGGGGTGCACCCCGGAGTAGTTGTCGGAGGCGAACCCGCGCGAAGAAAGGTCATGGAGTTGAGTCACCCCTCCATCTTCGCGCATCCGTCTGCTCCGCTTCTGTGCGCTCGGTGTGCGAATTCGACGGAGATTTTGCGTTGTAACGGCGATTTCGGGTCGAAACCGGCCCGTGGGAGCAAAATCACCGTCGAATTGGTTCGGGGCAGGGTTCAGGTTCGGGGCCGGGATCGGGCTGGCGGGGCGGCAGGTCAGCCACGCAGGGCCTGGCGCAACGTGACGCGGGCGCCCATCCGCAGCAGGGAGTTCGAGTAGATGCGGGAGCCCAGCAGGATCACCACGGCCGTCGAGGCGAGCAGGATGGCCAGCGAGAGAAGCGGCTCCCACCAGGCGGCCGTGCCGAGGAAGATGCGCATCGGCATGCCGACCGGGGCCGAGAACGGGATGTAGGACATGACGGCGAGCACGGTGGGGTTGTCGTTGAAGAAGATCACCAGAAAATAGGGAATCATCACGAGGAACAGCACGGGCGAGGTGGCCGAGCCCACGTCTTCCTGGCGGGAGACCATCGACGCGGTCGCGGCGAACAGCGCCGCAAGCATGACGAAGCCGAACGCGAAGAACACGGCGAACCAGACGATCGACGGCCCCACGGTGCCCAGCAACCCGAACTGGCCGGTCGTGGCCATGCCGATCGCGACCAGCAGGCCGATCGCCACGATCTGCCCGAAGGCCATGATGCTGTTGCCCACCACCTTGCCGCCGAGCAGGGCGCGCACCGGGATGGTGGTCATCAGGATCTCGACGACCCGGGTCTGCTTCTCCTCGACGACGCTCTGCGCGATGGTCGAGCCGAACGTGATCGCCGACATGAAGAAGACCAGCCCGAAGCCCAGGGAGACGAGGTAGACCAGGCCACCGCTCTGCCGCGAAGTCGGCTCGAGCAGGCTCACCGCGGGGGTGACGCTCAGGGCCGCGAGCACACCCACCGGCGGGGAGTCGAGGGCGATGACGCGCACGCCGAGCAGGGCATCCGCCCTTGTGGACGGAACGACCGCCGCGGAGACGGTGCCGTTCCGCACCAGGGACTCGGCAGCGCCGACGTCGTCGGCCTTCACCATCGTGAACGACTCGGTCTGCTCGACGACCTGAGCGGCGGAACCCACGACGGCCACCTTCGGCATGGTCAGGTTCTGACTCGCAATGCTGCCGGCGACGACGGAACCGATCGAGATGAGCAACAGGATGCCGGTCGAGATCAGGAAGGCCTTGCTGCGCAGCCGGGCCATGATCTCGCGGGTCGCGACAAGCCACACACTCCGGGCGAAGCTCGGCGCCGGATACCGGGGGCGAACCTGCGGGCGTTCGATGTGTGGCGTGCCGGCGCGGTCGTTCCCGATGGTGCTCACTGCACGATTTCCTTGAAGATGGTGGCGAGGCTGGGCCGCTGCTGGCTGAACTGTGTCACCGGGGCCCGGGTGAGGGCCTGGCGCAGAACGGCCTGGCTGGCGGCATCCGTTTCGGCCTCGAACACGGCGACACCCTCGGAGAGGTCGAGCACGGAGATGCCGGGCACGGCGTGGATCCACTCCGCGTCGGCGGCGGTGCGTAGTTCGAACCGGGGGCTGCTGTGCTGCTCGCGCAGCCGCTCTCGGGGGCCGTTGGCCCGGATCTCACCGTCGGCGATGATGACGACGTCGTCGCAGAGGCGCTCGACGATGTCGAGCTGGTGCGAGGAGAACAGCACCGGCGCGCCCTGGGCGGCGAAGTCGGAGAGCACGCTCATGACCACTTCCACCGCGAGCGGGTCAAGGCCGGAGAACGGTTCGTCGAGCACGAGGAACTCCGGGTCGTGCACGAGCGCGGCCGCGATCTGGGCGCGCTGCTGGTTACCGAGCGAGAGAGACTGCACCAGGTCACCGGCCCGCTCGCCGAGGCCGAGCCGGCCGAGCAACTCGGCGGTGTTGCGGCGGGCGGATGACGGGCTCAACCCGTGCAGGCGGGCCAGGTAGACGAGATGCTCGCCCACCTTCATCTTCGGGTAGAGTCCGCGCTCCTCCGGCATGTAGCCGACGCGGCGGCGGTCGTCGCTGGTCAGCGGAACGCCGTCTTGCAGCACGGTGCCGGAGTCGGCCGACAGCACCCCCAGGATGATCCGCATGGTGGTCGTCTTGCCGGCGCCGTTCGCGCCGACGAAGCCGGTCAGGCGTCCGCTCTCGACGACGAAACTCACGTCGGTCAGCACCTGCCGGGTGCCATAACGCTTGTTTATGGTCCTGATGTCGAGCATGCCCACCCCTCCGTAGCCTGGTTCCACGCTAGCGCGCCGCGGGATGCCGCCGTCGGGTTCAGGGGGCTAAAAGCACGCGAGAAGAGTTGACGGATGCCGCCGACGCGTCCCACAGACCGACCACCGCGCTCGCAAGTTCGGTTTCCAGCCCAGCGAGGGCACGCACGACAAAAATGACCGCCGCGGCATCCGTGCCTGCCTTCGCAAAGCCCTGGCCGACCGCGCGGGTCCAGGTTTCGGCGGCGGCCTTCGCGGCGGCGTAGTTCGCGCCGCCCGGGGCCGGCTTGTCGACCGACACCGACGACACGATCGCCAGACGCCCGGCCGAAGACGCCAGCAGGTCGTCGTTGAACGCGCGGGTGGTGTTGCGCAGTGTGGCGACGACGTGCGCGTGCAGGAAATCCCAGTCCCCGTCGGACTGGCCGGCCAGTCCACCGCCGCCGCGCCAGCCGCCGACCAGGTGGATCAGGCCGTCGATCGGACCGTGCTCGCCGTGCACGGCGTCGGCCAGGGCCGTGACCTGGGCGAAGTCGCCGAGGTCGCAGACGTAGGTTGCGGCACCGGGAACCTCGGCGCGGAAGCCGTGCAGGCGCTCGGCGTTGGTGCCGACCGCGATCACGTGCGCGCCGGCATCCGTCAGCGCGGTGGCCACGGCGCGGCCGGCCGCGCTGGTCGCACCGGCGATGAGAACGGTGCGACCAGCGACGGTCCTGCCTGCGGTATCAGTCACGCCCGGTGAGCCCGGCCGTCGACTCGATCACGGGCTTCATCTTCTTGTCGAGCGCCTCGAAGAACATCGACAGCGGGAACTCGTCGTCCAGGACGAGGTCGGTGTAGCCCTTCGGTGCGCCGGCAAGTACGTCCAGCGGCAGGCCGCGAGCCCACTGCGACGCCGGGTTCGGCGTGAGCGTCTCCGCGATCATGTCGTAGGCGGCCAGCCAGTGGGCCTTCTTCGGCCGGTCGATCGACGCCCAGTAGAGGTCGTCGATTCGCTTGCCCAGCGCGATGACCACGTCGGGCACGGCTTCCCAGTCGAAGGTGAGCCGGGTGTCGGTCCAGTGCAGCACGTGGTGCTGGTGCATCCATGCGAAGAGCAGCTGCCCGCCCAGCCCGTCGTAGTTGCGCACCCGGGTACCGCTGATCGAGAATCGGAAGATCCGGTCGAAGATCACGGCGTACTGCACGAGTTTCGCGTGCCGGCGTGCTTCCGGGCTGGCGTTCTCGTCGCGTTCGATCGTGACCGATTCGCGGAACGCGGTCAGGTCGCAGCGCAGTTCCTCCAGGGAGTAAAGGAAGAACGGCATCCGCTGCTTGATCATGAACGGGTCGAACGGAAGGTCGCCGCGCATGTGCGTGCGGTCGTGGATGAGGTCCCACATGACGAAGGTTTCCTCGGTCAGGTGCTGGTCGTCGAGCAGCGCCGCCGCATCGGCGGGCAGTTCGAGACGGGTGATCTCGGCGGCCGCGCGCACGACCCGGCGGAACCGGGCAGCTTCGCGGTCGGCGAAGATCGCACCCCAGGTGAAGGTGGGGATCTGGCGCATGGCGACGGTCTCGGGGAACAAAACGGCCGAGTTGGTGTCGTAGCCGGGCGTGAAATCGAGGAAGCGGATCGGCACGAACAGCTTGTTCGTGTACTCCTGCTCGAGCTCGTCGATGAATTCCGGCCAGATCACCTCGATCAGCACGGCCTCGACGAAGCGGTTCGCGCTGCCGTTCTGCGTGTACATCGGGAACACGACCAGGTGACGGATGCCGTCGGCCCGCTGCTGCTGCGGCTGGAACGCCACCAGGGAGTCGAAGAAGTCCGGCACGCCGAAGCCCTCGGTGCTCCAGCGGGTGAAGTCCCGGTTGACGGCCGCGAGGTAGGCGGCGTCGTGCGGGAACAGCGGGGCGAGCTCATCGATAGCGGCGGCGATCACGTCGACGTGCGCCGCGGCATCCGCGTGGACGGCGGCGACGGGGATGGAGCCGTCCTGCGCTTGGCTGGCCTGCAGCGCGGTGGCCGCGGACTTGAGCCGGAGCCAGGCCGGGCTTGTGGCCGGGTCGGCGGCGGCGACGGCGTCCTCGAGAACCTCGGGCTCACCGACCAGTGCAGCGTGTGCAACGTAATTCGACATGGGAACCTCCGTTCTTCGTGAGTGCCGCGGTCGCGGCGGGGTCGTACGTGGTGGTGCTGGGTGGTGCCGGTGGTGCCATTCGGCGCCACGATCCAGAGTAGCGGGAGGGTGCGGGCGTTTTCTTGCCATATCTCGCAACGAATCGCCGTGTTCCGGCCCTCCGGTCGTCGAAACCCCCCGTTCCCGTTGAGAGTAAGCGTTGTTCCGGTCACTCTCCGAGAATCGCCCATTGTGCCGCGTGCCCCCTTCCGCCGGTGATTGTGAGCACATACGGCGCTTTCGGTCTCAGCGGCGCGAGAGGGCGGTGCGCGAGCGCCAGCTGGCGCGACCACCGGATGGCTCGACCGCGGGGGGTGGCCTGCGCTATCGTCGAGGCGACCATGCAGCAACCATGCAGCGAGGAGCGCCGCCGATGAGCTTTGACGAGGTGATCTCGGCGGTCGTGCGGGTCGTCGAGGCGGCCGGTGCAGCCATCATGGTGCTCGGCGGAGCGGCCGCGATGATCGCTGCGGTGCCGACCGCGCTGCGGGCCGACACCCGGCAGCGGGCCTATGAGAAGTTGCGCCGCAATCTGGGCCGGGCCATCCTGCTCGGGCTCGAAGTACTGATCATCGCGGATATCATCCGAACGATTCTGGTGGATCCGACCCCGCAGAGCGTGCTGGTGCTCGGCGCGATCGTGGTCATCCGGGTGCTGCTCAGCTTCTCGCTTGAGGTGGAGATGGACGGCATCTGGCCCTGGTCCCGCTGGCGCCTCGCCACGAACAGGGGCGGTACGCCGAACCTCGAGTAGCGCTCGAAACGACACGTTCGAGGGCGGGCCGCCGCGCACCTCTCAAACCTGACGGTTCACCGAACGGCGTCAGACGCTTCGGGGGCGTCGGCAGTCGACTGGGCCGGCGGCGAGACGGCCCGCAACCGCCAAAGCGAGGTCACTTCCTTCGACCGCGCGGCGTGCAGGGGATCGGATGCGTCGGCGGCGCGGCCGTGCACGGGTTTGGCGTCCAGGCGGGCGACGACCTCGAGGCCCGCGTCCTCGATCAGGTCGAGGAGTTCGCCGCGGGAGCGCAACCCGAGGTGCTCGGCGATGTCGGAGAGCACGAGCCAGCCCTCCCCGGTCGCCTCGAGGTGGTCGGCCAGCCCGGCCAGGAAGCCCCGCAGCATCCGGCTGTCGGGGTCGTAGACGGCGAAGTCGGTGGCGGTGACGGCGGACGCGGGAATCCACGGCGGGTTGCAGACCACGAGGTCGGCGCGGCCGCCGGGGAACAGGTCGGCCTTGATGATCTCGACCGCACCGGCCAGCCCGAGCCGCCCGATGTTCGCGCGCGCGCAGGCCAGCGCCCGTGGCTCCTGGTCGGTGCCGACCACGTGACGGATGCCGCGCCGCGCCAGCACCGCAGCGAGCACCCCGGTGCCCGTGCCGATGTCGAACGCGGTGGCGGCCCCGGCGATCGAGCCGGCCTCAGCCGCAGAACCTCCGGCCCACGCTGCCGGCAGCGGGGCCGTGTTCACCAGGTCGAGGTATTCGCCGCGCACGGGCGAGAACACCCCGTAGTGCGGGTGGATGCGGGCGCCGAGCGCGGGCACGTCGACGCCGGTCGTGCGCCACTCGTGCGCCCCGATGACGCCGAGGAGCTCGCGCAGGGCGGTGACCGAGGCATCCGTCGCCGGGCCGTAGGTCTCGGTGCAGGCGCGCCGCACGTCGGGCGCGCGGCGGAGCGGAACGGTGTAGTCGGCGTCGAGCGGCACGAGCACCAGACCGAGCAGCCGGGAGCGGCGCAGCGCCTCGGAGCGGTAGTGCCGGAAAGCGGCGGCCAGGTCGGTGGCGGGCGCGTGCCGGGCGTGGTCGATGCGGCGGGCGAGGGCGCTGAGCAACTGGCGGGCGCCCAGGAAGTCTCCGCGCCAGAGCATGCCGGTGCCGGCCTTCGCGTGCCGGTAGGCGGCATCCGCGGTCATTGTGTCGTCGGCGATGACGACGCGTTCCGGCGGCGCCCAACCGCTCTCCGAGTGCCAGAGGGCCGACCGGGTCCGCCCGGCCTCCGCCCAGGTGATGCGGGCGGGCGCGGTCGCCGTGTTCGTGCTGGTCATGGGTACCATCCTTGCGCGGGTGGGGTGGGGTGGGGTGGGCGCGCCGGGGCCGGCGGGAGAGCGTGGGGTGCCGCCCGATCAGCGCAACGCGGGCATGACCTCGCGTTCGAAGAGTTCCAGACCCGAGCGGTCGTAGGCGGCCTCCGGGAAGTAGTGGATGGCGTAGCCGAGGCCGCGTGCCTTCATGCCGTTCAGGCGCTCGACGACCTGTTCCGGCGTGCCGACGCCCTGCGCCTCGCCGCTGCGATACTCGGCCATGAATGCCGCCGCGCCCTCCGATCCGAGGTAGGGGGTGACCCGGGCCTCGATGGCGTCGAGACGGTCGGCGACCTCGGCCTCCGTCGCCGCGATCACGGTGTTGTAGTTCGCCGAGCGGGTGATCGCGCCGAAATCGGTGCCTTCCGCCATGCAGTGCGCCTCGAGCAGCTCGCTCTTGTGCGAGAAACCCTCGGGGGAGCCGTCGAAGTTCGTGTAGTTCGCGTACTTCGCCGCGATCTTGAGGGTGACCTTCTCGCCGCCGCCGGCGATCCAGACCGGGATGCCTCCGTCCTGCAGCGGTAGCGGCCGCACGATGGCGCCGTCCACCTGGTAGTGCTGCCCGTCAAGGGTGGCCTTTCCGGTGGCCCAGGCCTGGCGCATGATCTGCACGCCCTCGTCGAGGCGTGCGAGGCGCTCGCCGGCACGCGGGAAGCCATAGCCGTAAGCACGCCATTCGTGCTCGTACCAGCCGGCGCCGATGCCCATTTCGACGCGTCCGCCGGAGATGATGTCGATGGTCGAGGCGACCTTCGCGAGGTAGGCCGGGTTGCGGTAGCTGATGCAGGTGCACATCTGGCCGAGGCGCACCCGCGTCGTGGTGGCGGCGAACGCGCTCATCAGCGTCCAGGCTTCGTGGGTGGCCTCCTCGCTCGGCACCGGCACGGTGTGGAAGTGGTCGTACACCCAGATCGACTCCCACTCGCCGGCGTCGGCGTGCGCGGCGAGGCCGCTCATGGTCGCCCACTGTTCGACGGGATCGATGTCGACCAGGTCGTGACGCCAGCCTTGAGGTATGAAGAGTCCGAATCGCATGGTTTCGAGCCTACGCGGGGGCAGCGGATGCTGCGTCCTGCGCCCTGCAGTTGCAGCTGGTGCCCGGGACCGGGAAGATCAACACCATGAAGTTCGTTCTGGCCCCCGACTCGTTCAAGGAATCCATGTCGGCCGCCGAGGCCGCCACGGCCCTGGAGCGCGGCATCCGTTCCGTCTTCCCCGGCGCCGAGTGCGTGCGGGTGCCGATGGCCGACGGCGGCGAGGGCACCGTGAACGCGATGGTTGCCGCCTGTGGCGGAGAGATCGTGGAGACCGAAGTTCAGGATGCCCGCGGACGCCCGGTGCGGGCCGCCTACGGCTATGTGGCCGCCGAGCAGCTGGCGATCATCGAGGTTGCGGCGGCGGCCGGCATCCATCTCGTCGCCGCAGCCGACCGGGACGCGCGCACCGCCAGCACGTTCGGCGTCGGGCAGCTCATCACCGACGCGCTGGACCGCGGTGCGAGCCGGTTCGTGATCGGGCTGGGTGGCTCGGTGACCAACGACGGAGGGGCTGGCATGCTCCACGCCCTTGGCGCTCGTCTGTTCGATTCCGCCGAACGTGACCTGGACTGCGGGGGAGCGGCGCTTGCGCGGCTCTGCCGGATCGACCTGGAAGGATTCGACCCGCGGGCGCGGTCCGCGTCGTTCGAGATCGCGAGCGATGTCGCCAATCCGCTGCTCGGTCCGGGGGGCGCCACCGCCGTCTTCGGCCCGCAGAAAGGCGCCGATCCGCAGGCCGTGCGGGACCTCGAGGAGGCCCTCACGGTCTTCGCGCGGGTGCTGACCGCGGATTCCGGGCGTTCCGTGGCGGAGCTGCCCGGCGCCGGCGCGGCCGGCGGGCTCGGCGCGGCCTTCCTCGCCTGCTTCGACTCCCGCATGCGGCGCGGCGTCGAGGTGGTCATGGAGGCCGCTCTCCTCGAGCGTCGCCTGAGCGGGGCCGACTTCGTTTTCACCGGTGAGGGCAGCATCGACGGGCAGACCCTGCACGGCAAGACCCCGCTCGGCGTGGCCGAGGCTGCCGCGCGCAACGGTGTGCCCGTGATCGCGTTCGCGGGCCGGGTCGGGCCCGGGTCCGAGGTGCTCTATGACCAGGGCTTCGCCGCGCTGGTACCGATCGTTCAGGAGGTCAGCGACCTCCCGCAGGCACTGACGGATGGCCCGGCGAACCTCGAACGGGCCGCCGCCACGGTGTGCCGTGTCCTTGCCCTCGGGCTGTCGGCCGGGGCGGCCCGCGGGGCGCAGACAAGCTAGGGGAGGGGCGCCGGAACGTCACGACCGGCTCGAGACCACACGCCCGAGATCACGCGCCCGAGATCGTCAGGTACCGCCCTCATTCGCGAGGGTGAGGGCGGCCGCCAGCGCGGTGACGGAGTCGAGGTAGCGGCCGCCGAACGGCACGGAACGCCCCCGGGCGTCGAAACGGTAGACCAACGGCTGTCCGGTGGGCAGGTTCAGGTCGCGGATCTGCCCGTCGGACAGGCCGTCGATCACCGCGCACAGAGCCCGCAGGGAGTTGCCGTGGGCCACCACGAGCACGGTCTCGCCGCGGGCGAGAAGCGGGTCGACGCGCTCGGTGAGGAAGGCATCCACTCGGGTGATGACGTCGCTGAGCGCCTCGGTGCGGGTCAGTGCGGCCGTCGGCAGCGCGCGGAACAGGGCGGTGCCGGCGAACTCGTCGTAGAGCAGGTCGCCCATGGCGGGCGGGGCCTCGGCGACCGAGCGGCGCCAGGCCACGAACTGTTCCTCGCCGAACTCGGCGCGCACATCGTCTTTGGAACGGCCGGTCAGCGCGCCGTAATTGCGTTCGTTCAATCGCCAATCGGCGTCGCAGCCGACCGGCGGGCGGGCCAGACCGGCGGCGACGATCGCGGCGGTCTGCCGGGCGCGCGCCAGGGTCGAGGTGAACAGGGTGACAGATGCTGCGAGGTGGGGCAGCGCGTCGACCCGCGGCACGTCGAGGGGCAGTGCCGCGTTCAGCAGGGCGGTGGCCCCAGAGGCTTCGCGGATTCCCTGCTCCGACAGCGGCGCATCCAGTACGCCCGTGAACAGCCCGGCGGCGTTCGCGGTGCTCTCGCCGTGCCGCAGCACGATCAACACCCCCGCTTCACGCACGGTAACCAGCCCTGTTCGATCTCGCCTACCCGGCGACGGATGCCGCAGCCCGGGAGTCACGGCGTCGTCCGCCGACACCCCTCAGGTTACAGTCCCGCCGCCGGTGAAACCCAGCCGCGCGTGCGCTCAATGTGTCTCTGCGGCGGCGCCAAGGGGGCAGATTGGGCGCACGCGCGGCAGTGGGACGGCCTAGAAGCCGAAGTCGCCGCCGAAGTCACCGCCGGAACCCGCGTCGCCGCCGGAATCAGCGCCCGAGTCGCCCGAGGCATCCGCGCCGCCGGAGTCCATGGGCAGGAAGGCGCTCATCAGCGTCGACGCGATGACGTAGCCCGCCACGGTGCCGAGCAGGGAGCTGCCGACCATGCTGCCGAAGCTCGGCCCGCCCTGGCCCTGACCGCCCTGACCCTGCCCGCCCTGACCCTGGTTGCCGAAGGCGCGGGTGAGGGTGCCGGGCTGGCGCAGCTCCGCCCGGGTGGCCGCCTGGGCCAGTGTTGCCGGTTCGGCGTTCGCCGGGCGCTCGCTGGCGTCGGCGTTCTCGCTTAGCTGGCGGAACAGCAGGTCGCGTTGCTCATCGTTCAGTTTGCTGAAGGCCTCCGCGTGCACCTGCTCGATCGTCTCGGGCGGTGCCGTGCGCAGTAGGTACTGATAGCGATCGACGGCGATCTCGTCGTCGGTGCGCTGCGGTGCGGCCGCGCGTCGCTGCTGTTCCGGCTGCTGGGGCTCGGTTCCGAAGAGGCGGTCGAAGAATCCCATGGTGTGCTCCTCTGGCTCGGTGGTCTGGGGCGTTGGTCCTTACGATTCCACCCGTCGCTGGGTAGGTGCTGGAACCGTGCGCTCAGCGCTGCCGCGCGGCCGCCACGATCACGGCGATGCGGCCCGGAACCGAGTCGTCCTGGAGCGCAGTCACGTCGCCGAGCGCACGACCGGCCACGATATCGCCGAGGAGGCGGCGCATGATCTTGCCCGAGCGGGTCTTGGGCAGGTCAGGCACAACGAACACCTCCTGCGGCCGGGCGACGACCCCGATGGCCTGCGTGACGTGCGCGCGCAGCAGCGGCTCGAGAGTATCCCGGGCGGCCAGCCAGACCGCGGGGTCGCCCAGGTTGCCGCACTCGCCGGAACCGCTGGTGGGGTGCGGTGCCGCGGCCGGGATCACGAAGGCCGCGATGGCCTCGCCCGTTCTCGCATCCGTCACGCCGACGACGCCGGCCTCGCCGACCAGCGGATGTGCGACGAGCGCCGACTCTATCTCGATCGTCGACAAGCGGTGCCCGGACACGTTGATGACGTCGTCGACGCGGCCGAGGAGCCAGATGTCACCGTCGTCGTCGTATTTCGCGCCGTCGCCGCTGAAGAAGAAGCCCTGCTTCGCGAACCGGGCCCAGTAGGAGTCGCGGTAGCGCTCGGGGTCGCCCCAGACGGTGCGGGCCATGCCTGGCCAGGTGCCCTCGATCACGAGGTAGCCGCCGGAGCCGAACGGCACCGGCCGGCCGTGGTCGTCGACGATGTGGGTCGTAAGGCCCGGCAGGGCGCGCAGGGCTGATCCGGGCTTGAGCGTGCTGACGCCCGGTAGCGGCGCCATCACGGCGGCGCCGGTCTCAGACTGCCACCAGGTGTCCACAATGGGGGCGCTGCCGGCGCCGATGTTCTCGCGGAACCACACCCAGGCCTCCGGGTTGATGGCCTCGCCGACCGACCCGAGCAGACGGATGCTGGACAGGTCGAACTCGCTCGGCAGCCCCTCCGGGAACCACGTCATCAACGTGCGGATGAGTGTCGGCGCCGTGTAATAGGTGGTCACCCCGTAGCGCTCGATGATCTCGAGGTGCCGGCCCGGATGCGGGGTATTCGGCGTTCCCTCGTAGATCACCGAGGTGGTGCCGTTGGAGAGCGGCCCGTAGTGCACATAGCTGTGAGCGGTGACCCAGGCCAGGTCGGCCGTGCACCAGTGCACGTCGTCGTCCTTGACGTCGAAGACGGCCCAGTGGCTCCAGGAGGTGTGCGTGAGGTACCCGCCGCTGGTGTGCACGAGCCCCTTCGGAGTACCCGTCGTGCCCGACGTGTAGATGATGAACAGCGGGGTCTCCGCGTCGAAGTACGCGGGTTCGTGCACGGGGGAGGCGAGGTCGACGCTGTCGTGCCACCAGACATCCCGGCCCGGCGTGAAGGGGATGTCGGGGGTCAGGTCGCCGGTGCGGCGCACCACGAGCACGTGCTCGATCGAGTCCACGCCCGCGACGGCCTCGTCGGCCGCGGCCTTGACCGGCACGGCCTGACCCCGGCGGAACTGGCCGTCGGTGGTCACGAGCAGCTTCGCGCCGGTGTCCTCGATCCGGAACCGCAGCGCCTCGGCAGAGAAGCCGCCGAAGACGAGCGAGTGCACGGCGCCGAGGCGCGCGATGGCGAGGGTGATGATGATGGTTTCGAGGATCACCGGCAGGTAGAGCACGACCCGGTCGCCAGGCACGATGCCGAGGTCGGTAAGCGTGTTGGCGGCGCGGTTCACCGCGCGTTCGAGTTCGGCATAGGTGATCGTTCGGCGGTCGCCGGGCTCTCCCTCGAAGTGGAAGGCGACCTTGTCGCCTTTGCCGGCGGCCACGTGCCGGTCGACGCAGTTGACGGCCACGTTGAGCTTGCCGCCCGCGAACCACTCGGCGCGGGGAATGGAGAGCACGCCGTCGGCGTCCGCCCTGGCCGGCTGCCAGGTGTGGTCGGTATGCCACGGCTCGGCCCAGTCGAGGCGGTTGGCCTGCTCAGCCCAGAACGCGATCGGATCGGCGGCGGCCCGGTCCCACCAGGTGGCGTCGACGTTGGCCTGCGCCGCGAAGGCGGCCGGGGCCGGGTAGCGCCGGGTTTCGGTCAGGAGATTACGGATGGTGGCGCTCGCCGGATCGAGCGGGGCCGGCATCGGCGTCAGGCCCATTTGCGGTTCGCCCAGCGCTCGAAGAGGCCAACGGCGGCATCCGTCAGCTTGCCGAGGATGGCGAGCAGGATGATCGCGAGCAGGATGCGGTCGATGCGGCCGTTGTTCTGCGAGTCGATCAGCAGGAAGCCCAGCCCCATCGAGGAAGCGATCAGCTCGGCGGCCACGAGGAACAGCCAGGCCTGGGCCAGAGCCAGCCGCAGCCCGGAGACCACGGCGGGGATCACCGCGGGCAGCTGCACGGCCGTGAACAGTCGCACCCCGTGCAGGCCGAACGCGCGGCCCGCCTCCACGAGCTGACGGTCGACGTGCCGCAGCGCCGCCGACACGGTCGTGTAAACGGGGAAGAAGGCGCCGATGGCGATCAGGGTGAGCTTGGACTCCTCGCCGATCTTCAGCCAGAGGATGAGCAGGGGAACCCAGGCGAGCGACGGCACCGCCCGGATGGCGCCGAGGGTAGGGGCGAACAGTGCATCGGCGGCCCGGGACAGACCGACCAGGGCTCCCAGGGCGATGCCCAGGGCCGCGCCGACGGCGAAACCGATGAGCACCCGCTGGGTGGAGATCGCCGCGTATTGGCCGAGCAGCCCGCTCGCGAACAGGTCGACGCCCGCCTGCCAGACCATCACGGGGGAGGGCAGTTGGGCCATCGTGAACACGCCGAGCGCGGTGGTGAGCTGCCAGGCCGCGAGGATCAGGACCGGCAAGACCGCTCCGCCGCCGAGGGCGATCCAGCCGCGCGAGGCGAGCGGCCGGCGCGGCGCACGCGCCGTACCGGCGGCGGTGGCGGATGCAGCGGATGCAGCGGCAGCGGCGGTGGCGTCGGGCACGGTCCGGGCCGACGTGCGGGGCAGCGTGCGGGGCACAGTCTCGGTCATGGTCGCGTCCTCTCGGGGGGTGGTGCTGGTGGTGCGGGTGTCCGGGGCGGTTGCCCGCCCCGGACGGCGCTACGGTGTTTCCTGACTACTCCGTGACGACCGACGGGTCGGCCTTCGTGGCGAAGCTGTCATTGACGATCGTGTCGAGGGCGGCGTCGATCTGGCTCTGCGCTGCCACGTCACCGGCGGCGACGAAGGTCGGGCCGATCTTTTTCAGCACCGTGAGCTGGGCCTTGCCGGGCACGTTGTCCACGTCGAGGTTGGAGCGCTCGGTGATCACCGTGGTGGCCACGGCGAGGTCGAGGCCCGAGACGCCGGCCAGGATCTCGGCGGTCTGGTTGGGGTTTTCCAGCGCCCAGGCGCGGGCGTGCTCGTAGACGTCGACGACGGTCTGGGCCACATCGGGCTTCTCGGTCAGAAAGCTTTCGGTGGCGTTGAGGAACCCGTAGCTGTTGAAGTCGACGTTGCGGTAGAGCAGCTCCGCGCCGGCAGCCTCGGCACCGGCCATGATCGGGTCGAGTCCGGCCCAGGCGTCGACCGAGCCGTTCTGGAGGGCAGCCCAGCCGTCGGCGTGCTGCAGGTTCTGCACGGTCACGTCCTCGAGGGTGAGCCCGGCCTCCTCCAGGGACTGGAGCAGGAAGAAGTAGGGGTCGGTGCCCTTGGTCGCGGCGATCTGCTTGCCCTTGAGATCGGCGACGCCGGTGATCGCGGAGTCGCCGGGAACGACGAGGGCCGCCCACTCGGGCTGCGAGAAGATGTCGATGACCTGGATCGGCGAGCCGTTCGAGCGGAACAGCAGCGCGGCCGAGCCGGCGGTGGAACCCACGTCGATGGCATTGGCGCGCAGTGCCTCGTTGGCCTTGTTGGAGCCGGCCGACTGCACCCAGTTCACGGCGATGTCCTGGTCGCTGAGGGCATCCTCGAGCCAACCCTGGTCCTTGATCACCAGGCTGAGCGGGTTGTAGGTGGCGAAGTCGATGTTGAGGGTGCCGCCGGTGGTGACGGTGGTCTCACCCGCTGCGGCGGCCTCGGCCGGCTTGGCGACCGGCTGGTTTTCACCCGCGACGCAGCCGGTGAGCAGCAGGGCGGCGGCGGTTGCGACGGCAAGGAGCGCGATTCGTGTGGTGGAGCGGTGCTGTGTCATCGGGATCTCTCAGTTGATTGGGCAGCGGATGCGGCGCCCGGAGTGGGGTAGCGGTGGTGAAAGCAGTGCGGCGGTGCAGTGGTGAGGCAGAAAAGTCAGTAGGGGAAGGCCGGGATGGTAGAGGTCGCGGCGAGCCCGCGTGCCTCGCCGTGGCGGTCGATGCCGAGCCCGGCGAGCAGTCGTCCGCGCAGTTCGGCGAGTTCCGCCGAGCCGCGGTCGCGGGGGCGGGCCCCGGGAACGGTGAGTTCCTGCACGATGGTCGCGCCGGCGCGGGTGTCGTTGCCGGACCGGCCGAGCAGGATGATCCGGTCGGCCAATTGCAGCGCCTCGTCGACATCGTGCGTGACCAGGAGGACCGTCGTCGGCGCCTGGGCGTGCACGTCGAGCAGAAGGTCCTGCATCTTCAGGCGGGTGAGCGCGTCGAGAGCACCGAACGGTTCGTCGAGCAGTAGAACGCCCGGGTTGCGGGCCAACGCCCGGGCGAGGGAGGCACGCTGGGCCATCCCACCGGAGATGGCCTGGGGGCGGTGGCCGGCGAACGCGGCCAGACCGACCAGCTCGATCAGCTCGGCGACGCGGGCGCGGGCGGCGGCCCGCGGGGTGCCGCGGGGCAGTCCCAGTGCGACGTTCTCGGTGACGGTGCGCCAGGGCAGCAGGCGCGGCTCCTGAAATCCGACCGCGCAGCGTGGGTCGATGCCGGCGACGGGCGAGCCGTCGATTCTCACCTGGCCGGTGGTCGGGGAGTCGAGGCCGCCCGCGATGCGGAGCAAAGTGGACTTGCCGCATCCGCTCGTGCCCAGGATCGCCAGCACCTCGCCGGGCCCCACCGTGAGGGAAACGTCGCGGAGCACCGGGGGTAGGGCGGTGGCCCCGCGGGTCGTGGCGGGGGCGAACGTGCGGCCGATCGCCTCGAACTCGACCGTGAAGGCCGAGTTTCCGGTCGTGGTCGTGGTCGTGGTTCTGGCCATGGTTCTGGACGCCGCGCCGCGCACGGACGCCGGATCGGCGGACGTCTCGTGTGATGCGGCGCGGTGCGGCATGGGCGGCTTTCGGTCGCGGGAGGGGAAGAGTTGCTTGACGTTAGCCGAGGGCAGACGGATGCTGCTGGGCCGGCCGCAACCCGACGTAACACGCGGCGCTTCTTCTTGGGATGATGGGGCCATGACTCGAACCGTTTCCGGAGCCCGTGTGCTCATTACCGGTGCCGCCAGCGGCATGGGCCGCCTCTATGCCGAGCGGGCCGTCGCCGAGGGCGCGAAGGCCGTGATCCTCTGGGACCGGGACGCCGGGGCGCTGACCCGTGTGGTCGGCATCCTCGGCGATCGGGCCGGCGAGGGCACGCTCATTGTCCCGTATGTCGTGGACATCGCCGACCTCGGCGCGATCGCTCAGACCGCCCAGCGGGTGCGCACGGAGGTCGGCGACCCGGACATCGTGATCAACAATGCCGGCATCGTGCGCGGAGCCTTCTTCTGGGAGCACGACAACGGCGCGGACACGCGGCCGACCATGCAGATCAACGCGCTCGCCCCGATGTACATCGCCCGGGAGTTCCTTCCGGCGATGATGGCGAATCGCGGTCGTGCGTCGCGCATCGTGAACATCGCGTCGGCGGCCGGGATGCTCTCGAACCCCCGGATGAGCGTCTATGCGGCGTCGAAGGCGGCCCTGATCGGGTGGGGTGACTCGCTGCGTCTGGAGCTCAAGCAACAACGGTTCGGGCACGTCAAGGTCACGACCGTCTGCCCCAGCTACATCTCGACAGGGATGTTCGAGGGTGCCCGCGGTCCGCTGCTGACGCCCGTCATGACGCCGGAATATGTGGTCGAGCGGGTTTGGCGGGCGATGCTCGCGGGCAAGCCCATGCTCACCATGCCGTGGACGGTCGAGCTCTCAAAGGTTGTCCGCGGAGTGCTGCCTTTGCCCCTCTGGGACGTGGTGGCCGGCCGCGTCTTCGGCGTCTACGGCTCCATGGACGAGTTCACCGGCCGCCCCTGAATCGAGCCCCGGTGGTCGAGCCTGTCGAGACGCGGCGACCCGCCCTCCCGAGGTTCCCACGACGCTGTTCGAGCCTGTCAAGACCCGGGACGAGAGCCACGCCCTACAGCCCCACCCGCTTGCTCGGCAGTGCGATCAGTGTCTGTTCCGGGTCGTTCTCCACCGGTGGCCGGAGCCAGTATTGCGTTCCGGTACGGGTGATCTTCCAGTGCTGGTTGTGTAGCAGTATGTGGTGCGGGTGGCAGAGCAGTACTCCGTCGGCGAGGTTGGTGTCTCCGCTGTCTGTGAGCCATTCGTTGATGTGGTGGGCTTCGCTCCAGGCCGGTGATCTGTCGCAGTCGACCCACCGGCATCCGCCGTCGCGCACTCCCATCGCGGCGCGTTGTTTCTCGGTGAAGAGTCGTTCGTCACGGCCGACGTTGATGATTTGGCCGATGTCGTCGAACTTGATGCCGCGGGTGCCGGTGTCGCAGAGCAACCGGTCGATGGTTTCCTGCGAGATGGGGACCGGGTTGCCTTCGATCTGCCCGTGAGCGGCGGGTTCGGCGGCACCCGGCTCGCCGGGTTCGGCTGTGAGGGCTTTCTCGGTCACGATCACGCGCACCGCCGGGCGGCGTCCGCCGAAGACCCGGCCGGGGTCGGCTTCGCCGGCGATCGTCAGCAGTTGCACGAGGGAGTCCGCGTTGATCTGCTCGGTGCTGCGCGGGTCGTCCTGCATTTTTTAGGCCCAGGCGGCGCGTTCCGGGTCGACGAACCGCACTCCGCCGCGGCGGGGGCTGGTGATGGAGTCGAAGGTGGAGAGCACGAACTCGCCGTCTTCGGGGGCGAAGAGCCCGTTCAGGCGCACGTTGCCGTTGCTCAGCCGGTAGACCTTCAGGTAGCGGTCGTCGTGGGCCTGCTTCTCCCGGGCGGCGATGCCGGCCTGATCGAGCCGGTCGCGCATCCGTCTCGCCCGTTTAAAAACCTCGTCGGCATTCAGTGACGGTGCCTCGGTGAGGAGCGCCGCGAGGGCCACCCGGAGCTTCTCCGCGGTAACTGCCGCGTCGATCTGGCCGAGCCCGGCCCGGATCGCCTCGGCCGCGTCAACCGAGAGCGTGCCGGCGGTGACGGCCCGGGCGATCGGCGCCTGCCAGGGCACCTTCGCGGCGAACGCCGCGACGTCGACAGCATCGGCGTCGGCGTCGGCGTCGGCGTCGGGCGTCGAGAGCGTCGAGAGCGCCTCTTCGACCAGCTTGTCGGCCGCCTCGGTGTCGGCCATCATCGTGCCGACCGCGACCAGCTTGTACGCGTCACCTTTGGATGAGCCGGTCCAGTTCTGGATCAGGGCCTCGGGCGAGAGGAACCCCTGCTGCGCGGCCAGCCCCGAGTGGCCGAGTTCCGGGCGGGACCGGCGGGCGATGGTTGCGGCCATCAACGCGGCATAGGTGTCGAGCAGGCGGCGCGCGCGGGCGATCCGCTTCTGGCCGGCCAAAGCCTCGGCGTCGGGAAGAGCCGCGAGGTCGGCGCTCGAGGAGCCCAGCAGGGCGACGGCGTCGGCCGCCTGCCTGAGGTCATCCGCGAGGTTCGTCATGTTATGAGGATACTTTAAGGAGCACACGTAGGCGAGTGTCACTCACCTTTTGTGGATAGCAGTTTCGTATCTTTGTTCAGCAGCACGGCTGTTTGGCCGCGCGGCGCCACCGAGTCAGCGCTGAGCCGGCGGCCTGCCCGGCAGCAACGTTCGGTGCCGTGGCGCAGGTTGGGGACGACGGCGGATCCTCTCACGTGCGCCCGCTTTACCGAACGCGTGCCGGGAGGTGCGGTGTGGCACGGGAACCCTGATGACTGACTCGCCGGTTCTCGACGGGCTTGACCGCCGACGGGGCCGCGACTTCGAGGCGCAGACAGGCCCAGGCCCAGGACTGACGCGGGTCGCCCCGCCGACAGGTCCGCTACCGGCAGGTCTGTGACTTTTGGATGGATCCGTCCGAGTTCTAGCAGACCCAGAAGGGTGCCGTCTCTGTAGGTATCTCGCTGAATCTCCATGGTCTCCTCCGCGCCGTACCGGGCATGCTACTTCGCTGCACTGTTTCTCCGGGCTCGTTGACAGCGGCCCACGCAGGGACCTAGTATGGAATCGTTTCCATGGAAACGATTCCACGACTACATCGGTACCCGCACGAACACGAAGAGGTGAACATGGTTGCCATCACGATCAAGGATGTCGCCGCCCTGGCCGGCGTGTCCGTGGCCACGGCCTCCCGGGTTCTCTCCGGCAGTCCGGCCACGTCGCCCGAGGCCCGCGCCGGCGTAGCGGCGGCGGCCGCCCAGCTCGACTACCGGCCCAACGCCCAGGCGCGGGCCCTGCGCAGCACCCACACCGAGTCCATCGGCCTGCTGGTGTCGGATGTGCGCAACCCCTTCTTCGCCGACCTCGCCCACACGGTCGAACAGGCCGCCCTGGCTGCCGGCTACGTCACGCTGCTCGGCAACGCGAACGAGCGCAAAGAACAGCAGGACCGGTACCTGGACACCCTGATCTCCAGGCGAGTGGACGGCATCGTCGTGGCACCGCTCGGGGACGGCAGCGGCAGCATCCGTTCGCTGATCGAACGCAAGATCCCGACCGTCTTCGTGGACCGCACCGTGGAGGGCCTCGATGTGCCGAGCGTGACCACGGACAGCGAAACCGGCATCCGCCAGGCTGTGGCACACCTGGCCGCGGCCGGCCACACCCGCATCGGCTACATCTCGGGCCCACAGGCCACCTCGACAGGCCGGGACCGGTTCGCCGCCTTCACCCGGGCGGTGGCCGAGTTCGGCCTCAGCCAGGACCCCGAGCTGGTCTACTTCGGCGACTTCCAGGCCGCCAGTGGCTCGGCCGGCGTGCACGCGCTGCTCGAACTGCGCCAGCCGCCCACCGCCCTGCTCGCCGCCGACAGCCCGATGGCCGTGGGCGCGATCGCCATTCTTCACAAGCGCGGGCTGCGCATCGGCCGGGACGTGGCCCTGATCGCGTTCGACGACATCGAGTGGTTCGCCCTGCTCGACCCGGCGCTCAGCGTCATCTCACACAGTGTCGAGGACATGGGCCGGATCGCCGTGAAGATGCTGCTCGAGGTCATTGGCGGAGGCACCCCCGGATCGGTGGTGCTGCCCAGCGAACTGATCATCCGGGCGTCGTCCTCGGCGCCCATCTCAGGCATGCCCGATTCACCCGCAGCCGTTTCACCCGCATCCGGGCCGAGCCCGAGGAAGAACTGACATGAGTCAACAACCACTGGTCACCCTGCAGAACGTGGGCAAGACCTTCGGACCGGTGACGGTCATCAAAGACGTCACCGTCAGCGTCTACGCCGGCAAGGTGCAGGTACTGCTGGGCGAGAACGGCGCCGGCAAGTCCACCCTGATCAAGATGATGGCGGGGGTGTACCAGCCGGACGCCGGTCACATCGTGGTGGACGGGCAGACAGTCACCCTGCCCACCACCCGCGCGGCCGAGGAACTCGGCATCGCCACGATCCACCAGGAACTGAACCTCGTTCCCACCATGAGCATCGCCGAGAACGTGATGCTGGGGCGGATGCCCACCAAGCACGGCCTGGTCGACCGCAGCGCCCTGCGCAATCGGGCGCGTGCCGCCCTCGCCCTGATCGGCCTCGACGTCGACGTGGACACCCTGGTCGGCGACCTCGGCATCGCCCGGCAGCAGCTGGTCGAGATCGCCAAGGCGCTGAGCATCAACGCCCGCATCCTGATCCTGGACGAGCCCACCGCGGCGCTGACCCGCCACGAGACCGAGAGCCTGTTCGCCGTGATGACCGACCTGCGCCGCCGTGGGGTGGGCATGCTGTTCATCAGCCACCACCTCGACGAGATCGCCGAGGTCGGCGATACCGTCACCGTGCTGCGCGACGGCGAGTTCATCGCCGAGGTGCCGGCCTCCACCCCCGAAGACGACCTCGTGAAGCTGATGGTCGGCCGCAACATCGAAGACCAGTTCCCGCGGGTGACCGGCGACGTCAGCCAGGCACCCGAGATCCTGACGGTCGAGAACCTCACCTCGACCGGCTCGTTCAGCGATATCAGCTTCACCGTGAAGGCCGGCGAGGTGCTCGGCATCGCCGGCCTGGTCGGCGCCGGACGCACCGAACTGATCCGGGCGATCGCCGGCGCCGACCGGTACACCTCCGGCACGGTCGCCGTGCGCGGCCGGCAGCTGCCGAACGGCAGTATCCCGGCGGCAATCGCCGCGGGCATCGGGCACGTGCCCGAAGACCGCAAGGGGCAGGGGCTGGTGCTCGACGCATCCGTCAACGACAACCTCGGCTACGCCACGCTCGCCGCCACCGCGAAGCTCGGCCTGGTCGACTTCGCCGGCCAGCGCCGCCGGGCCGGCGACGTGGCGAAGAAACTTCGCATCCGAATGCACACCATCGACCAGCCGATCGGCGCACTCTCCGGAGGCAACCAGCAGAAGGCCGTGTTCGGCCGCTGGATCATCGCCGCCTCCACGGTGCTGCTGCTCGACGAGCCCACCCGCGGCGTCGATGTGGGGGCCAAGGTCGAGATCTACGAACTGATGAACGCGATCACGGCGGCCGGGGGAGCGATTCTGATGGTCTCCAGCGAGCTGCCGGAGATCCTCGGCATGAGCGACCGCATCCTCGTGATGCGCGACGGCCGGATCGCCGGCGAGCTCAGCGCCGCCGAGGCCGCCCAAGACGCAGTCATGACACTCGCCGCCCGCGATGTCGACGAGAATCACGAACAGAGATAGGGAACCACGCCATGTCCACCACAACCGTGCCGGCGAAGCACCGCAGCTTCGACTACAAGAAATTCCTCGCCAACAACGGCGCCCTCGTCGGCCTCGTCGTTCTCTGCCTCGCCCTGTTCATCGCTACTCCCGACTTCCTGACCGCGCAGAACCTGCTCAACATCGGCATCCAGGTATCCACGGTGGCCGTGCTGGCCTTCGGGATGACCTTCGTCATCGTGGCCGGCGGGATCGACCTCTCGGTGGGTGCCGTGGCGGCCCTGTCGGCCATGTCGTCGGGCTGGATGTTCGCCAGCGCCGGCCTCCCCGGCTGGATCGCCCTCCTCGGTGGCCTCTTCATCGGGGCCCTGGCCGGCACCATCAACGGTCTGGCCAACGCCTACGGCAAACTGCCCTCCTTCATTGCCACGCTCGCCATGCTCAGCGTGGCCCGCGGGCTGACCCTGGTCATCTCCGACGGCCGCCCGATCAAGATGCCGGCCGAGGTCTCCTTCCTCGGCGGCAACCTGGGTCCGGTCCCGATGCCCATCATCATCTTGGTGCTGGCCGCCCTGGCCGCCTCCTTCCTGCTCAACCGCACCGTGATCGGCCGCTCGATGTACGCGGTCGGTGGCAACGCCGAAGCCGCCCGGCTGTCGGGACTGCCGGTCAAGCGCATCCTCGTCACCGTCTTCGCCCTGGCCGGACTTTTCGCCGCCCTCGCCGGGCTGTTGCTCGCCGGGCGCCTCGACTCCGCGCAGCCGCAGGCCGCGGCCGGCTACGAACTCGACGCCATCGCGGCCGTCGTGATCGGCGGCGCCTCGCTCGCCGGCGGCCTCGGCAAAATCTCGGGCACCTTCGTCGGCGCCCTCGTGCTCGTCGTCATCCGCAACGGCCTGAACCTGCTCAACGTGACGTCGTTCTGGCAGCAAGTCGTGATCGGCCTCGTGATCGCCCTCGCCGTGGGCGTGGACGTGCTACGCCGCAAGACCCGTAGCAGCTGACCTGGCCGACGCCCGGCATCCGTTACCCGTCACCTCTCACCCCATCCATCAACACCCCAAAGGAATACACAATGAAGTCCTCCTCATTTCGCAAAATCGCGGCACTGACCGCCACCGCCGCCCTGATCCTGGTGGGCACCACGGCCTGCGGCCGCGGCGGCGGGGACGAGGCGTCCGGCACGAAGATCGTGATGGCCCTCTCCACCCTGAACAACCCGTTCTTCGTGGAACTGCGCGACGGCGCCCAAGCTGCCGCCGACGAAGCCGGCGTGCAGCTGAACATCGTCGACGCGCAGAACGACTCGGCCACGCAGGCCAACCAGCTCGCCACCGCCGCCTCGGGCGGCACCAAGGCCGTCATCGTGAACCCGGTCGACTCCGACGCTTCCTCCTCCTCCGTGAACGAGCTGCTCAGCGCCGACATCCCCGTCATCGGGGTCGACCGCACCGTCAACGGCGCCGACCTGAACTCGCTCGTCGCGAGCGACAACGTGGCCGGAGGCCGTCAGGCCGCCGACGCCCTCGCCAAGGCCATGGGCGAAAAGGGCAGCGTCATCCACCTGCAGGGTGTCTCCGGCACCTCGGCCAGCCGCGACCGTGGCCAGGGCTTCGAAGAGGGCATCAAGGCCTACCCGAACATCACCGTGGTCGCCAAGCAGACCGCCAACTTCGACCGCGCCGCCGCGCTCGACGTGACCACGAACCTGCTGCAGGCCAACCCCGGTGTGACCGGCCTCTTCGCCGAGAACGACGAAATGGCCCTCGGCGCCATCCAGGCGCTCGGCTCGCGTGCCGGCACCGAGGTCGCGGTCGTCGGCTTCGACGGCACAGCCGACGGACTCGCCGCCATCGAGGCCGGCACCCTGGTCGCCACCATCGCGCAGCAGCCGGCCGAACTCGGCAAGCTCGCCGTTGAACTCGCCATCAAGGCCATCGCCGGCGACACGATCGAGAAGACCGTCCCGGTCGAGGTCGTCTCCGTCACGAAGACGAATGTCGGCGACTTCACCAAGTGAGCAACTCCACCAGCACGGTCGTCGTCGTCGGGTCGATCAACGTCGACCAGCTGATCACCATCGAACGCCACCCGCTGCCCGGTGAGACCCTCATCGGAACGTCGATGGAGTTCCTCCCCGGAGGGAAAGGCGCCAACCAGGCCGTCGCGGCAGCCCAACTGGGCGCCACGGTGCGCATGGTCGGCCTCGTGGGCCGGGACCCGCAGGCCGAGGTCGCCACCGCGATCCTGACCCGCTCCGGAGTGGACCTGTCGAATGTGCGCGCGGTGGACGGCCCGACCGGCCTGGCACTCGTCACCGTTGCCGCCGACGGCGAAAACACCATCGTGATCATCCCCGGCGCCAACGCACTGCTGGGCGCGGAGGCCGTCGAAGCCAGCGCGACCGTCATCGCGGAGGCCGCCGTGGTGGTGCTCCAGGGTGAGATCCCCGCGGCGGGCATCATGGCGGCAATGCGGCTGGCCACCGGCCGGGTGGTGCTGAACCTGGCGCCCGTGATCGAACTGGATGCCGCGAGCATCCGTCGGGCCGACCCGCTGGTCGTCAACGAGCACGAGGCTGCCCTCGTGCTCGCGCAGCTCGCCCCGAAAATGGTCATCCCCACCGAGGACGCCGAGCTCGTCGCCCGGCTCCTCGACTGGGGCGTTCCCTCGGTCGTGCTCACCCGCGGTGCGAAGGGCGCGATCTGCGCCGACCGGGACGGCACCCACAGTCTGGCGTCGCCACGGGTCGTTGCCGTGGACAGCTCGGGCGCCGGCGACGCATTCGTCGGCGCCCTCAGCGCGCAGCTCGCGGCCGGGTCGAGCCTGTCCGAGTCCGTGCGGCGGGCCGTGCGCGTGGGTGCCTTCGCGGTGCAGTCGCGCGGCACGCAGACGTCGTATCCGTCCCTGGCCGACGAGCTGCCGCTGGTGCGCGCATGAAGCGCCGCGGCATCCTGAACGCCGACCTCTCCGGCGCCCTGGCCCGCCTCGGGCACACGGATGTCGTTCTCCTCGCGGACTGCGGCATGCCGATCCCGGCCGGCGTTCCCGTGATCGACCTGGCGCTCGTGCATGGTGTGCCGCGCTTCGAGCAGGTGCTCGATGCCCTGCTCGAGGAGATGGTGTTCCAGCGCTGCGTGGTCGCGGAGGAGGCGAAAACCGCCCCTGCCGGGGCCTGGCTGGCCGACCGGTTCGACGCGATCGAATACATCAGCCACGCCGAGTTGAAGGACCTGTCGGCCTCGGCGAAGCTCTTCATCCGTTCGGGGGAGGCGACGCCGTTCGCGAACGCGGCGCTGGTCTGCGGCGTCTCGTTCTAGACGCCTCGTTCCGCGGCGCCTCGTTCCTGAACGAATTCGACGGAGATTTTGGTCAGATCGGCCGTGAGCCCACGAAAAGGCCGTTCTAAACGAAAATCTCCGTCGAATTGGTTCACACTGAACCCGGTCAAGCTACGGGTGACGGATGCCCCGGCCGGCCAGCACGGCCCGGTAGCCCTCGCGGTAGGTCGGATAGCTGAACGTGAAACCCGTGCCCAGCAGCAGTTGGTTGCGAAGGCGTTTGTCGCCTCCGCGCTGGCTGTCCCGCAGGACGGGCCGAGTGGGCGCGGCCGTCGTTGCGCCGGGAGCGCCGGGTGCCTCGGGCATAGGGGCCGGCAGTCCAAGCTCCTCGGCAAGGAACGCCAGCACCTCACCGCCGCGCACCGGTGCGCTGTCGACGCCGAGATAGAGGGGCGCCGGTGCTTCCTCCCGCAGCATCAGGTGCACGATCGCGGCCGCGGCATCATCCCGGTGGATGCGGTTCGTGTGGCGGGCCGAGGCCGACGCGGTGGTGCGGCCGCTCCGCACCTGGGTGATCAGGCGCTCCCGGCCGGGGCCGTAGATGCCCGACAGGCGGAAGACGACGGCCGCGGGGATGCGGGCGTGCAGCATCTGTTCGGCCTCGAGCAGAATGGCGTCGGTGCCCGGCCTCGGGTTGGCGGGCGTCTGCTCGTCGACCCAGCTCTCGTCGGACACGTCGTAGACGGCGGTCGACGACACCAGCAGCACGCGGCGGGGCGTGACGCCGGCCTCGTCGAGCGCGTCGAGGAGGTTCTGCAGACCGTCGACGTAGGCCGCCCGGTAGACCGCGGGGCTGGGGTCGCCCGCGGCGATCGCCACGATCACGATCTCGGTGTCGGCCGGCACGACCGGCTGGTGCGCGCTGAGGTCGACGGACTGGCCCTCAATACTGGCGGGGAGAACGGCCGCGTTGCGGCGCAACCCCACCACCCGGTGCCCGAGCGCCGCGAAACGCAGGCCCACCTCCGTGCCGAGGTCCCCGCATCCTGCAATGAGTACCGTCATCTCGCTCCTCTTGTCTGCTTCCAACGCTAGCGGCACTCTCTGAACGCTGACAGTCGGCGCAGTAGGCTCGGTGGGTGAGCGAATCATTCCGCAGCATGCTGCGTTCCCTGCCGGATTTCCCCGTCGATCTACCGATTTTCGACCCGGCGTCGGCTCCACTCGACCCGGCTGTACTGTTCCGGTCCTGGCTTGATGAGGCCCTCGCGGCCGGGGTTTCCCAGCCGCACGCCTTCAGCCTGGCGACCGTCGGCGCCGAGGGCATGCCGTCGTCGCGCATGCTCATCCTCAAGAATCTCGACGCCGAGGGCTGGCACTTCGCCACCTCGCGGGCGTCGCGCAAGGGCCGGGAGCTGACGGAGCATCCGTTGGCCGCGATGAATTTCTTCTGGTCGGCGCTGGGCCGCCAGGTGCGCGTGGTCGGCCCGGTCACCGAGTTGTCGACGGATGCCTCGGCGGCCGACTGGTCCGAACGGCCCGGCGCCGACGGATCAGAGAACCCCACCTGGCAGCTGTATGCCCTGCGCCCGGTCGAGGTCGAATTCTGGCAGGCCGACCCCAGCCGCCGGCACGTGCGCCACCGCTACCTGATTCCCGCAGAGGGCTGAGCGCGCTGGGGCTGAGAGCGACTACTTCCAGCGGCGGGCGGCCAGGCAAGGAACTGCATATCGCCGACCAGTGACGCGTAGGAGCACGGCACCGGGTATCCGAGCAGCTAGGCCAGGTAGCCGAACCGATGCGCCGCACTACCAGGCCGAGAGGACCGAAGACCCGGCGGCTCTGGAACAAGCGCCGATTCCGAGGGATGGTCGCCGGCACCTCCGTGAACGGCGCAGCGTCTGCCGGGGCGGATCGAAGCCGGGAGATCACTGGCGCCGGGTCTTCCGATGCAGCAGCGTGTCCGCGTCGACCGTGATCAGATAGGGCGTGGTCACGTGGGTCCGTGCTGAGATCAGCGCGTTCGACTTGCCGGGGACAGGTTGCCGCGCGACCAGCAGGTCCACAGCAGGAGATACCAGGTCGGGTAGCTAGAAGTCCTCGTAGGTGAAGGCCTCCTCGGCGAGAAGCTGCGTCCACGGTTCCGGTCGTTGGGAGCGGACTCGTTGCAGGGTGACGGTCGAGTTCGGGGTGATCAGAAGCGTAGTCAAGAACCCGGCGGAATTGATCACATTGATGAATCCGCCACCGCGCTGTACCGCGTCGGCCACGGAGGTTTTCCATGCTGCCAGGTCATCGTCGGTGTCGACAACGTAACGGTCGCCATTCACGGTCAGACGGTACTCGTTCATGGAAATAGACCCTGTCTCTCAGCGGACCCTGAAGCGCCACGTGGTGGTTCAGCAGAGATCGGACGATGCCCTAAGAATTGGCGTCGGAACGTAATATATAGCGATCAGTTTGGATTTCAAACTATTTTATGTTGGAAGATGATGCACGTCGTCGATAGGGTGGAGGCGGAAATGTGCCGCAGTTCCAGTTGAGTACTTTTCGTTGATGTCGGGAGGAAACCATGTTCAAGGAAAATGGCTCCGTCCAGGTTCTCGAGGGTGTTGCTGCTGCGGTGGTCGTTCTGCTTCGGGCGCTGGACAAGACGCGTGCCGGGATGGCGGCTAAGGATGGCTTCACGGGTTCTGAGATACGGGTTCTTTTTCGAATTTCGGAAGCGGGCCGGGTGACACCGAAGATTTTGGCCGGTTCCACAGATCTCTCGATGGGTGCGGTCACCGCGATCTCTGACCGGTTGGTCGCCCGGGATGTCGTACGCCGAGTTGCCAACCCGGATGACCGGCGGAGCCTGTTCCTGGAGCTGACTGCGACGGGCGAGACGTTGATGGATAGCATCTACGGTGATTTTCGTGCACGGATCGCCGAAGCTCAGAGAAAAATGTCGAGTCCTGAACAGGAACTTCTCGAGGCGCAGCTGCTGAATATCGCTGCGGCGCTTGGCTACGACCTGGAAGAAGGACTAGCTGGAACTCAAATATCGGTTGTGAAGGCTTCTTGAGCCTCCTGCTCCGGACGTGGCGGAGTACGTTCGGAAGATGACTTGGCCACGTCTGACAGGGAGCAGCAGAGAGAATCGCAGGAGGGATTGCCATGCGTGATCAATTTGCAGTTGCCGAAAAGGCATTGTCCGCTTTGGCAGGTAGCGAGTCCCGCCTGTTCGAACCGTTCCTCGGGGCACTGCCAGTGGATGGGGTGTCAATCTCGACGTTCGGTGACTTTCTCCCTGATGAGACAATCTCGGCGAGCGACGCCCAATCGTTTCGGCTGGACGAGCTGCAATTCGATCTGGGTGAGGGTCCGTGTTGGGATGCTCTAGAAACCGGGGCGCCGGTTTTCGAGCCGAACATTCGCGAACGGCCGAACCGGGTTTGGCCGGCGTTCTCGGAGGCAATCATCGCCGATGATCTGGGCGCGCTTTTCGCTTTTCCTTTGTCGCTGGGGCCGTTGCGCATCGGGGCGATCGACCTGTACACGAGTCGGCCCAGTCATCTCAGTGATCTGAATATCCAGCGCACTGCAGCCCTCGCGACCGTCGTCAGCCGTCTCGTTCTCGCTCGAGCCATCCGGCTGTCCCAGAGCGACATTCAGGGTGAAACTGGCACGCGCAAACAATTCTCCCGACGTGAGGTGCATCAGGCCACAGGCATGGTGCTGGCCCAACTGGGGATCTCTGCCCTGGATGCCCGTCTGATCATCCAGGGCCATGCCTTCGCCGTCGGCCGATCTGTGCAGGAGATAGCGGAGGAGATCATCGACCGGCAATTGACTTTTGCGGTGAATGAAAACCAGATCGAAGGGTCTCATGATTGATGAAACGAGAGAAGACCGCCTGATCGAAACGTTCGCGACCCTCGCTGACACCCTGGTTGCCGGTTATGACGTGGTGGAGCTCCTCCAGACACTGGTGGAGAGTTGCGCCGGGCTCTTCGATATTGCGGCGGCAGGTATTCTCCTGGCCGACGAAAACGGAGAGCTCGAAGTTGTCGCTTCCACCAGCGAAGCCAGCAGGCTTGTCGAGGTGATGCAACTGAGCGCTCGGGCGGGCCCGTGTGTCGAGTGTTTCATTACCGGGTCGGTCGTGTCCCTGCCGGACGTGGAGGACAGCCCGCCCGCGTGGCGGCGGTTTCGGGACAGCGCCAGGGAGCAGGGTTTCGCTGCGGTCCATGCGATTCCGTTGCGGCTGCGTGAGACGACCATCGGCGCCCTCAACCTGTTGTCCACTGTTCCCGGCGCCCTGCGTCAACAGGATGTTCGCGCGGCCCAGGCGTTGGCTGCTGTGGCCACGATCGGGATTCTGCAGGAACGCACGCTCCGAGAAAGCAACTCGGTGCGGGAGCAATTGACGATTGCGTTGAACTCCCGAGTCCTCATCGAGCAGGCCAAAGGCGTGATCTCGCATTCCCGCGGAGTCTCGATGGAGGACGCATTCGCGTTGCTGCGGAATCACGCTCGCGGTAACCACTTGTTGTTGTCCCAGGTTGCACAGGGGCTGGTCGACCAGACCCTTGTCATCTAGCCGGGAGACCCCCGCGCCTCTCGGAGCGACTGAATCCGCCAGGAGCGCGAAATTGCCTGTCTGATTTCTGTGACGAACACCCTCCGAAATACGACTACATGTTAAGAGATCCTCGTTGTGGACAGATTCTGCCTCGGCGGGACACGCTCCGATCGCGTCCGCTTCATCGATTCTCCTGTGACGCGGTTGAGCGCAGTCGTCCTGACTCTCTGAGTTTCATACCTGTATCAGTAGAGGAGATATCGACATGGCAACATACGACTCATCCGGTTCAAACATGAAGCGAAACATCGACGACCACGGCTCCGACGCCGCGGTATCCGCGGGCGATGGGGCGACCAACCGCCACGAGGTCGCCGGCCGTGACAAGGCTGTCGGCCGCGACGAGGCCCGCTTCGGCGGGATCAAGTGGGGATCGGCCTTCTTCGGCTGGCTCACCGCCACCGGGACCGCGGTGATCCTCACCGCCCTGTTCGCTGCGGTTGGAGCCGCAGTCGGCTTGGGCGGGGCCGATTCCACGGATCAAGCTGCCGGAACTGCTGCCGAGAACGCCGGCACCATCGCACTGGTCGGAGCGATTGTGCTCGCGGTTGTGGTACTCGTGTCCTATTTCTGCGGCGGCTACGTCGCCGGTCGGATGGCCCGCTTCAACGGAATCAAGCAGGGAATCGCGGTCTGGGTCTGGGCGATCGTGATCGCTGCCGTCGCCGGGATCCTCGGGGTCATTGCCGGCGGTGAACTCAACATTCTGGGGAACCTGAACAGCTTGCCCAGCATCCCGCTCAATCCGGAAGGCCTCACGGCAGGCAGCATCGTCACCGCGATCGTCATCGTCCTGATCAGCCTCGTCGGCGCAATCGTCGGCGGACTCGCCGGAATGCGGTTCCACCGCCGCGTCGACCGCGAAGCACTCGGCCGCTGACTCCGAGCACCTAACACCCGTCCGCCAACCTGCACGGGGCGGCTGGGCGGGCGCAGGTCTGCCCAGCCGCTACCGCACTCTCGTACCAAACTTTTTCGAACAGAAATGAGAACGCCATGGCGCGCCTGCTCAAGTACATCCCCGTAATCCTGACCCTGGTCACCAAGTACCTGCGCAGCCCGCAGGGGAAGGCCGCGATGCAGAAGGTTCGCTCGTCGCGCCGCAGGCCGAAGAACGCCGGCAGAACCCGCCCGGGATACTGAAGAAATCCGTCTGGGCCGCGAGCACCGGCCCTGCACCTGGCCGACGCCGCTGACGATGCCTAAAACTGGGAAGTAGCTGAGACAGTCCACAGTGGTCGGCACTGGAGCATGAGATATCGGTCTCGGCAACCGTCACAGATAGCACCTATCCCTGTACGCACCCGTACGGGAAGACGAATCGAACCAAGAGGAGTACTCCGTGACTGGACGCAATACCGTTGTTCGAAGCCTGCATGATGTGGGGTTGGCGCTGTGGGCTGGGGGCGCCTTGATGGGCGCTGTCGGGCTGAATGGGAGCGCTTCGACTGCGAAAGATCCCCGAGAACGCCTGGTTCTGGCGAGTGAGGGGTGGAAGAGGTGGGCGCCGGTGCAGGTCGCAGCTCTCGTAGCCCACGGCGTGGGCGGCGTGGGCCTGATTCTCGGGAACCAGGCGCGACTGGCCGGCCAGCCGGAAGGCCGCATCAACACGATCGTGAAACTCGCCCTCACCGGTGTGGCCGCGGGCACGACGCTGTACTCGGAGATTCTCGGCAAGAAGATGAGCGATCATGCGGGGGAGCCCACCGCCGGAATCACAGAAGCCGGTCCCGGTGTGCCTGAGGAACTCGAATCGGCGCAGCGGCAGCAGCGGGTGTTGCAGTGGGTGACGCCCGCTCTCACGGCGATCCTGATCGTGCTCGCCGCGCAACAGGGTGAGCAGCAGCGACCGATCGCCGGGTGGATGGCGCGATTCGCACCACACTCCCGCTAGCCGACAGGCCGGGCTGCCGGTGATCGAGCGTGTCGAAATCGCCCATTGAGCGGGGACGACACGTCGACCACCGGGGCCTGTCAGCAGGGGACGCGTAGTGCACATCGAGGCGTTTGGCGGATCGGGCAGCAGGCCCGAGGTCCCGCGAGACTCGTCACCATTTAAGGACGCACCACCATGACCACCACCCGTTCCACGCCCACCATTTCCCTTGACGCCGCGAGCGTCGCCCGTTTCATCGACCACACCCTTCTCAAGCCCGAGGCCACCGCCGGTGACGTGACCGCGCTCATTGCCGAGGCAATCGAGCTCGGCGCCTACTCGGTCTGTGTCTCCCCGTCGATGCTGCCGCTGCGCATCCCCGCCGGCGCCGAGCTCAAGGTCGCGGTCGTCTGCGGTTTCCCCAGCGGAGACCACCACAGCGCCATCAAGGAGGCTGAGGCCGCCCTCGCCATCGAGCAGGGAGCCGACGAGATCGACATGGTCATCGACATCGGTGCTGCCAAGGCCGGCCGGTTCGCCGATGTGCAGGCCGACATCGCGGCTGTGCGGGCCAGTATTCCCGCCCCCGGGGTGCTCAAGGTGATCATCGAATCCGCGGCCCTGACCGATGCCGAGATCGTCGCCGCGTGCCAGGCCGCCGTCGACGCGGGTGCCGACTTCATCAAGACCTCCACCGGTTTCCACCCGGCCGGCGGGGCGACCCTGCACGCGGTGCGCCTGATGAAGCAGACCGTGGGCGATCGGGCCCAGGTGAAGGCGTCGGGCGGGGTGCGCAGCTTCGATGACGCCCTGGCCATGATCGCTGCCGGCGCGACCCGACTCGGCGTCTCCGGCAGTGCCGCACTGCTCGCTGGGGCCACCCCGGTAGGACCGGCCGACGGCTACTGAGTCCGTGATGAGAGGCGCCTGACAGCCGTGAGGGATCACGGATTTGGGTTCGCGGCGGTCGTCCGCGAGGCCTGGCAGCGACTCCACCAATCGGATAGGGGCCACTCACCTACGCCTCGGTCACCTGGCCGTTGTCCACCCGCCAGTGCCGATCCGTGTGCACGTTGGCCAGCATCCGTCGGTCGTGGGTGACCAGCAGCAGCGTGCCCGCATAGGACTCGAGGGCCTGCTCGAGCTGCTCGATGGCGGCCAGGTCGAGGTGGTTGGTGGGCTCGTCGAGCACCAGTAGGTTGTTGCCGTGCGCCTGCAGCAGCGCCAGGCCGGCACGGGTGCGCTCGCCGGGGGAGAGGTCCGCGGCCGGACGGTTGACGTGGTCGGCCTTGAGGCCGAATTTTGCGAGCAGGGTGCGCACCTCGGCCGTGGACAGATCGGGCACGAGTTCCTCGAAGCTGGTGGCGAGGGGTCGGGTGCCATCGAGTTGGGCCCGGGCCTGATCGATTTCGCCAATACTGACGCTGGTACCGAGGCTGGCCGTGCCGGCATCCGGAACCTGATGCCCCAGCAGCGCGCGCAGCAGCGTGGACTTGCCGGCCCCGTTCGGCCCGGTGATGCCGATGCGCTCACCCGCGTTGACCTGCAGCGACACCGGGCCGAGGGTGAAATCGCCCTGGTGGAGCACCGCGTTGCTCAGCGTGGACACCACCGAACTCGAGCGGGGCGCGGACCCGATCGCAAAGTCGAGCTGCCACTCCTTGCGCGGCTCGTCGACCTCCTCGAGGCGCGCGATGCGGCTCTCCAGCTGCCGCACCTTCTGCGCCTGCTTCTCGCTGGACTCGGCGGATGCCTTGCGTCGGATCTTGTCGTTGTCGGGCGCCTTCTTCATGGCGTTCCGCACGCCCTGGCTCGACCATTCGCGCTGGGTGCGGGCCCGGCCCACGAGGTCGGCCTTCCTCTCGGCGAACTCGTCGTAGTGTTCGCGCTTGTGCCGGCGGGAGGTCTCGCGCTCCTCCAGGTAGGAGTCGTAGCCGCCGCCGAAGACCCGGTTCGCGCCCTGGGCGAGGTCGAGTTCGAGCACGCGCGTCACGCAACGGGCCAGAAACTCGCGGTCGTGGCTGACGAGCACGACGCCGCCGCGGAGGCCGGTGACGAAGGACTCCAGGCGTTCCAGGCCGTCGAGGTCGAGGTCGTTGGTGGGCTCGTCGAGCAGCACGATGTCGAAGCGCGACAGCAGAAGGGCGGCCAGTCCGACCCGCGCGGCCTGCCCGCCGGACAGGGACGTCATCAGGGTGTGCTCGGCGAGCTCGGTGCCGAAAGTGAGGCCGAGGCCGGCGAGCACCACGGGCATCCGTTCATCGAGATCGGCGGCGCCGCTGGCCAGCCAGTGCTCGAGGGCGGCCGAGTACGCGTCGGCTGGGTCGAGGCCGTCGGGTCGCGGGCTCGGTGAGGCATCGCCGAGAGCGGATGCCGTGTCGTCCATCTCGAGGGTCGCCTGGGCGCAGCCGGTGCGCCGGGCGATGTAGCCGGCGACGGTCTCACCGGGCAGGCGCTCGTGCTCCTGCGGCAGCCAGCCGACGAAGGCATCGGCCGGGGCGAGTCTGACGGTGCCGGACTGGGGCTCGGCGAGGCCGGCGAGCAGGCTCAGCAGGGTGGACTTGCCCGATCCGTTCACGCCGATGACGCCCACGACGTCGCCAGGCGCGACGGTGAGGTCGAGCGAGTCGAAGAGGGTGCGGTGTGCATACCCGCCGGCCAGGCCCTTGGCCACGAGTGTTGCGCTCATCCATCTATTTTCTCATTGTTGCAACCGCGTCGGGGCGTCAGCCGAGTGCGCCCACGGTGAGGGTGACAGTGTCCCCAGCCCGCGCGAGGGATCCCGAACGGGGCGTCATTGCGTTGACCTTACCGACCTGTTCCGGGTCGGTCATGATCTCGGCAACCGTGACCACGGAGTAGCCGGTGAGCCTGGCCCGAGCGACGCTTTCACTGAGTCCGATGACATCGGGCAGAAGTTTCAGGGTGGCGTCGCTGGTGTAGACGGTGACCGTCGAATCGGGGCTGGCCGTTGTGCCGCCGGCCGGAGCCGAACGGGCCACCGTGCCCGAGGGCAATTCGGAGGCTGTGGCACCGCCGTCCACGACGGTGAATCCGGCAGACTCGAGGGCGGCCTGCGCCTTCGCGAGTGATTGGCCACGCACGTCCGGTACGGCGACCGGCTCACCGTGAACCGTCTTGGCTGATGCTTCGGTGAAGGCTTCCCCCCCGTATTTGGCGTTGGCGATCGACATGACGTCAGGCCACATCCGATGCCGGGCGGTCGCGGCCTGCCCGCTGTCGAAGTAGATCCGGCGTTGGTTGTCCGACCCGGTGACGCTGACCACGCCCGCGACGGTCGCGACCCGGGAGCTGGCCCCGCTCATCCAGGTGTCCTTGTTTCCGTCGGTGGTTCCGGTCTTGCCGATCATGGCAACGCGCGGGGAGGTGTTTCGATAGGACTGGTTGGCGGTGCCTTCGGTCATGACCCGGTGCATCGCGTATGTCATCCCCGCGGCCACCGCCGACGAAACCGATTGGGTGCAATCGGACTGGGAAATCGGGATCTCGGCGCCGCCCGGGCCGGTGACGCTGTCGATGCCGACGGGGGTGCAGGTCGTGCCGTCGTTGGCGATTCCGGCGAAGGCGGCGGCCATCGTGAGGGGTGCGATCTCGTTCGTGCCGAGCACGGAGGACGGTCCCTGTGCCAGCGGGCCGAGGGTGGCGCGATGCACCCCGAAGGCTTCGGCGGTTTTACGGATGCCGCACAGGTCGAGTTTCTTCGCCATGCCGATGTAACCGGTGTTGATGGAGCCGATCGTCGACTGGAGGGCGCTGTAGTTGCTGCCGGACTCGTTGTCATCGTTCTTCGGGTTGAAGACGTAGCTCGCGTTGCCGTTGCAGCTGTCCTTGAAGACGCCCCAGTCGGATTTGCGCCGGGAGTCGACCCGCTCGTTGAGCGAGTGCCCCTCCGCCAGCCACTCGCCCAGCGTGAACACCTTGTAGGTTGAGCCCGGCTGGAAGCCGCTGGACCCACCCTGGTCGAAATCGGTGTTGTAGTTGATGGCGGTGTAGTTGGCGCCGGTCGATTGCACGGCCGGATCCTGGCTGTAGTCCTTGTTCTGGGCCATTGCGAGCACCCGCCCGGTGCCGACCTCCACACTGGTGACCACTCCGCCGACGTCCCAGCCGGGATAGGTGGAGGGGACGTTCGCGGCCAGAGTGGCCACGGCCGCGTTTTGCAGGTCGAGGTCGAGGGAGGTGTAGACGCTGTAGCCGCCGCGGCGGAAATTGAGCTGACGGCTGTCCTGGTTCTTCCCGAAGGCCGGGTCGTGCAGAAGCTGTTTGGTGACGTAGGCACAGAAGAAGGCGTTGGAGCCGGCCGTCTTGCAGCCGGTGCTGGGCTGCGCAATGGTCGGCTCAATGGGAGTGGCGACGGCCGAGTCGTGCTGTTCCTGGCTGATCTTGCCGTGGGTGAGCATCTCGCCGAGGATGTAGTCTCGGCGGCTCTTGTTGGCGGCATAGCCATTCGCCCCTCCGTTCGTGTCGCTGGCCGGGTGGTCGAGCTGGAACTTGCCGGGGTTGTTCACGATCGCGACCAGGCTCGCCGACTCCGGAAGGGTCAGCGTCGCGGCGGTCGTGGCGTAGTAGTAGTTCGCGGCCGCTTCGATGCCGTACACCGTGCCGCCGAAGCCGGTGATATTGAGGTACTGGCGGAGAATGTCGTTCTTGGTGTACTTCTTCTCCAGGCCGATCGCCATTCGCATTTCCTTGAGCTTGCGATCCGGTGTGGTTTCGGTTGCGGCCAGGTAGCAGACGTTCTGATCGGTCTTGTCCTGGAGGACCTCGCACTTCTGAACGAGCACATTCTTGACGTACTGCTGGGTGATCGACGACCCACCCTGGGTGGCGCTGCCGCTGGCCGTTCTCAGCACGGCACGGACGGTGCCCTGAAGGTCGACTCCGCCATGGTCGTAAAAGCGCGGGTCCTCGCCGGCAACGGCGGCGTCCTTGACGAATTGGCTGATCGCATCCCACTCCACCTCGACCCGGTTCTGGTCGTAAAAGGAGGCCAACAGCACGTTGGTGCCGTCGGTCTGAGTGGCGTAGATGTTGCTCTTCTGCGAGAGCTGGTCAATCGCGAGGTAGCTGGGCAGATTCTCAAAAACGTTTATCGCGTTCGTGGCCGCCACGCTCGACAGGGCCAGCACCGGTGTGACCGCGGCCGCGGCGAGGATGCCGGCGAGGGCGCTGGTTGCGACAAAGCCGAGAAGCCCTCCGAGCACCCCGCCAAACGTGCGGTGGTGGGAAGAGATGGTGGTCGTAGAGAAGATGTGATCGCTCCGGGTCGAACTCGTGGCCGTGCAGTCCAGGGCCAGGGGTAGTGCCGTACGGGGGCAGTCAGATGCCTAGGGTGAGAAGATCCGACGCCGAGGTTTCGCCGGCGGCGTCGGCGAACAGCTGCAATGCGTCGCGTACGGCCTTCTGCTGCTCCGAAGTCAGGGGCGAGAGGATCGCGGCGATGCCCTGCCGGCGACGCTCCGTGACATCGTCGACGAGTTCTCGGCCGGCCGAGGTGAGCGTGATCAGCACTTCGCGGCGGCTCTCGGGGCTTGGGCCCCGTGCAACCCAGCCTCCGGCAACCATGCGGTCTATCGACCGGCTGAAGGTGGACGGGTTGGCCCCCATCCGCTCCGCCAGGGTGCTCATGCGCGTGGGCCCGGCCGAGCTGAGCACGACCAGCACACGGAACTGCGGCAGCGTCACGACGTCCAGGGCCGCCGTGACAGACCGGGCAACCACGCCGAGCAGGGCGCGAGAGGCGGCGAGGGTGGCGTCGGCCGCAGCCGTAGTGAGCGCATCCATGCGGGGCTCCCTTGTTCGGTACAAGTGATAAAGCTTTTATTGCATAAAAGCAATAGTTGCGATTGCGCACGCTGAGTCTACACAGGAAGGAGCCCTGATGTCCCAGCCCGCCCTGAGCCTGAGGACGCTCGCGAGCCGTTGGCCGCGGCGACCGTGATCTTCACGGGGACCGCCGACTACGCCGCGACGCAGGGACATCCTGCCCACCCCTGGCTTCCCTGGCTCGGCGGTGCGTTCGTCATCTTCGCGCCGGTCGTCGGCGGTCTTCTCTACGGCCCCCTGGTGAACAGGTTCGCGCCGGAGGCCCGAGGCCACGGTGTGCCGGAGGTCATGTACGCCGTCACGAAGCGCGGCGGGCGGATTCCGGGCAAGGTGGCGATTGTCAAGTCGCTCGCCTCGGCCATAACCATCGGTTCCAGTGGTTCCGGTGGTTCCGTCGGCCGCGAGGGGCCGATTGTGCAGATCGGCTCCGCACTGGGCTCGACCCTCGGGCGAGCGGTGCGGATGCCGGAATCGCAGCTGCGGACTTTGGTCGCCTGCGGTGCTGCCGGTGCGATCGCCGCAACCTTCAACGCTCCCATAGCCGGCGTCTTCTTCGCCCTCGAGCTCCTGCTGCGCGATTTCGCGGCTCGTTCGTTCGGCATCGTTGTGCTGTCCTCGGTCACCGCCTCCATCGTCGGCCGGTCGATCCTGGGCGATCATCCGTTCCTCACCCTGCCGACGTGCACGATCGTCAATTCCGCGCAATTCGCTCTTTTCGCGGTGCTCGGACTCGCGGCCGGTCTCGTTGCGGTCGGGTTCACCAAAACCCTCCACGCCGTGGAAGACGCCTGCGACTGGGCCTGGCGGGGCAAGTCGGAATGGCTGCGGCCGGTGGCCGGCGGGCTCCTCCTCGGCCTCCTGCTCTTCGCCCTGCCGCAACTGTATGGGGTGGGCTACCCGGTGCTGGAAAAGGGTGTCGAGGGCGGCTATGCCCTCGGGTTCGTGGCGCTGCTCCTCGTCGGAAAGATCGTGGCCACGAGCCTCACCATCGGCATCGGCGGTTCCGGCGGCGTTTTCGCACCGTCGCTGTTCATCGGCGCGATGCTCGGTGCCGGGTTCGGCCAGGTCTCCGGGGCGATGTTCCCCGTGTTCGCGGGTCAGACCGGTACCTTTGCCCTGGTCGGGATGGGTGCGGTCTTCGCAGGCGCTGGGCGAGCACCGATCACCGCCGCCATCATCCTGTTCGAATTGACCGGGGAATACTCGATCATCCTGCCTCTGCTGCTGGCCATCGTGATCGCGACCGGAGTCTCGCGTGTCCTCAGTGAGGACACGATTTACACCCTCAAGCTTCGCCGCCGCGGGGGTGAGCGTCGACGGCGGCCCCGGCGGCGGCCCCGGCGGCATCCTGCTGCATTCGACGCTTGTGCGGGAGGTCATGACCGAGGCACCCGACGCGGTGAGCTCCCGGCTCACTCCGGCGGAAGGGGCCCGGATGTTGCTCGGGTCAGGCAGGCGCGCCCTGCCGGTACTTCATCGTGGGGGTGAGTTCATCGGAATCGTGACAGTCGCTGCCGTCTCTGACTCACTGGGCAACGACGACGACAGCGCCACGATCACCCTCGGCGCGTTGATCGAGACGCCCGCGGTGGCCAATCCCGACGACACCCTGGACAAGGTTTTGGATGTGGTGCTGGCCGCCAGCGAGAGCGACGGCCTGCCCGTTGTCGACTCAGACGGGCTGCTCCGGGGGTGGCTCACCCTCGACGCCGTGCTTCGTGCGGTGACCATCGGGCACGGGCCGGGTTCGGGGGTCGTTACGAGCCCGCCCCGTGGCACCCGCTGACCGACGGATGCCGACGGCCGTCTCAGACGGGTACCGGTTCCGCCTGCCTCCGGGCCCGAGCGGGCGAGAGTGCGCGGGCTCCGGTCGCAGCCAGAGCTCTAGCCGGCACCGGCACCGGAGTCGCGGCGGGCGCGAGGGTGAGGATGCGTTCCAGGAGCAGCGTCGCGGCGTTGCGCCGGAGAGACAGCACCACCCGGGCCTCGTGCGGGTTCTGCCCGGCAGGCCCCGCAGTGACAGGCCCCGCGGTGACAGGCCCCGCGGTGGCAGGCACCCCGACCGCCGCCTCCACCTTGGCGAAGTGGGTCTGGCCATGGCGCGGACCGGCGCTCATGTCCACGCGGACGCGCAGGGTTGGCGCCCGCTCGGCCTCAAGAGCGCCGGTCGCGAAGGCCGCGGCGATGGAGTTGTGCAGGGCGAAGCGCCGCGTGCTGAACTGCGTGCCGCACTGCGTCAGGCAGGTGCCGAGCATGGCGGACAGTGCCTGCTGGGTCAGCCCCGAGGCCGAGGCGAGTGCCCGCCGGTGGGTCTCGTCGAAGGTGTGCGGCACCGTTGCGTCGAGCGGGACCACGGTCACCGGCCAGCTGGCCGCGAAGACGTCCGCGGCGGCCGTGGGGTCGGCGGCGATGTTGCCCTCGGCGAATTTGCCGACGTTGCCGGGCGCGAAGACGGCGCCGCCCATGATGGTGACGCGACGCACGAGCCGGGGAAGTTCCGGGTCGAGGCAGAGGGCCTCGGCCAGGTTCGTCAGCGGGCCGATCGCGATGACCTCCAGTTCGCCGGGATACTCGTGCGCCAGCCGGATCAGCAACTCCGTGGCGCTTTCGTCGACTGGGTGCCGCCGCGAGCGGGGCAGCAGCACGTCTCCGATCCCGTTGCGGCCGTGCATGTGTGCGGTCCCACGCCGGGAGATCCCGCTGACGGGCTCCCAGACGCCGACCGCGACCGGGATATCGTCACGCCGGGCGGTCGCGAGCAGGCTCAGGGTGTTCGCCGCGGCGACGGCCGGGTTGACGCATCCGCTCACCGTGCCGATCCCGACCAGACGGATGCCCGGTGTCGCCAGCAGGAACGCAAGCGCCATCGCATCGTCGATCCCGGTGTCGCAGTCGAGGTAGATCGGGCGGGGGTGGGGAGCCGTCGTGTGAGTCATCGTTGACCATCCGTTCTCATCGTGCTGTTTCAGGGGTTCAGAAGTGGTGCGGGTGTTTCTGCGGCGGGGCGCAGAATCAGGGAGGCCAGGAAGGATGCCAGGGTGAGGCCCGCGGAGATCCACAGGGCCGTCTGGAAGCCGGCGACCGTGCCCGCGGCCACGACCGGGGCGACGATGGCGATGCCGATGCCGATGCCGATGCCGAAGCAGGCGCCGTTCAGGCCGGGCAGGGCCCCGCGGGCCTCGGGCGGCGAGTTGAGCACGGAGATGCCGTTGACCGAACTCTGGAACAGGCCGAGGTAGAAGACGCCCATCACGATGAGCAGGCTGAAAACCAGCCAGCGGTCCATCGCGAACACGGCCAGGCCGACCGTGATCAGGGTGATGACGCCGCTGCTCAGCCGCAGCGCGGTGATCCAACCGATCCGCACGGCGATCCAGCCGGAGAAGATCGCCGCGGTGACGCCGACAAACGCGGTCGGGGTGAGGTAGAGCAGCGCCGACATCGAGGCGGAGAGCCCGTAACCCACCTGATTGTTCTGGCTGAGCAAGACCACGGTGAAGTTGAGCGCGGAGAAGACCCCGGCCAGGGTGAGCACCGTGGACAGCAGGAGCGGCCACACCTGGCGGGAACGCAACGCGTGGATGGGAATGAGCGGCCGTCGGGTGCGCCTCTCAACGAGCACGAAGACGACCGCGCTGACGACCGCCCAGACGAGGTAACCCAGCGTGAGCGGGTCGGCCCAGCCTGACGCCGACGCCTGCGAGATCAGGCTCGTGAGCAGCACCAGAAACAGGGACAGGATGCCGGCACCCCACCAGTCCATTGACCCGTCCTGGGTGCGCGGCTCATCCTGCGGAATGAAGAGTGCGACGCAACTGATCGCGACCAGCCCGAGGCCGAGGGTGATCACGAAGAGGAACCGCCAGCCGATGGTGTCGGTCACGTAGCCGCCGAGGAAGCCGTCGACGCCGAACAGGCCGCCGTTGACCGAGGTGATGATGCCGACCGAGATGCCGAACAGGCGGCTGTTCAGGCGCTCAGAGAGCAGGAGGAAGGAGATCGTGAAGGTGGCGTTGGACGCGCCCTGCAGCACCCGGCCGAGCAGCAGCAGTGGGAGGCTCGGTGCGAGGGCGCAGATGACGGTGCCGATCAGCAGCAGCGTCAGTACGATCACGAGGCTGCGCTTGCGGCCGAGGAAATCGCTCCAGCGGGAAAAGACCATGCCGAAAACGGCGCCGGAAAGAAAAAACACCGACTGCACCCGGGCGACATCCTGCATGCTCTCGCCCAACTGGGCGCCGACGGCTGGCAAGGCGGCGGAGAGGAGGGTGGCATTCAGCTGGAACGTCAGGATCGCCAGGACCAGCGTGCCGATCAACACCCCGGGAGCCCGAGGAGCCCGGGGAGCCCGGGGAGCGCGGGCGCGCCCCATTACGGGAGCGGCTTCGGAGGAAAGCACGAGCATGACAAGCCTCCTTCATTGGAGCAACGACAAGATCGACACGCTCAGTGTACATGCTTGTTATACAAGTGCGTGAGATCACACGCTAGGCTCGACTCACCGACCAGGGGAGAACGAATGGATCGACGCACGGAGGCGGCCCTGGCAGGTCCGCTCGAGACCAATGGAAGTCTGCCGCTGCGGGTGGCGGTGTACTCGCGCATCACCGAAGCGATCCGCAACGGATCCCTGCCGATCGCCTCCCTGCTCCCATCGGAGTCCGAGCTCGGCACGGCGATGGGCGTCAGCCGCACGGTCGTGCGGGAGGCCCTCATACTTCTCGAGGAGGACCGCTTCGTGCGCTCGCGCCGGGGCATCGGGCGCTTCGTCGCCGACCGGCTGCCTCACCTCGGGCTGCAGAAGATCCGTCCGATCGAGGAGCTTCTCAGTGAGACCGGACCGACCGTGCACGTTCGCCGCACCCAGACTGCGCTGCAGTCCGCGTCGCCCGCGTTCACTGCGGACGCCATCGGCATTCGCACCGACGAGGCCTCATGGTTTCTCGAGAGCGTCATCACCCGGGAGGGTGCACCCATCGCCCTGATCCAGGAGCACGTGCCGGGAGACCGCCTGAGCCGGTTCGGCGAGGCGGCGGTGGCGGCCGTGTCCGAGGCAGGCGTCGACGCGAACGCCCAGGGTGACGCGGGAGCTGCGGGACGCAGTGCGCTCGCCGCGCTGATCGCGGTGCTCGGTTCGATCTTCGGGCCCGGCGAAACGGACATCACGCTCGGTGTTCCCGGTGCCACACGCGGCAAGCTGCTCGGGCTGCCGGCCAGCAGCCCGGTGCTCATCCTCACCCAGACTCTCGACCACGACGGGCGCCCGTTCTATCTCTCGAAGGCCCTGATCAACACCGACTTCGTGCAGCTGACGATCAGCCACGCGGTGCAGTCCTGAGCGGGGCCGCTACCGCAGCGCCGAGATAGTCATCGAGATCGCCTTGAAGTTCGCGATCCGCTGTTCGTAGCGGGCCGCGAGCACGATCAGGATGACGCCGCCCACGCCCAGCTGCAGCTACCACGGCACCGCGCCGTAGGCCAGCGAGATCCAGGGCCAGAGCTGCGCGACCGCGTGCAGCAGCAGCACGATCGCGCCGATCACGAACGGAGCCTGCAACTTGCGCACGGCCGGCGTGACGTCGAGGTGCAACTAACCGGTCGCCAGCAGGGCAATGGCCAGAGGAATGCTCACGATCTCCACCGTGGCCGGCGCCGCGTACGCGGACCCGGCGACCACGGCGCCGCCGCCGGCCCCGATTGCCACCCAGGCGACCATCCGGCCCGGTCGGCTGTCGTCGTACCAGAACGCCGCCAGGTGCAGCGCGGAGAAAGTCCAGACGAGCAGGATCACCCGGATGACCGCCAGCGGCTCGTAGCCGAGTGCGACCACCTCGGCCGCGAAAACCCCGATGATGGCCAGGACTAACAGGACGTAACCGAGGTGCAGCGCGGGGGCATCCGTCGCTTCGCCGCGGCCGGGGGCGGTACCCTCATCGGTGCGCCGGGTGACGGTGACGAGACCTGTGCCGACGGCCGCCAGGATCAGCGCCGAGGGCAGCAGCCATGCCTCGAGCCGGGTGTCGGGGCCGTTCGGCGCGAGCTCGAGCAGCGGCTGGATGCGGGATGAGGCCGTGAGCACAACCGTGAGCGCGCCGACGCCGAGGGCCGGCCAGGCGAGGGATGCCCAGCGCGGCCGGACCAGGAGGAGCGCCCCGCTGACGGCGAACGCACCGCCGATGGTCAGGGCCAGCACGGGGCGGAGGAGGTCATTCGTGCCGCCGACCACCGCGCCGGGCAGCAGGGCCAGGGCCAGTCCGGCCGCGATCCAGCGAGCCCGCACGGCGAGCACCTGGCCGACGACGATAGCGAGGCCGAGCGGCACGGTGACGAGCTCGAACGGTTCGGTGGCTTGCGTCCCCACGGCGCTCACCAGGGCGAACCCGGCCAGCCCCGCCGCAATCCAGCCGACGGCCAGGGTCACGGGCGCGCGCAACCGCCACGCGGCCAGCACGTGCACGACCCCGACGGCGAGCACGAGAACGGATGCACGCACCGCGGTCACGGTGGCGTCATCGGTCATATCGGCCCCGGTGAAGGCGGCGATCTCGGCCGTCGTCACGGTCGCCAGCGTCAGCACGAGCAGCGTGATGCTCGCGATGGTGCGCGGACGGAGGGTCGCCGGGTCGGTGCGGGCGCCGATCAGGAACGCCCCCGCCGCCGCGGCAGCGAGCGGGAACAACCAGCATTCGAGCCGTGCATCGGGTGCGCCGGGTGAGCCGAGCACGCGCATCAGCTGCACGATGCTGGTGGCCAGGAGCCCGAGGCGAGCGCCAGCGGCACGATAGCCACGAGCAGGCCGGCCAGGGTGAGCAGCGCCGCGGCCGGGCTTGCCGCTGCAGCCCGAGGGGTGCGGCCGAACCGGCGGATCAGCACGGCCAGGACCAGCAGCATGCCGGCGAACGGGCTCCCGGCGGCGAGGGTCAGGAGCGTGCCGGGAACCAGAATCAGGCCCGCGCCGGCCTCGAGGGCGAGCCGGTCCGTCCGCCCCTGGGCGTTCGCAGCCGTGTCACGTGCCCCCACCGTGTCGAGTACGAGGCCGAGGGCGCAGACGAGTGATGCCGCGGTCGCGACGGCGATGCCGTCGACGGGCGCGGGGGCATCCGTCGTCTGCCGCACGGACCAGATCAGCGCGAGCAGCGTTGGTGCGGCTGCGCCGAGGGCCACGACACGCTCGATCCGTGCGGTGCCGGAATTGCCGTGCAGCCGCAGCCAGATTCCGATGGCGCAAGGGTACTGGTCGGCCGGCCTAACGGGTGCGTGCGCGGTCAACCGGGGGAAAACACTGCCGCGCCGGACTAGAGCCGGTGCTCCGCCAGCCAATCCACGAGCACCCGATTGAAATCCGCCGGGCGTTCGACGCTCGGCAGGTGGGCGGTGTCGCGGAAGGTGAAGCCGGTGACGTCAGGGAGCGTCGACAGAAGGTACTCATATTCGGCGAGATGCGGGGTGATGTCGAATTCACCAACCGAGACGAACGCGGGTACCTCGATGTCGCTGACCTGGTTGAAAGTGGGCGGCTCAAGCGGAATCGGCGTCGGGGACTCTTCCGCATGCACGGCGTTGACACGGCCCAGCGCGTAGGCCGTGGCCACGAATTCGGGGTCGAGGTCGGCCTCGGTGCGCAGTGGGCCGAACGCCCAGAGCGCCACCTCGAGTCGCGCCAGACGGTGCCAGTCCTGGGCGTCGAACGCGGCATCCAGTTCGTCGAACCGGGAGTCCTCGAGATCGGTCAGTTCAACTTCGGGGAATCCGCTGGGCCCGGCTCCCACGGTCACCAGGCCGTCCACGCGGTCGGGACTTTCCGTGGCCAGGTCGATGGCGGTCCCGCCTCCGCGCGAGCACCCGATCAGCGTGGCCGACGCCACCCCGAGATGGTCGAGAACCGCGAGGGCGTCCGCACGCGGCGAGAACTCCACGTTCTCGGTGGTCGTCTGGCCGCATCCGCGGCTATCGAAACGGATGACGAAGTGGCCGGCAGCCAGCGCGTCGATCTGCGGGTCCCACATGCGCAGATTGGCGATGCCGGCGTGCAGCAAGAGGAGTGCCGGTGCCGATACGTGGCCGGCTGTCTCGTAGTAGAGCGACGCGCCCGGAACGGTGAGGTGAGGCATGATTCAGCGTAGGCGTGCGGCGGGCGCCGCGGCAAGGGAATTACCGTGAGCGCACGAATCTGTGACCGCTGAATACCGGCGACCCCAACCCGGGTGACGGGTATGCAGGTGGACAGATTGACATCCATCGGGGCAAGAGTCACATTCGATATATCGACGCCGATCGGTTAGTTGGTTGTCTGCCGTTCTGGGCCACGACGTGGCCCCCTGAATTGGACCCACGACCTGGGACCAGTGGATCAACCCCATGGCGATCGCCCCAGAGTCGCGCGACGCCCCCACCAATGCCCCGTCACCTGCGCCGGGACTGAGCGGGCAAGTCCGAGGACTCGTGTGTCCGGGTTGCCCCGCGAACTCCTGCTCGCTTCGCGTGGCCGAAAAATACGAGGAACACCATGAACGCGTACATCACGACCACCTCTCCCCGCGACGGTGATTTCGGTATGCCTATGGCCCATCCGGCAGGATGGGCCATAGGCTCTTTCAACCCAGAGTCGTGCTGAGGGTGCTGTCTATCCCAGGATGCCGCAGGCGGCCGGATCCGTTGCTTCTGCCGGCAGGTTCGGGTCGAGTTCGCTTGCACCTCGGCTGAAGTCATACTCGCCGTTGCCGTTGTAGTCGACGCCATGGATCACGACGACGCCTTCGCCCTCGCGGATGGAATCAGCGATCTCTTTCGCCGTTCCTGTTCCGCTGGGGCCGGGGTATCCGGTTCCCCCCACCTTGGTGATGTGGAGATTGTCGCGGCTGTAGTGGTAGCTGCCGCCCTCAGACACCGGGAACCGGGTGACGTCCAGCAAGCTGGCCGGTGAGGTGTCCCCTGTCGTCGTCAGTGAGACGACGACCGGTCCGTAGGCGGGAATCCCTTCCACGGTGTTCAGGCGACCATCACCGTTGCTGTCCAGAGCGATGGTGGGGCACTCTTGCATCGCCTGGTTGCCGTAGTGAATGTGCTGAGCGTGCGGGGCATCTGGCATCAGCCCGGAGGCGTGCACTTCAATGTGCTTGATCTTCTGGTTGCGAACTGTCGCGGTTGCAGTTCCGGATGCCCCGGATCCGTTGAGTTCCGTGAGGTTCGCGGTCAACGTCACCGTTTTGGGGGTGCGTTCGGATTGCGTGGTCTGCGCTTGAGCTGCTCCGGATCCGAGTACGGCTGCGGCGAACAACGCAACAGTCGAAACTCCGAGAATCCCGATGGAATGTCGTTTCACGATTTACTCCTTGGTCAGCGGTCAACGAGGAATTCCCGTTGATCATTGGTGGTTCGGAGCGGACAGTAATGAGGTTTGGTCATGTAGACAAGGCCGGGTGCGTGTCGGTCATCCGATTCGGTCTCGGAGAGACGACTTCCTCGTCGCAGGTTTGCCGGTCCATCCACAGGGTTCGTGAACTAAGGTTAGCCTTGCCTCAGTGTGACTGCGGGGGCAAACTTCGACCAGAGACAGCCGTGCGCACCGACAAAACATACGATGCATTCCCGCCCGCAAGGATATGCGCGGTAGAACCACTGAGGAGCACCCGACGCGACCCGGTGGGCGGTTTTGAGGCCCTCCGACTCCTCTCCGGCGATCCGTCCGCGACTGCCCTCGTGACCGCGAATGGAACCATAAACTACGCCGAACTGGACGAACTTGTCCGTGACCGGCGTGAATTATTGGGAGACCGCCGCCGACTCGTCATGGTGTCGTGCGCGAACGCCCTGGAGCCCCTGGTGACTTATCTCGCCGCGCTCGCGGCGGGGCATCCAGTTCTCCTCGTCGCAGGCGACGGGGACGAGCCGAGCCAGGAGCGGAACAGGAACGGGCTCCTTGAGCGTTACGACCCCGACGTGGTTTTGGCGCCCGTCGGCGGCGAATGGCGTCTGGATGAGCGACGCGAGGGAAGCCGGCACACGTTGCACCCTGAGCTGGCACTGCTGCTCAGCACCTCGGGCTCGACAGGATCGCCGAAACTCGTTCGGCTGTCACGCGAGAATGTGCGCAGCAACGCGAGAAGCATCGCCGACTACCTCGCCCTGACCGAGCAGGACCGGGCGGCCACAACCCTGCCGATGCACTACTGCTACGGCCTCTCAGTCGTGAACAGCCACCTGATCTCCGGGGCGAGCCTGCTCCTCACCGAGCGTTCTGTGGTCGAGTCTGCATTCTGGAACGAGTTCGACGCGGCAGGGGCCACCTCCTTCGCCGGCGTTCCCTACACCTTCGACCTTCTCGATTCGACCGGATTCGCTGGGCGCCAACATTCGAGCCTGCGCTACATCACTCAGGCCGGCGGCCGGCTCGGCCCCGACCGGGTGCGCGATTACGCCCGGCTGGGGCAAGAACGTGGATTCGACTTCGTCGTCATGTACGGACAGACAGAGGCGACCGCACGGATGGCCTACCTGCCGCCGGAGTTGGCGGCGACCCGGCCTGAATCCATCGGAATCCCGATACCGGGCGGGCAGTTCCGCATCGACGACGCCGACGAGCACTCGGTCGGTAACCTCGTGTACACCGGGCCGAACGTCATGATGGGATACGCGGAGAGCCCGGAGGAACTCGCCGCTGGACCGACAGTGGGGGATCTGCGCACCGGCGATCTAGCCCGCCAGCACGACGACGGACTCTTCGAAATCGTCGGGCGGAGCAGTCGCTTCGTCAAGATATACGGCCTGCGGATCGACCTCGACCGGGTCGAACGGCTCCTTGACGACGACGGTGTCGAAGCGAGGGCGGTGAACCTTGAGGAACGCCTTGTGGTTTTCGTGCGAGAGCGGTGGGCCCTCGGGCTCGTCGCGCCGATCGTCGCGGAGGCGCTTGGCTTGCCCGATCACATCGTCCGGGTGCACCTTGTCGAGGAGTTCCCCCTGACGTCCAGCGGCAAGCCGGACACCGCGAGCCTGCTTCGGGAGGCGGCGGACCTCGAGCGAGAAGTCCCGCTGGTGGATCGCAGAGGGACCGTAACGGCGGAAAATATTCGGGCGCTCTACTCAACCCTCCTTGACCGTCCGGACGCGGTCCTGGACGACAGCTTCGTCGCGCTGCACGGCGACTCGCTCAGCTACGTCGAGGTCTCGGTGCGGCTCGAGCAGATGCTCGGCACGCTCCCCAGGGACTGGCCCGCGAAATCGGCCCGGGAGTTGGCGAGCCGCCGAACCGCACCGTCCGGGGCGCGACCCCGACGGTCGCTGGCGCGCATGGAGACATCCGTAGTGCTGCGGGCTATCGCCATCGCGCTCATCACGGGGACGCACGCCAACCTCTTCCAGATGCAGGGCGGTGCTCACCTGCTGCTCGGAATCCTGGGCTATAACCTGGCCCGATTCCAGTTCGCCGATATACCTCGGCCGGTACGGCTCGGGAAGCTTCTGCGCAGCGCCGTCCAGATCTTCGTCCCGGCCGTGCTGTGGATCGGTGGAGTTGCCCTGATCGGAGGGATGTACGAACCCGCGACGGTCTTCATGCTGCACAACCTGCTCGGCGGCGACGAACGCTGGACGGTGCAATGGCAGTACTGGTTCCTGGAATCCGTCGTGTGGACGATCCTTGGCCTTGCGCTTCTCTTCTGCGTGCCCCAGCTCGACCGGATCGAGCGCCGATACCCCTTCGTCTTCGCGGCGTCCTTCTTTGCGGGGGCGCTTCTGCTTCGTCTGCTGCTGACCGGAGGGGTCGAGGCAGGGCCGACCGAACGTTATTCGCTGCCGTTCGTGCTCTGGCTCATCGCTCTCGGCTGGCTCATCGCGCGTTCCACGGACGTCACTCGGCGGGTGCTGAGCTCTGCGCTCGTCGTGCTCTCCGTTCCGGGCTTCTTCGGCGACCCGGCCCGCGAGGCGATCACGATTGCGGGACTGCTTCTTCTCCTCTGGATTCCGGCCGTCCCCGTCCCGCGGATTCTGGTGTCGGTGCTGAGCGTCACGGCCTCGGCATCGTTGTTCGTATATCTCGTCCATTGGCAGGTCTTCCCGCTTTTCGGGGACGACGTACCGCTGCTCGCCACCCTTGCCTCCTTCGCGGTGGGTATCCTCGCCTGGCGAGGATATTCCGCACTGAGCGCTTGGTGGACCCGTCATCCCGCGGTCGCAACCCGCACGCTTGTGGCCAATGTATTCGCGACAAGAACGTCGGCCGGTCGCCGGCGGTGAGGTTGGGCTGGATGAGTGGGGCATAGTTCGGGGTGAGGTCGGGTGCGGTTAGGAACGCGGGAGACGCCGTCCCCCGATGAGCAGCCAGAAGATCATGGCGGTCTCGCCCACGAAGCCGAACAGGCCGAAGGTCGGGGTGAAGGCGGGTGCCACCACCAGGCCGATGAGGTCGGCAATGTAACCGATGCCGGCGAGACCGATCAGGATTCCAAAGACCTTCGGCATGAAGCCCGAGCGGATCGACAGGTAGGCGATCAGGAGGAGATGCACCCCGAACAGGCCCAGGGCGGTGGTCCAGATCGACGAGAACGACTCGATGTCGGCCAGCGCGGCTTCCGGGGTGTCGAGGTTGGTGAAGGCGACCACGAGCCGGCTGAGGGCGACCATGAACCACCCGGCGAAAGCGATTCTGATCAACCCGGCACCAGCGGAGACGACACTGCTGACGGGCTTGAAGAGCGCGTAGGTGCCGGCGGCGGCGACGACGTCCAGCACGACGACGACACACAGCGCGCCGATCCCGGCGAGCCACAGCGCCGGCGAGGCGGAAATGGCATCGGTCGTCTTTTCCGCATCACCGGCGGTCACGAGGCTGTTGACGGCGATGAAATAACCAAAGATCGAGAGGAACACCATGGCCGTGAGGGCGGTGCCCGTTACGAGCGCTCCGGTCCGCTGTGACCAGCGGAAGGGGTTGAGGGTGGCAGCCGGCGCCGTGGCGCTGGGGGCGGGGTGGAGGTGAGTGGTCATGGCTCGTATCCTTACTGTATCTGTGGCTAGAACTTACGACGTATGTTTATTATGTAAGTAAAATATATGTACGTGGTAAGGTTTGTCAACGAATATGAGTGCAGGAGAGAGACTTGGCAGCAGCACGTGAAGCAGCACCCGCACCTCGAGCTCGTTTGAACCGCGAGCGGGTGATCGCCACCGCCGTTCGCCTTGCCGACACGGAGGGGCTTGAAGCCCTCACGATGCGGCGTCTGGGCGAGGATCTGAACGTGAAGGCCATGTCGATCTATAACCACGTGGCCAACAAGGATGACCTCATCAACGCCATGGCCGATGCGATCTTCGGCGAGATCGAATTGCCGTCACACAGCGATGAGTGGAAGCCGGCAATCCGAAAGCGCTCGATCTCATTCCGGGATGTCCTCGCCCGTCATGCCTGGGCTACGACCGTTCGTGACTCCGGAACGAACCCGGGACCGGGCACCCTCCGCCACCACGACCGGGTGATCGGAACCTTCCGCAACGGCGGTTTCTCGGTTGAGAAGACGGCCCACGCGTTCTCCGCTGTCGACAGCTATATCTACGGGTTCGCGATGCAGGAGAAGAGCCTGCCCTTCACCACGCCGGACGAGACGGCAGCGATGGCCGCGATCATGCTGGCGCAGCTGCCCACAAGCGAGTACCCGTACCTGGCTGAGCTCACGGCCGACCACGTCTTGAAGCCCGGATACTCCTATGGAGATGAATTCCTGGTCGGGCTCGACCTCATACTCGACGGACTCGAGACTCTGCGAGACACCGACTCGGCCTGTGAATGAATGAGGGCGTCATCAGACACACGTGACGGGCACCCATCGACATTCCACGCGGCATCCGCGCCCCGGCCGTCACCTACACGGTGGTGGCGTCATCGACCTGGCCGACGAGCTCCTCGATGATGTCCTCGAGGAACAGAACGCCCGTGGCGACTCCGTCAGCGTCGAACGATGTGGCGACATGCGCGCCGAGGCGCCGCATCGACGCCAGGGCATCTTCGAGCTCGCTGCCCCGGAACACGGAGGCCAGGCGACGGATGCGTTTGGCCGGCACCGGCTCCGTGAACGTGCTCCCGGAGGTGAGGTCCATCACGTCTTTCAGATGCAGGTAGCCCGTGGGCTGCCCGTCGACGTCAGTGAGGATGTACCGGGAGTAGCCGTGCTGGGCGACGGCCTGCTGGATGTCGGCGGGTGACGCGGATGCCGGCAGGCAGACTATTGCGCCGATCGGCACCTCCACGTCGGAGACTCGCTTCAAGGTGAACTCGAACGCGGCGGAGAGGGTGCCCGAAGCATCCGTCAGCAGGCCCTCTCGGGTGGACTGCTCCACGATGCCGGCCACCTCGTCGAGGGTGAACGCGCTGGTCGCCTCATTCTTCGGCTGCACCTTGAACAGGCGCAGCATGCCGTTCGCCAGCCAGTTCAGGCTGACGATCACCGGGCTGAAGATGCGGGCGACGAGGACGAGCGGCGGCGCCAGGATGAGCGCGGCGCGGTCGGGCACGGAGAAGGAGATGTTCTTGGGCACCATCTCGCCGAACACCACGTGCAGGAACGTCACGAGCGCGAGTGCGATAGCGAAGGCGATCACGCTGATCGCGCCCTCAGAGAGTCCGGTCAGGGCCAGCGGGTACTCCAACAGGCCGTGGATGGCCGGCTCGGACACGTTCAGGATCAGCAGCGAACACACGGTGATGCCCAACTGGCTGGTCGCCAGCATCAGGGTCGCGTGTTCCATCGCCCAGAGGGTGGTCTTCGCCGCCTTGTTGCCGCGGGCGGCGAGCGGCTCGATCTGGGACCGGCGGGCCGAGATCACGGCGAACTCGGCGCCCACGAAGAACGCGTTGACGGTCAACAACACGACGAGCCAGATCAGGCCCGGCCAGTACTCACTCATGGGCCAGGTCCTTCTGGATTCGCGTGACGATGCGGTCGTGTCTGGTGGCCAGGCTCGGATCGTGCTCGGGGTCTTCCGGGGTGTAGCGCACGCGCTGAACCTGCACGCCATCGACTCGGTCGATCCGCAGGATGCCCCCGTCGACGGGGACCTCGTCGCCGAGTTCGGGAATGCGGTCGAGCTGATCGGCGATGAAGCCCGCGACGGTCTCGTAGTCGCCGTCCTCGGGCACCGTGACGCCCGTACGATCGAACAGCTCGTCCGGCCGCCAGCCGGCGTCGAACACCACGGAACGCCCCGAACGTATGACGCCGGCTTTCGCCCGGTCATGCTCGTCTTCCAGCTCGCCCACAAGTTCTTCGACGAGGTCCTCGAGAGTGACGATGCCCGCCGTTCCGCCGTATTCGTCCGCGACGACCGCGATCTGGAAGCCCTGCCTGCGCAGCAGGCCCAGGAGCGTGTCGACGGCCATCGACTCGGGCACACGCAGTGCCTCCACCTTCAGCTCGTCGGCGGTGACCCGGTCGCGTTGCGTCAGCTCGACGGCGAAGGCCGCCTTGACGTGGAGCACCCCGACGATGTCGTCGGAATCCCTGTCGATCACGGGGAAGCGGGAGTAGCCGGTGGCCGTGGACAGGGCCAGGATGCTCTCGGCAGAGTCTGTGACCTTGACCGAGGACATCCGTACCCGGGGCGTCATGACGTCGTCGACCGTGTGGTCGGCAAAGCGCAGGGTGCGGTGCAGCATGGCTGCGTGGTCGTTGTCGAGCACGCCTTCCGTCGCCGACCGGCGCACGAGGAAGCTGAGTTCTTCGGCGCTTCGGGCACCCGAGAGTTCCTCTTTCGGCTCGATGCCGACCAGGCGGATCAGAGCGTTGGCGGTGTTGTTGAACAGCAGGATGACGGGCTTGAACACGGCGGTGAACAGGGCCTGCGGGGGCACCACGATCTTTGCCGTGGCCAGCGGCACGGCCAGGGCGAAGTTCTTCGGCACGAGCTCGCCGATCACCATGGAGAACAGGGTGGCCAGCGAAATGGCGGTGATGGTGCCGAGCAGCGGCACGAGTCCTTCGGGCACGCCGGCGCCCGTGAGCGGCCCGGTCAACAGCGAGCTGATGGCGGGCTCGAAGGTGAACCCGGTCAGCAGGGTGGTCAGCGTGATGCCGAGCTGCGCGCTGGACAGGTGCGTGGAGGTGATCTTCAGGGCCCTGATGGTCGGGCCGAGGCGTTTCTCGCCGCGTTCCTGCCGGGCCTCGAGCTCGTTGCGGTTCAGGGTGACCAGGGAGAATTCGGCGGCGACGAAGATGCCCGTTCCGACGGTGAGGAGAAGCCCGACCCCCACCATCGCCCACTCAAACAGCATGTGGCCCCCTCAGATTCGGGCGCAGGATGTCGAGGTGTGGCTGGATGGGCGAGGGTTTATCGGGGTCCATGAGGAGAGCAAGACTATCGGGCGGTGCCCGGTTGTGGCTGGGAAACTGTCGGTTCCGGCCGCCCCAAGCTCGTCGAATAGGCGGTGTTCTGGTCGGCTTCTCCATCATCCGATTCGTGATCTTCGTAGGTTATCTCGCCGAGCTCCGCGGCACCATCGGCGTTGGCGCCGGGCTGGCCATCAACCGGGTGTCCTTTCACGCTCCGATGGCTGAAACCGTGCCGGCTGCGGCTGCTCCGGGCGTTCGGTATGGCGTTGCACGGGGAGCGCCTGCACGAGGCGGGTTCGGGGCGCGAACGTGGAGCTGTTCGCGGTGGTGGCCGTCGCGGCGCTGCTTGCCCCGATCTAGCGGCCGGCCGGCCGATGGCCGAGCACGACATCGATCGCTCGAAGCCGAACACGGCTCCGGAGCACAAAGCGAGGGAAGGCCGGCCGAGCTGAGTCCGAGGCCCTGCGCCTCGTTCCGCCGTCGATGAACCGAGGCCACTCGGTGCGGTCGGCTCGATGCGGCGGGAGACGGTGCCGGAGGTCGCTGGGCGCGCGTGTGGCGATCCTGTGGCGCCCCCCCGGGGTACGGAAGGCATTGTGCGAGTATCGCCGCCGCGCTCGCCCGCGCCGTCGCCGGCACGTTTCCGGCTCGGTGCGCCGGTTAGAAGATCATCGGGCGGTCGTCGTCCTCGCCCTCGAGGGCCAGCTCCACGACCACGGGAACGTGGTCGCTCGGCGCATCACCCTTGCGCTCATTGCGGTGGATGCTCGCCGCGGTCACCAGTTCCGCGAACGCAGGGGAGCCGAGGATGAAGTCGATCCGCATGCCCTCGTTGCGGGGGAACCGCAGCTGTTTGTAATCCCAGAAGGTGTAACCCTCCGGAGCCAGCGGGCGCACCACATCGAGGATGCCCTCTGCCTCGAACGCGCGGAACGCGGTTCGCTCGGGCTCGGAGATGTGAGTGGATTCGCCGGGAACGAAGCTCGGGTCACCCATGTCACGCTCGAACGGGGCCACGTTCCAGTCGCCCATCAGTGCGAGGGCCAGGTGCGGGTCGCGAGCCAGTTCGTCCCGGGCGTGCGCGCGCAGGCGCTCCAGCCAGTCCAGCTTGTAGGCGAAGTGCGGGTCGTCGATGCCGCGTCCGTTCGGAACGTACAGGCTCCACAACCTCAGGTCCTCCACCGTGACGCCGAGCGCCCGGGCCTCGAGCGGGAGGCCGGGACCCTCCTGGCCCTTCAGAAAGCCGGGCATGCCGGGGAAGCCGGTGGCGACATCCGTCATCTCGTGGCGACTGGCGAACGCGACGCCGTTCCACTGGCTGAGGCCGTGGACGGCCAGCTCGTAGCCGGCGTCCTCGAACGCCTGCGCCGGGAACTGCTCGGGCTTGCACTTGATCTCCTGCATCGCGAGCACGTCGATGTCTTCGCGCACCATCCAGTCGACGACCCGGCCGACTCGGGCACGGATGGAGTTGACGTTCCAAGTGGCGATGCGCATGCTTCCAGCCTATTTGACGGATGCCCGGTGACGGATGCCCCCTGACGGATGCCCCCTGACGGATGCCGCTCGGGCGTTTCCGGGTGGGGAGGGGAGTTCTCGGAGCCGGGAGTGACAGGATCGAACCACAACGAAAGACAGGGCGGTACCCATGACGGATTTGCAGATCGGCTACGCGGCGATGCTGGAGCAGTTCGCTCCCGCGGAGGCGGTGGCCCTGTCGGCCTACGCCGAGGAACACGGGTTCACCGGGGTGATGGCGGCCGACCACTTCCAACCGTGGGTGCCCGCCCAGGGTGAGTCCTCGTTCGTCTGGAGCGTGCTCGCGGCGATCGGTGAGCGCACGAAGGGGGACCTCGGCCCCGGCGTCACCGCGCCCACCTTCCGGTGGCATCCGGCGATGGTGGCGCAGGCCTCCGCGACGCTCGCCTCGATGTACCCCGGCCGGCACTGGCTCGGCCTCGGCTCCGGCGAAGCACTGAACGAGCACATCGTCGGCCAGTATTGGCCGGAAGCCCCCGAGCGCATCAACCGCATGTTCGAGGCCATTGAGATCATCTCCAAGCTGTTCACCGCCTCCATCGCAGGCAAGGACGTCAAGCACTCCGGCCAGTTCTACAAGCTCGAGTCGACCCGGCTCTGGACCATGCCCGAGGTGGCCCCGGAGATTCTCGTCGCCACCGCCGGCCCGGTCACGGCCAAGCGCGCCGGGCGTCACGCCGACGGCCTGATCACGGTCGGAGCCCCGCTGGAAAAGATCTCGATGCTGTTCGGCAAGTTCGACGACGGCGCCCGGGATGGCGGCAAGGACCCGGCCGCTATGCCCAAGGTGCTGCAGCTGCACATGAGCTGGGCCGAAACCGACGAGGAGGCCATGCGGAACGCCCTGATCGAGTGGCCGAACGGTGGGATGAAGTTCCCGAAGGGGGATATCCGTTCACCGTTCGAATTCGAGCAGATCGCCAAACTCGTTCGCCCCGAGGACTTCGAGGGCCGCATGATCATCTCGGCCGACCCCGACGACCACCGGGCCTACATCCAGAAGTTCGTCGACCTCGGCTTCGACCGCATCTATCTGCACAACGTGGGCCGCAACCAGCGCCAGTGGATCGACGTTTTCGGCGCATCCGTGCTGCCGAAGCTCGTGCGCTAGTGGTGCCAGAACCAACCGGCCTGCACGTTTTCGTGCTGGAGGGCATCGGTGAGGTCGAGGCCGGCGCAGACCTCGCTGCGCTCATCGCCGACGCGGCAGGCAACCGCCTGCGCGACGGCGACATTCTCGCGGTGACAAGCAAGATCGTGTCAAAGGCCGAGGGCCGCCAGATGCGGGCGGCCGATCGGGAGCAGGCGATCACCGACGAGACGGTGCGGGTCGTCGCGACCCGCGCCTTTCCCGGCGGGATGACGCGGATCGTCGAGAACCGCCAGGGCCTGGTGATGGCCGCGGCCGGCGTCGACGCGAGCAACACCCCCGACGGGTTCGTGCTGCTCCTTCCCGTCGATCCGGATGCTTCCGCGCGCGCCCTCTGCACAGCCCTCCACGAACGCACCAGCCTGCGGCTCGGCGTGCTGATCACCGACACCGTCGGGCGCCCGTGGCGTGAGGGCCAGACCGACATCGCGATCGGCGCCGCCGGAGTCACGGTTCTCGACGACCTGCGCGGCACGACCGATGCGACCGGTCGGCGCCTCGACGTGACCGTCGCCGCGGTCGCCGATGAGATCGCCGGCGCGGCCGATTTGGTGAAGGGCAAGACCAGCGGCAACCCGGTCGCTGTCGTGCGCGGGCTCCGTCGCCTCGTGGGCGAGCCCGACGAAGCGGATGCGCGCGGAGCGACCCGGCTGCTGCGGCCGAGCGAGAACGACATGTTCCGGCTGGGGAGCGCCGAGGCGCACGCCGAGGGTTTCTCGGAAGGGTACGCGGCGGGGCTGGCCGCTGCCGCCGTCGACGCGGCATCCGTCGTGTCCGTCACCGAATGAGCTGGGTGGCGATCGTGCCCGTCAAGGGCAACCCCGGGGCGAAGAGCCGGCTGGGCAAGCGGCCCGATCGGGCCGGGCTGGCGGATGCCTTCGCTCTCGACACCGTCGCGGCCCTGCTGGCGGCGAATGGTGTCGACCGGGTGCTGGTCGTCACGGGCGACGGTGAACTGTCGGGTCGGCTGGCCGAGCTCGGGGTCGACATCGTGCGCGAGGCCCCGGCGCGCGAATCGATCCTGCCCGCGGACCCGTTGAACGCGGCAATCCGGCAGGGGCTGATGGTTGCCCGCGGGGCATTTCCGGAGGCGAACCTGGCCGTGCTGACCGGCGATCTGCCGGCGCTGACGCCCGCGGATGTCGAGCGCACTCTGCACCTCGCCGCCGCGCACGATCGCAGTTTGGTGCCCGACGCGGCCGGAACCGGAACCACGACTCTGCTCGCGCTCGCCGGAATCCTGATCGAGCCTCGGTTCGGGGTTGGGTCTCGGGCGGCCCATGAGGCCGCCGGCCATGTGCCGCTCCTGCTGGCGGCATCCGTTTCAATCCGTCACGACGTCGATACCGCCGCCGACCTTGCGGTGGCGCAGCGGCTCGGCGTCGGGCCGCACACCCTCCGGGTCGTCGAGGCCCCGGGGTCGGCCGCCGCCCGCTGATCGGCGCGTCGCTACAGTCGGAGATTTTTCGCACAACGCCGGGTGAGCGGGCGCCGCGAACGGCGTGTCACGAAAATCTTCGAGGCTACGTGTCCGCCCACTGCCGCTCAGACGAAGGAGAAGGTGCCGCGAGCGAGGGCGACCGCGTCCGCCGCTAGCCGCATGGTTGTCGCGGCATCCCGCATCCAGAGCGGCACGGCGACCGAATAGATGCCGGCGGCCGCCAGCGCCGGCAGCGCACCGGCATCCGTCTCGTCCACCAGCCACCCGTCGAGCACGCCGCCCGCGGCGCGGGAGCCGTAGTGCAGGCCCACGGCCTCGGCCGAAGTCTCGACGCCGATGGTGTGCAGGCAGGCGTCGGCCATGCCGCGCACGGCCGCGCCCGCGATGATCGGCGAGACGCCGACCACCGCGGCGGCGCTGGAACGCAGGGCGTCCCGGATACCCGGTACGGCGAGGATCGTACCGACCGAGACGACCGGGTTCGACGGCGGCAGGATCACCAGGTCGGCCGTCAGGATGGCGTCGACGACGCCCGGCGCGGGCACGGCGGCCTCACGTCCGACCTGCACGAACTCGGTCACCGGGACGCCGGCGCGATAGCGCACCCACCACTCCTCGAAGTGGATCAGCTCGCCGGCCCGGTGCTCATCGGCATCCATAGCCAGTCGGGCATGTGTCTCGACGGGGATGTCGCTCATCGGCAGCAGGCGCGCCCCGGGCTGCCAGCGGCGGCAGAGGAACTCGGTGGCCTCGCTCAGCGTGGAGCCGTTCCGGAGCAGGTCGCTGCGCACGATGTGGGTGGCCAGATCCAGGTCGCCGAGCGTGAACCAGGACCAGCCACGCCCGTAGGCGGCGATCTCAGCGGAGGCGCGGCGGGACTCCTCGGGCCGCCCCCAGCCCTGTTCCTCGTTGATGCCTCCGCCGAGGGTGTACATCACGGTGTCGAGGTCTGGGCAGATGCGCAGCCCGTCCAGCCACATGTCATCGCCCGTGTTCACGATCACCGTCACCGTCGCCTCCGGCTCGGTTGCCGCCAGGTGCTTCAGCAGCCCGCGGGTGAACCGGGCGCCGCCGATGCCGCCGGCCAGAACAGTGATGGTCGTCATCGGTGCGCTCTTTCGTGCTGGGTGACTTCGGGTTCACGGGGAGGCGGGAAGGCCGGAATCGGCGTGGATGGAGAGAACACGATCACCGGATGCCCGCCGCGCGGATGGGGGATCACGTCGCAGTCCACGCCGTAGACCTCCGCGATGGTCGCCGGCCGCAACACCGCCTTGGGGGTTCCGGCCGCGACCAGTCGCCCGTGGTGCAGCAGCAGGATCTGGTCGCAGAACGCGGCGGCCAGATTCAGGTCGTGCAGGGCCATGATCGCGGTCAGGCCCGTGCCGGCCGCGCCCGCGCAGAGCCCGCGCACCTGCCCGAGCAGTCCGAGCTGGGCGCTCACATCGAGGTGGTTGTTCGGCTCGTCCAGCAGCAGCAGACTCGGCCGCTGCGCCAACGCTCGGGCGATCTGCGCGCGCTGCTGCTCGCCGCCGCTGAGCGTATGCCACGCCCGATCGGCGAGGTCGCTGCCGCCGACCACGGCGAGTGATTCCTCGGCCACCCGGTGGTCGTCGTCGTCGCCGAAGCTGCCGAGCACCCGGCTGCGGTGCGGGATCCGGCCGAGGAGCACGACCTCGCGCACCGTGAGGTCGACGCTGGGCGCGGCGTTCTGCTCGAGCAGCGCCACCCGCCGGGCGGTCTCGCGCCGCGACAGACCGGACCCTCTGCCGGAGCGCGCTCCGTCGAGTTCGACGCCGCCGGCATCCGGCGTCTCCAGCCCTGCGATCAGGCGCAACAGGGTGGACTTGCCGGCCCCGTTGGGTCCGAGCAGGCCGGTCACCGCGCCCGTGGGCACGACCGCCGACACATCGGTCAGAATCGGGGTGCCGTCGACCTGGAACGACACCCGGTCGAGGATCACGACCATGCTGCGGCCCTTCTGCTCTTGATCAGCACGATGAAGACGGGCACGCCGATCAGCGCGGTGATGATGCCCACGGGCAGCTCGCGCGGGTCGAACACCGTGCGGGCGACCGTGTCGGCCACGATCAGGAACAGGGCGCCGAGCACCACGGTCAGCGGCAGCAGGCGGCGGTGGCCGGGCCCGCTCAGGCCGCGCACCAGGTGCGGCAGGATCAGGCCGACGAAGCCGATGGCCCCGCTCACGGCCACCATGGCGCCGGTCAGCAGCGCCACCGCGCCGAGCAGCATCCACCGGGTGCCGTTGACGTTGATGCCGAGGGATGCCGCGGCGATGTCCCCGAAGGTGAATGCGTCCAGACGGGTGGCCGAGAGCACGATCCCGGCGCCGACCACCACGAGGGCGGTGCCCGAGATGACGACGCTCGACCACGAGCTGCCGGCCAGCGAGCCCAGCAGCCAGTTGAGGATCTCCCGGTAGGAGTCGCCCTTGGCTGCCCAGAAGATGATGAAGGACGTGCCGGCCGCACCCAGTTGCGCAATGGCCAGGCCCGAGAGCACCGCCCGCCCGGGCGTGATCGTATTGCCGACCCGCGCGATGCTGAGCGTGGCGACGAGGGCTGCCAACGCGCCGAGGAACGCCGCGGCCGGCAGCGCCACCGCGACGCCGAGAACGATCACACAGACCGCGCCGAGAGAGGCCCCGCTCGACAGCCCGAGCAGGTAGGGGTCCGCCAGCGGGTTGCGAGTCACCGACTGCATCACCGCGCCGCAGAGCGCGAGCCCCGCGCCGACCGCGGCCGCCGTCAGCACGCGCGGCAGGCGCAGCTGCCACACGATCGAGTCGGTCAGCGGCGCCACCCCGGCGGCGCCCGGCAGGCCGAGGTGCCGGGCGAGGCTCGCGGCGACATCCGTCAGGCTCACGTCGGCCGGACCGATGGTCACGGCCAGCCCCGCCGTGAGCACGAGGGCCAGGACCGACAGGGCGAGCCAGCCCAGGTAGCGCGCGCGCCCGGCCACGCGACGGCTCTGGGCCGCCGTGCGTTCCGGCTGCTGCAGCTCCACCCGATCCACCCGATCCACCTGCCTCGCCTGTTCCGTCGTGTCTGTCCTGGTGGTGCTGTCCTGTCGTGCGTCGTGCGTCGTGCGTCCTGCTCTGGCGCCGGTCGCTAGCCGGCCGTCGTCTACTCGAGCGCGTCGAGCTGTTCGATGGTTGACGCGGCGGCGTCGACGTTGCGGATGCCGGCCTCGGTGGCCGCGAACGGCAGCACGATGTAGCGCTGGTTCTTCACGGCGTCGAGTTGCTGCGTGGCCGGGTTCGTCTCGAGGTTCGCGATCTTCGACTCCGCGGTGTTCCATATGGCGTCGACGAGCACGATCACGCCCGGGTTCGCCTCGATGACCGACTCCCACCCGACCGAGGTCCAGGTGTCCTGCACGTCGGCGAACACATTGGTCAGGCCTGCGGCCGCCATGATCATGTTGGGTGAGCCGATGCCGGCGCCCACGTAGGGCGTGTCGGTGCCGCTGGAATACCAGAGCGCGGTGGTGTCCGCGGCGGCGGGGTCAAGGGCCGCGAGGGTCTTCTGCTGGTCGGCGACCAGGTCGGCCGCGGCCTTTTCGGCGCCGAAGATCGCGCCGGCCTCGGTGATCTCGGCGAACACGGAGTCGAAAGTGAGAGGGTCAGGCATGTAGCCCTCACCCTTGCAGGCGGCGGGGGATACGTAGCTGCCGATGCCGAGGTCGGTGAGGCTCTGGCGTTCGCCCACGCCCTCGGCTGAGAAGTTGGACTCCCAGCCGCCGTAGACGAAGTCGGGCGTGAGTCCGAGCACGGCCTCCTGGCCGGGCACGAAGTCGCTGACCACGTTCAGATCGCCGCCAGCCTTTGCGAGGGATGCCGGCAGCGGGCCGTCGAGGAACGCCGAGCCCACGATGCGATCGCCGAGGTCCAGTGCGAGCAGCAGCTCTGTCGTGGACGACTTGATCGTCACGATCCGTTCGGGTGCGGCTTCCACGGTCACGTCGGTGCCGCAGTTGTCGATCGTGATCGGGTAGCCCCCACGCGTGCCGGCGCTCGCGCCCGGCGCGGCACTGGGCGCGGCGGCGGGACTCGCCGCAGCGCATCCGCTCGACAGCAGGGCAGCCGCAGCAACGACCACCAGCAGGGGACCACGGAACAAACGTAATTGGGACATGTTACCGATCCGGTTCAGGGTTGCGAGAGCTGGTGAATCGTCGGTATGCGCGCGCCACAGCGACGATTCACCCGCTCTGGCGAGCACAGGGAGAACTGCGGGGCAGGAAGGGTGCGACCGAGCATGTGTCGGCGACCTGCCGCCCAAGTCGGGGCCGGCTCAACCGGTCAGAGCCAACCGGCGGTCTTCTTTCAGCCTAGGCCAGAACTCCGGCGCGGCCCATCCCGGGCGAGCGGGGCATGAGGCGACGGATGTCCGGCGCGCCCCGGATACTCGATGCGGCCAGTCGCCGGGCCGGGGTGAGTCAGTCTCGTCCTCCGCTTAGTTGAAGACCATTCCGCCGTCGACCAGAATCGACTGTCCAGTGATGTAGCCGGAGTCGGGGCCAGCCAGGAACGAAACGACCCCCGCGACCTCGGACGCTTCGGACAGGCGGGCGAGGGCGATGCCGTTCGTGAACTGATCCCAGCCCCACTCTTCCGACTGGCCCGCGTCGGCTGCCACCTTTTTCGCGAGCTCCTCCATGAGGGGCGTCTTCACGATGCCGGGAGCAAAGGTGTTGACCGTGATGCCGAATTGGGCCAGGTCCTTGGCGGCTGTCTGGGACAGGCCACGAATGGCGAACTTGGTGGCCGAGTACAACGCGATGCCGGGGTTCCCGACATGACCGGCCTGGGACGCAGCGCTGATGATCTTGCCACCGTGGCCGAGCTCTTTGAACGCCTTGGTGGCTGCCTGAATGCCCCACACCACGCCGTTGAAGTTGATGGAAAATATCTGTGCGATGCTTTCCTGGGTGATGTCATCGAGTGGAGACGTGGGGGCGATGCCGGCGTTGTTGACGATGACGTCGAAGCCGCCGAGCTCCGTGACAGCCTGCTCGACCGCGGCAAACACGCTGTCTCGGTCGGAGACATCGACGTGCAGCGCGAGTGCTCCGCCCTCCTTACCTCCCAGGGAATCTGCAACTGCGCCTGCGGTCGCACGGTTCAGGTCGGCGATGGCGACCTTGAAGCCGTCAGCGTGGAGCCGCTCAGCAATGGCCTGACCAATTCCCTGTCCACCACCGGTAACGAGTGCGACTTTTCCGTTTTCTGTGCGTGCCATGGTGTGGATTCCAATCTCGATTATTCACAACCTGCCGGCGAGTCGATGACGTCATGTCAAAGCAGGACAGGAGTTTTACTGATCCGATACGCACGGCGCCAGCAGCGCGGCGCGCACCGAAAATTTCCGGCGTCGTCGCGGCGGATGAGTGGCCCCGACGGCGAACCTCTCGGGGTGAACTGAGACGTCCCCGTTTTCTGTGTCGAAGTTGTCCGAGAACTCCAGCAGCGGACGAGGCATTACCCCCATTGTAGGCGCGATCGAGTGATACTCGGTCGGCCAGTGCCTCCGTGCTGGGCCGCGACGATAACGGTTTGCATGAATCCTTGCCACCGGCAGATTCACTCGACAGGATGATAAACGCGTTGGTCACACAGAGAAACAGCACCAAATGTTTGCGTCGAAGAATAACAAGCCCGGACGCTGTCGTTCGGCTTGACGTTGTTCCGTCACTGGCGAATGTGGAGACAAGATGACTGTAGTTCGGGCCGCAATCACCCAGACCGAGTGGACGGGCGATCAGGAGTCGATGATCCAGAAGCACGAGGGATTCGTGCGCACCGCCGCCGAAGCGGGAGTGCAGGTGATCTGCTTCCAGGAGCTGTTCCACGGCCCCTACTTCGGCATTGTGCAGGACGCCACGTACTACGACTACGCGCAGAGCGTGCCGGGACCGCTCGTGGAGCGGTTCCAGAAGCTCGCCGCCGAGCACACGATGGTGATCGTGCTCCCCATCTACGAGGAGGAGCAGCCCGGGGTGCTCTACAACGCGGCCGCCGTGATCGACGCCGACGGCACCTACCTCGGCAAGTACCGCAAGCACCACATCCCCCACCTGCCCCAGTTCTGGGAGAAGTTCTACTTCCGCCCCGGGAACGCCGACTACCCCGTCTTCGACACCATGGTCGGCAAGATCGGCGTCTACATCTGCTACGACCGGCACTTCCCGGAGGGCTGGCGCGTGCTCGGCCTGAACGGCGCCGAGATCGTCTTCAACCCCTCGGCCACCAAGCCCGGCCTCTCGAACCGGCTCTGGGAGCTCGAGCAGCCGGCCGCCGCCGTCGCCAACCAGTACTACATCGGCGCCAACAATCGCATCGGTACCGAGACCGAGGAGTTCGGCGCCGACGCCGTCACCTTCTACGGAAGCTCCTACTTCGTCGACCCGCGCGGCAACTACGTCGGCGAGGTGGCCTCCACCGACACCGAGGAGGTCGTCATCCGCGACCTCGACCTGGGTGTCATCCGAGAGGTGCGCAACTCGTGGCAGTTCTACCGGGACCGCCGTCCTGACTCCTACGGCCCGATCGCCCGGCCGTAGCCAGGGGTGCATTGTGACGATCCTGATCCAGAACGGCACCGTGGTCAGCGCGACCGGCCGGGTGCGGGCGGATGTCCTCATCGACGGCGAGATCATCGTCGCCGTGCTGGCACCGGGCTCGGCCCTCCTCGGGAACGACCTCGCCGCATCCGTCGACCGTGTGATCGACGCCACCGGCAAGTACGTGATCCCCGGCGGCGTCGACGCGCACACCCACATGCAGCTGCCGTTCGGCGGCACCGCGGCCAGCGACACCTTCGAGACCGGCACCCGGGCCGCGGCCTGGGGCGGCACCACCACCATCGTCGACTTCGCGGTGCAGAGCTACGGCCAGCGGGTCTTCGACGGTTTGGCGGCCTGGCACGAGAAGGCGGCCGGCAACTGCGCCATCGACTACGGCTTCCACCAGATCATCGGCGACCTCAACGAGGACTCGCTGCAGGCGATGGACGGGCTGCTGGACGAGGGCATCTCCAGCTTCAAACTGTTCATGGCCTACCCCGGCGTCTTCTACTCGGATGACGCGCAGATCCTGCGCGCCATGCAGAAGTCCGCCGAGACCGGGCTGATGACCATGATGCACGCCGAGAACGGCCCGGCCATCGACGTGCTCGTCACGCAGCTGCTCGCAGAGGGCAAGACCGACCCCTACTACCACGGCGTCGCCCGCGCCTGGCAGCTGGAGGAGGAGGCCACCCACCGCGCGATCATGCTCGCGAACCTCACCGGGGCGCCGCTCTACGTGGTGCACGTGAGCGCCAAGCAGGCCGTGGAGCAGATCGCCGCCGCCCGGGACCACGGCCAGAACGTGTTCGGGGAGACCTGCCCGCAATACCTCTACCTGTCGCTCGAGGAGAATCTCGGGGCACCCGGGTTCGAGGGCGCGAAGTGGGTCTGCTCCACGCCGCTGCGCTCGCGGGCCGAGGGCCACCAGGACCACCTGTGGCAGAGCCTGCGCACCAACGACATCCAGATGGTCTCCACCGACCACTGCCCGTTCTGTATGAAGGGGCAGAAAGAGCTGGGCCTCGGCGACTTCTCGAAGATCCCGAACGGCATCGGCTCGGTCGAGCACCGCCTGGACCTGCTCTACCAGGGCGTCGTCAACGGCCGCATCTCGCTCGAACGCTGGGTGGAGATCACCGCGACCACCCCGGCACGGATGTTCGGGCTGTACGGCAAAAAGGGGGTCATCCAGCCGGGCGCCGACGGCGACATCGTGATCTACGACCCGAACGGCCACACCTCGATCGGCCTGCCCGTCAACGGGAATGGCAAGACCCACCACATGAACATGGACCACTCCGCCTGGGAAGGCTACGAGATCGACGGTCACGTCGACACCGTTCTGTCCCGCGGCAAGGTCATCATCGACGACAACTCCTATCTCGGCTCCACGGGTGACGGCCGGTTCGTCAAGCGCGGCCTGAGCCAGTACCTGATCTAGGCGGGACCCCAGATGGACTTCGGAGCAGTGCTGCAGACCAACCCCCCATCCGCCCGCACCGTGCACCTGGCCAAACTGGCCGAGGCGCACGGCTTCAGCCACGTCTGGACGTTCGACTCGCATCTGCTCTGGCAGGAGCCCTACGTCATCTACAGCCGGATCCTCGCTGAGACGGACAGGATCATCGTCGGACCCATGGTCACGAACCCGGGCACCCGCGACTGGACGGTCACAGCCTCCACCTACGCGACGCTGAACGAGATGTACGGCAACCGCACCATCTGCGGCATCGGCCGCGGGGATTCGGCGGTACGGGTCATCAACGGAACCCCCACGACCCTGAAGACGCTGCGCGAGTCGGTGCATGTGATCCGGGAACTCGCGAACTCCCGGTCGGTCGAATACAACGGCGCGACCCTGCAGTTCCCGTGGAGCCGCGGCTCCACCCTCGATGTGTGGGTGGCGGCCTACGGGCCCCTCGCGCTCAAACTCGCGGGCGAGGTCGGCGACGGTTTCATCCTGCAGATGGCCGATCTCGACGTGGCCGAGTGGATGATCAAGACCGTGCGGGAGGCCGCGGCGAAATCCGGCCGCGACCCGATGGCGGTCAAGTTCTGCGTGGCCGCGCCCATGTACATCGGCGACAATTGGGGCCACATGCGCAACCAGTGCCGCTGGTTCGGCGGCATGGTCGGCAATCACGTGGCTGACATCGTCGCCAAGTACGGCACCGAATCTTCTGTGCCGAAGGCCCTCACCGACTACATCATTGGCCGGCAGGATTACGACTACAACGAGCACGGCCGTCCCGGAAACGCGCACGCCGAATTCGTGCCCGACGAGATCATCGACCGGTTCTGTCTGCTCGGCACCGCGAAGGACCACATCGAGAAGCTCGAGGCCCTGCGCGCCATCGGCGTCGACCAGTTCGCCGGCTACCTGCAACACGACAACAAGGAAGAAACGATGCGCGTCTACGGGGAGACCGTGATCCCGGCGATGACCGAGCCCATCGTGGCAAAGAAATGACCCGATCCAGGTGAATGGTGCAGACTTCAAGCCGATCGAGGTCACACTGAAGGTGGGCGATCCACGACCTCACCATCTCAACGCAGAGAGAAAGAACCCGATATTCGTGAATGACATCACTTCCCCGAGCGCCACGGCCAGCCGCAACGAGCTCGCCTACGACCTTGACCGGGCGCACGTCTTCCACTCCTGGTCGGCCCAGGGGGCCCTCAAACCGCTGGTGATCGCCGGCGGGCAGGGCTCCCGGGTCTGGGATTATGACGGGCGCAGCTATCTGGACTTCTCCAGCCAGCTCGTCAACGTGAACATCGGCCACCAGCATCCGGCCGTCACCGCGGCCATCATCGAGCAGGCCGGTCGGCTCACCACGGTGGCGCCCTCCACGGCGACCCTGTCCCGCGGCGAGGCTGCTCAGCGCGTCGTCGAACGGGCGCCGGAGGGCTTCAACAAGGTCTTCTTCACCAACGGCGGGGCGGATGCGATCGAGAACGCGATCCGCATGGCGCGCCTGCACACGGGCCGCGACACGGTGCTCTCCACCTACCGCTCGTACCACGGCAACACGGGCGCGGCCATCGTCGCGACCGGCGACTGGCGCCGCATCCCGAATGAGTTCGCCCGCGGGCACGTGCACTTCTTCGGCCCCTACCTCTACCGCAGCGAGTTCTGGGCGACCAGCCCCGAGCAGGAGTCGGAGCGGGCCCTGCGCCACCTCGAGCACGTGATCCAGAGTGAGGGACCCGCCGGCATCGCGGCCGTGCTGCTGGAATCCATCCCCGGCACCGCCGGCGTGCTCGTGCCGCCGCCCGGCTACCTCGCCGGCGTGCGGGCCCTCTGCGACCGGTACGGCATCATGCTGATCCTCGACGAGGTGATGGCCGGCTTCGGCCGCACCGGCAACTGGTTCGCGTTCGACGGCTTCGACGTGGTGCCGGACCTGATCGCTTTCGCGAAGGGCGTCAACTCCGGTTATGTGCCCACCGGCGGTGTGATCATCTCCGACCCCATCGCCCACGACTTCGACACCACGGTCTATCCCGGCGGACTCACCTATAGCGGACATCCGCTGGCGATGGCGTCGATCGTGGCGGCCCTGGATGCCATGAAGAACGAGGGCATCGTGGAGAACGCCGCCCGAATCGGGCGCGACGTGCTCGCGCCCGGGCTCGCCGAACTGGCGGCCAAGCACCCGATCATCGGAGAGGTGCGCGGGGTCGGCGTGTTCTGGGCGATGGAACTCGTCTCCGACCGGGAGACCCGCCAGCCGCTCAGCGGCGCCGTGATGGGCCGGATCAAATCGGAGCTGCTGGCCCGCAACCTGCTGCCGTTCCTGGCCGAGAACCGCATCCACGTGGTGCCGCCCTGCGTCGTCACCGACGCCGAGGTCGCCGAGGCGCTCACTATCTATGACGAGGTCCTCAGCCTCGACCTGCTCGGCTGACGCCCCGCTCACCCTCACCCCGACTCGATGAAGAGAATGAAGAGAGACGAACGCCCATGACCGAACTGCCCCTCATCACCCACTGGGTCGACGGGGCTCCCCTCCGGGGAGCCTCGACCCGCACCGCGCCCGTCTTCAACCCCGCCCTCGGCGCCGTCGCGAAGAACGTGATCCTGGCCAGTGCCACCGACGTCGACACCGCCGTCGCCTCCGCCCACGCCGCCTATCCGCTCTGGCGCGACACATCCCAAGCCAAGCGCCAGGGCGTGATGTTCAACTTCCGCGAGCTGCTGAACGCGCGCAAAGGCGAGCTGGCCGACATCCTCACCGCCGAACACGGCAAGGTCACCTCGGATGCGCTCGGCGAGATCGCGCGCGGCCTCGAGGTCGTCGAGTTCGCGCTCGGCATGCCGCACCTGAGCAAGGGCGAGTACTCCGAGAACGTGTCCACGGGCGTCGACGTCTACACGCTGCGCCAGCCGCTCGGCGTGGTGGGCATCATCAGCCCGTTCAACTTCCCCGCCATGGTGCCCCTCTGGTTCTTCCCGATCGCCATCGCCGCCGGCAACACGGTCGTGCTCAAGCCGAGCGAGAAAGACCCGTCCGCGTCGAACTGGATGGCTGCCCTGATGACCGAGGCCGGCCTGCCCGCCGGTGTGCTCAACGTCCTGCACGGCGACAAGGAAGCCGTCGACGCCCTGCTCGTGCACCCCGACGTGCAGGCGATCTCGTTCGTCGGCTCCACGCCGATCGCGCAGTACATCTACGAGACGGCCGCCCACCACGGCAAGCGCGTGCAGGCCCTCGGCGGCGCGAAGAACCACATGCTCGTGCTGCCCGACGCGGACCTGGACCTGGCCGCGGATGCCGCGGTCAACGCCGGCTTCGGCTCGGCCGGTGAGCGCTGCATGGCAATCAGCGTGGTGGTGGCCGTGGAACCGGTCGCTGACGACCTGGTCGCGAAGATCACCGCACGGCTGAGGGGCCTCAAGGTGGGCGACGGCATGCGCGGATGCGACATGGGACCTCTAATCACGAAGGTACACCGCGACAAGGTGGCCTCCTACATCGACCTCGCCCAGACCGACGGAGCCGAGGTCGTCGTGGACGGCCGCGGCATCGAGGTGGACGGTGACGCGAGCGGATTCTGGCTCGGCCCGACCCTCTTCGACAGGGTCAGCACGGACTCGGACGTCTACCTCGACGAGATCTTCGGCCCGGTGCTCTCCATCGTGCGGGTCGCCAGCTACGCCGAGGGGCTCGACCTGATCAACCGCAGCCGCTACGGCAACGGCACGGCCATCTTCACCAACGACGGCGGTGCGGCCAGACGGTTCCAGAACGAGGTGCAGGTCGGCATGGTCGGCATCAACGTGCCGATCCCGGTGCCCGTGGCCTACCACTCGTTCGGCGGCTGGAAGGACTCCCTGTTCGGCGACGCCAAGGCCTACGGCCCGGCCGGGATCGCCTTCTACACCCGGGAGAAGGCCATCACGAGCCGGTGGCTGGACCCGAGCCACGGCGGCATCAACCTGGGCTTCCCACAGAACGCCTAGGGGATGAGGGCGTGCTTGGCCTGCACGCGGGCGGCCTCGGTGCGGAGCACCTCCAAAACGGTGCGCACGGCGAGGCGCTCGGCCCGGTCGGGGCGCATCAGCGCCACGATCTGGCGTTCGGCGTCCACCCCGCGCAGCGGCTTGAGCACGAGCCGGCCCGGCTGGTCGCCGCCCCAGGTGTACCGGGGCACCAGGGCGATGCCGAGGCCTGCCACGACGAACGCCTCGATCACTCGCAGGTCGGCGAACTGCTGGGCGACGGTGATCTGGCTGCCGGCCTTCTGCTCGATCTGGTGCAGGATGCGCTCGAACGGGTAGCCGGTCGGCGCGCCGATCCAGGTCTCGCCGATGACGTCCGCCGGAGTGATCCACGACCGGGAGGCCAGCCGGTGGTCGGCCGGCACCCCGACGTCGAGCGGCTCGGTCATCAGCGGGACCACCGTCAGGCCCCGACCGCCCCAGGGGAGCTGGCCGCGCAGGCTGTAGGCGAGCACGATGTCGTACTCCGCCGTGAGCGCGGGGAAGTCGCTCAGTTCCGGGTCCTTATCGGTGCAGGTGACGACGAGTCCGGGCACGGCGGCGATGGCCTTCACCGCGCCCGGCAGCAGCATCTCGCCCGCGGTCGGAAACGTGACCAGGCTCACCTCGCCGGTGGCGTCGTTGCGGAACTCGTCCCAGACCGCTCGGGCGCGGGCGAGGGCGACCGCGACATCCGTTGCGCTGCGGGCCAGGGCGCGGCCGGCATCCGTCAGAATGAGGCCGCGACCGCTGCGCTCGGTGAGCGGCAGGCCGGCCTCGCGTTCGAGCACTTTCAGCTGCTGCGAGACAGCGGATGGCGTACGGTGCGTGGCGCGGGCAACCTCAGTGATGCTGTGGCGTTCGGCCAGTTCGCGGAGAAGTTCGAGTCGTTGGACATCCATGTAGTAACGCTACACACTCCGTGCAGAACTATGCGATTGTGCTGCAAGGTTAAAGATGATGAACTATCTACGTCGAACTCGTGCAATGGTGCCTCCGTCTCCCCGACACTCAACCCCATTTCCCGAAAGGTACGACCGTGTTTGTTCTTCTCGCCGTTCTCGTTCTCATCGTCATCTCCTCCGTCGTTGCCGTCGTCGTCGACGTGCACAAGGACGGATTCCGCCGCGTTCCCGAGCGCAAGCTCGTTCGTATCTTCTAGAGCAACGCCTGCTTCAGGTTCACCGACCGGCCGATGGCCTAAAGTTGGTCCTGTGACGGACACACGCCAGCAGCTCATCGCCCACATCTCAGCCGAGGCCGTTTTTCACGGGGACTTCACCCTGACCAGCGGCAAGAAGGCGACGTATTACGTCGACCTGCGCAAGGTCAGCCTCGACCACCGCGTCGCCCCACTGATCGGCCAGGTCATGCTCGACCTGATCGCGCACATCCCGGATGTCACCGCGGTCGGCGGCATGACCATGGGCGCCGACCCGGTGGCGGCGGCCATCCTGCACCAGGGCGTGGCCCGCGGGGCCGCGTATGACGCCTTCGTCGTGCGTAAGGAGCCCAAGGACCACGGCCGGGGCAAGCAGGTCGAGGGACCTGATCTCGCCGGCAAGCGCGTCGTCGTGCTCGAGGACACGTCCACCACGGGCGGTTCGCCCCTGGCGGCGATCGACGCGCTCCTCAAGGTCGGTGCGATCATCGCCGGCGTAGCCGTCGTGGTCGACCGAAACACCGGCGCGCGCGAAGTGATCGAAGCCGCGGGCTACCCCTACTACGCCGCGATCGGCCTTGAGGACCTGGGGCTGAACTAGTGCCCGCAGACGAGGTGCCCGGCGAGGACGGAATGAAGTGGCTGGCATCTCAGCTCGGTGACGGTGCGCGCCCGGCCCTGCCGGATGAATATTCGCCCCGCCAGTCGCCGCGGTGGCCGAGAACCTCCCGCATTGTTCCACCGGCACCCGCCGAGCCGTCGACCCATACCGGCGTCTTCCTCTGGGGGCTCAAGCCGACCTCCCAGCCTGACCCTCGGCTCGCCAAGGGTGCCGCGGCTCGGGCCGCCGCTGCTGCGGCTGGTCCTGCTCCGGCGCCTCCGGCCGCTCCTGTGCCTTCGTCGGGAGCGACGCCTTCGGCTGGAGCGACGCCTTCGTCTGCGGGGCCGGCCAATGTGACAGGAACCGTGCCGATCACGACCGCTGCCCTGTTCGTCCTGACGCCCGCAAACCCGGCGCGTGCTGCTTCCGCAGTCGGTGCCGCTGCTTCCGGTGCTGCTTCGTCTGCCGAGTCGACTGCGGCCGCGTCCTCGTCTGCGGCCGCGTTTTCCGAGCTCCAGCCGGCCGCGTTCGCGCCCTCGGCCGCTGTCAGGTCGGCCGCTTCGTCCGCCGCGCTCACGGCTGACTCGGCCTCGGAACTGACGCCCGCCGAAACACGCTCGGCCTCAGCTTCGCGGCCCACCCCGTGGGCGCCCGACGCGTCGGCACCGGCACCTCTGGCACCCGTCGAGGCTCCCGCGCCCCTGCCGGTGCCCGGCGGGACCGGGCCGGACGAGTCTGACCGGAGCGGCGGCATCCGTTCGGAGAAAGCCGATCTCGCACCGGCGCCGTGGTGGACCACCGTCACGCAGTCACCGCTCGAGCTGACCGCCGAGGAGATTGCGGCCGCCGATCTGCTGGCCGGGCGCACGCCGCCTGCTCCCGACCCCGAGCCGGCCGCGCTGCCGGCTCCGGTCTCCGCCCGCGGCCGTCTTCGCGCACGACTGGCCGCGTCGCTGTCGGTTCCGGCCCCGCTCGCGGGCCAGGCCCGCGACGCCGCCGGGATCGCTGGAGCCGAGGCACGAGTTGCGGCGGGAGCCGCGGCCGTTGTTGCCGCCTCGGGTGCCCCGTTAGCCGCGGCAGCCATCCCGGCGCCGAAGACAGCCGTCCGAGCACCGGACGCCCGTGCAGGCACACGGCTGGCCGAGACGGCGGCGCAGGCCTCGGCTGCGGCCCGCGCCGCGCCCACCGCACCGCCGGCCCACCTGTCCGGCGCGCCCGTGTCCGCCGCCACTGCTTCCCCCGAACCCGCACCAGCCGGGGCGGGGGCCGGTACCCACGCCGGTGCGAGTACTGCTGCCACCACTCCGCGGCCCGCGTCGGGCCCGACGAGTCCGTTCGGCGCGGTATCCCCGCGCCCCTCGTCGGGCACGAACTCCTCGTCGGGCGTGGCCACTCCGGTCGGAGCGAACGGCCGGCGTTCCGCCGTGGACGCGGCGCTGTCCGGTGCCGGTGCCGCGCGGCCTGCCTCGGCCGGTCGCCCGCCCGGAGGCAGCCGCCCCGGCAGACCCCGGCTTCTGATCTGGAGCGTCGGCGGCCTGGTGCTCGTGCTCGCGCTGGCGGCACTGTTCTTCCTCGGGCAGAGCCTGGCCGGCGGCGACCCTGCCCCCGTTGCGGTGGCCACGTCCAGCGCCACACCTGCCCCGAGCGCCACCCCGAGTGCGGCGCCGTCGGCGCCGCCCGAGGCCACCGGCCCGCAGCCGGTCGGCGTGCACCAGTGGGACACCCTGTTCGGCGGCGAATGTCTGCAGCCGTACGTGACACCCTGGGAAGAGGAGTTCACGGTCGCCGACTGCGCCACCCCGCATGCAGCTCAGCTCGTGTACCGCGGTGTGTTTGCCGGGGATGCCGCCACAGCCTTCCCTGGCGAGGCCGAGCTGGCCGGGCAGATCAACCTGCTCTGCAGCGCGACCGGCGTCATCGACCTGGCCGCGGCCTCGGCCTACGACGACGTGCAGGTGCAGGGTAGTTACCCGATCACCGAGGAACAGTGGTCCGATGGCGGCCGCTCCTACTACTGCTTCGTGAGCCGGGCCTCCGGCGAGCCGATGAACGCGAGCATCGCGGGCCCCGGACCGGGACCCGCCGCATAACCGTTCCGGAGCATCCGTCACCGACGTCTGCCGCCCGGCTGCGACGGGAGCGACCGAACCTAGATCGCGTCGGACTCCACGGGCTCCTTGGAGACCAGCTCGTGCACGCCGGAGAGGATCTCGTCCGGGCGGAACGGGTAGCGGTGCACCTCAGCGTCGTCACTGATGCCGGTCATCACGAGAATGGTGTGCAGCCCGGCCTCGATCCCGGCGATGATGTCGGTGTCCATCCGATCACCGATCATGGCCGTGTTCTCCGAGTGCGCGCCGATCTTGTTCATCGCCGAGCGGAACATCATCGGGTTCGGCTTGCCCACCACATAGGGCTCCATGCCGGTGGCCTTGGTGATCAGGGCCGAGATCGCACCCGTGGCGGGCAGGGGGCCGTCCGAACTGGGGCCGGTCGCATCCGGGTTCGTCGAAATGAAGCGGGCACCGTTCAAGAGCAGTCGGATCGCCTTGGTGATGGCCTCGAACGAGTAGTTGCGGGTTTCGCCCACCACCACGTAGTCCGGGTTCGTCTCGGTCATGATGAAGCCCGCCTCGTGCAGGGCGGTCGTGAGCCCGACCTCACCGATCACGAAGGCGGTGCCGCCGGGTGCCTGGGAGCGGAGGAAGTCGGCCGTCGCCAGCGCGGAGGTCCAGATGCGGTCTTCGGGCACGTTCAGGCCCGAGGCGCGCAGGCGGGCACTGAGGTCCCGGGGGGTGAAGATCGAGTTGTTCGTGAGCACCAGGAACGGCGTGCCGGCGTCGCTCCACTGCTGCAGCAGCTGCGCCGCTCCCGGCAACGGACTGTTTTCATGCACGAGCACGCCATCCATATCGGTGAGCCAGCATTCGATGTCTTCGCGGCGTGTCATTGGGTGCTCCCTCGGTTCGGGAACAAGCCTAGCGGCGCGAGGTTTCCGGACGGTTACGAGGTGAGCCAGATCGACCGGGCCGCCGCAGACGACAGCCGACGGATTCCGCCGCCAGGTAGCCGCACCACGCCGGGTTCGAGAACGGTGAGCCGGGTTCCCGGGCCGACCCGGTGCACGGCAAGGTCGCGCAGGATGTCCGGGTCGCGGTCGCTGATGCGCACGACCTCCCCGACGTGGCCGGGTGCGGCCTCGGCCAGCAGGATGGCGTCCGGCCGGGTCAGGCTGCCGTCTTCGGCCGGGATCGGGTCCCCGTGCGGGTCGGCCGACGGATTCCCGAGCCGGTCGTCGATCGCCGCCAGCAGCCGGTCCGAGATCGAATGCTCGAGCACTTCCGCCTCGTCGTGCACCTCGTGCCAGTCGTAGCCCATCTCCCGCACGAGCCGGGTCTCGACCAACCGGTGCCGGCGCACCACCGCGGTTGCCCGCAGGAAACCGGTCCGGCTCAGGGTGAGCGGCCCGTAGGGGACGTGCTCGATCAGGCCTCCGGCGGCGAGCTTCTTCACCATCTCGGTGACCGACGACGGCGCCACCCCCAGCCGCGCGGCCAGCACCGAAGGCGTGATCGGACTTGGCTGCCATTCGGTGTGCGCGTAGATGGTCTTGAGGTAGTCCTCGGCCGCGGGTGTGGGGTGTTTCATCACGCCCCGGTGAACACGAGCACGAGCAGCACCACGTTCAGGGCCACCAGAAGCAGGGCGCAGACGGCCCCGGCGACCGTCGTGTACCAGCGGTTGGCATGTTCGCCGAGCACTCCGCGCTGCATGGTGAGCCAGACCAGGGGGATCAGCGCGAACGGGATGCCAAACGACAGGACGACCTGGCTGAGCACCAGGGCCTCGGTCGGGTCGAAACCCACGCCCAGGATCAGCAGCGCGGGAATGAGGGTGACCACGCGGCGCGCCAGCAGCGGCACGCGCACGTGCAACAGGCCGTGCATGATCTCCGCGCCCGCGTACGCTCCGACCGAGGTGGACGCCAGCCCGGAAGCGAGCAGCCCGACCGCGAACACCGTCGCAATCACGGGCCCGAGGGTTGCCTCGAGGGCGGCGTGGGCGCCCTCGAGCGTATCGGTCCCGGCGACGCCCTGCAGAGCGGATGCCGCAAGCAGCAGGATCGACAGGTTCACCGTGCCGGCGATGGCCATCGCGATGGTGACGTCCCATTTGGTGGCCCAGAGCAGGCGTCGCGTTGCCGGGCCGCCCGCCACGACGGGGAATCGGTCCCGGGTGAGCGCGGAGTGGGCGTAGATGGCGTGCGGCATGATCGTCGCGCCGAGGATGGACGCGGCCAGGAGCACCGAATTCGCGCCCTCGAACCGCGGCACGAGGCCGGCGACGACACTGCCGGCATCCGGCGGAGCGAAGAACACCCCGGCCGCGAAGCCCACGGTGATGATGAGCAGCAGTGCCACGATGACGCGTTCGAAGGTGCGCGGGCCGCGGCGGGTCTGCACCGTGAGCACGATCATCGAGATGACCCCGGTGATCACGCCGCCGGCGAGCAGGGGGAGGCCGAAGAGTAGGTTCAGGGCGACCGCGCCGCCGATGATCTCGGCCAGGTCGGTGGCCATGGCCACCAGTTCCGCCTGCACCCAGTAGAGGCGGCGGGTGAGCGGGCGCCGAATGCGTCGCCCGAGGATTTCCGGCAGACTCGTGCCGGTCACGATGCCGAGCTTGGCCGAGAGGTACTGGATCAGCCAGGCCATCACGTTGCCGGCCACGACCACCCAGACCAGCAGGTAGCCGTAGCGGGCGCCGGCCGTCATGTTGCTGGCGACGTTGCCGGGGTCGAGGTAGGCCACGCCCGCGACGAGGGCAGGGCCGAGCAACCAGAGCAGGTGAGAGGATGCCACGGTGGCGATCTCCGGGACCGGCTTCCTCGCATCCGTGCGCATGTTGTTTTTCGCCACACCGGAAGGATAGGGCAGATTTAGGTGCGCCGAAAGATCAGCGTCTGTTTGGGCGGCTGGGCACAGCAACGTTTCGGCGCGGTCGTGCGTTTGAGTACGCAAGCAGAGTGAGGAAACGGGTTCACGGTCGGTGGGGCCGAGGCCTACGTGCGGCGGGCCATCCTCAGCGGCTACCTCGACGAGGGCCGGAAACGCACCCCTGTGGAACCGGATCGCCCACCTGGCCTCGCTGACGCTGAACTGACGCTACTCCTCGCGCAGGTCCTCGGGGATCGTGGTAATGGGCACGGCACTCGTGCCGCGGGTGCGCATCGTCTCGCGGCCGGCCTTGTAGAGCTCGGACAGGATCGGCACGCCCGAGAGCAGCACGATGCCGATGATGAAGAATTCGGAGTACTTCGCCACGAACTCGATCTGGCCCAGCAGAAATCCGACGAGGGTGAGGCCGACACCCCAGGCGAAGGCACCGACCAGGTTGAAGAGCACGAAGGTGCGGTATTTCATCCGGCCGACGCCGGCGGCGACCGGCACGAACGCACGGAACACAGGCAGGAAGCGGGCGATGATGACGGCCTTGCCGCCGTGCTTGGCGAAGAACGCGTTGGTGCGTTCCACGTTCTTCGGGTTGAACAGGCGGTTCTGTTCGCGGGCGAAGACGGCGGGACCGGCCTTGCGACCGATGTAATAGGCAAGCTGGTCGCCGGAGAACGCGGCGATGAAGATGACCAGGCAGGTCACCCAGATCGGGAACGGCACATCCCCGGTGGCGGTGAGCAGTCCCACGGTGAAGAGGAGCGAGTCTCCGGGCAGGAAAGACAAGACGATGAAGCCGGTCTCGACGAAGACGACGCCGGCGACGCCCAGCAGCACGAACGACCCGAACCAGCCGATCAGCCATTCCGAGTCGAGAAAGTCGATACCGAAGAGCGTGGGATGCATGGTGCTGGTTCCTTCCGGGCGGGGTGCGAGCCGGCGAAACGCGAACCCTGCAGGCCAGAGTACCCGACGGCATGCCCGGCACGCCCTGCGGTGCCCGGCGGGATACGGTGGACCGGTGCAAGAACCGCAGAACCCCACGCCCGAACTGTCCACCCACGGCGTCGGACCCTGGGCCGGAGAGTGGCCCGAGGAGTCGTTCTACGACCGCGAGCTGCTCGAGCGTGGCGACACGCGCAACGTGATCGACCGCTACCGCTACTGGAGCATGGCCGCGATCGTCGCCGACCTCGACGAGAAGCGGCATCCGTTTCACGTCGCCATCGAGAACTGGCAGCACGACATGAACATCGGCTCGATCGTGCGCAGCGCCAACGCGTTCGCCGCCGACACGGTGCACATCATCGGGCGCAAGCGGTGGAACAAGCGCGGGGCCATGGTCACCGACCGGTACCAGCACGTGCTGCACCACCCGGATGTCGCATCCTTCGTCGAGTGGGCCGCCGCCGAGACCGTGCCGATCATCGCCATCGACAACGTGCCCGGCAGCGTGATCATCGAAACGTTCCGCTTCCCCGAGCGCTGCGTGCTCCTGTTCGGGCAGGAGGGTCCCGGCCTCTCTCCCGAAGCGATCGAGGCAGCGGATGCCGTCGTCGAGATCAGCCAGTTCGGCTCCACCCGCTCGCTCAACGCGTCGGCCGCCGCGGCCGTCACCATGCACAACTGGGTGTTGCAGCACCGGTTCTGAGCGGGCATTTCACCACCCGCCGATCCCTCCACAATCACGGCCTGATCGGGTTATCCACAGGGTGCCTGTGGGTGGGCGGATGCCGCGGGCAATGTCGGTGGGTGCCCGTAGCGTGTGTGTCATGAAGCCCTCATTCATCGAAGAGCAGGAGGCCCTCGGGGAGTATTTCGAGGCGAACGCGGCGGCGGTGATGCTCGCGGCGTTGAGCCTGCAGGGGCTGGGGGAGGAACGCACCCTGACGCAGCTCACGGCGGATGTGTTCGCCGACATCATCCTCGACGGGGTCACCCCGTCC